>JAICYU010000175.1 GCA_025934025.1 Terriglobales bacterium
GCTCGATCGTGTGGAGTTGATGGCGGCACTCGAAAACCGCTATCAGGTGGATTTGAGCGATCGCGACGTATCGCGGATCAACACCGTGGCCGACCTGGAAAACCTGCTGAAGCGCTCGGGCGCGGAGCCCAAGCGGGAGAGGGCGGAATATCCCTATCCACGATGGGCGCAGCGCTGGCCGGTTACATGGCTCAGGCTGGCGGCGTGGTATGGCGTGACCTGGCCTTACCTCATGCTGATGGGACGCCCTAAAATCATTGGCCGGGAGAAGCTGCGCGGGTTGCCGGCGCCGGCGCTGATCGTCTCCAACCACATCACGCAGATTGACATCGGTTATCTGACGGCCGCCATGCCGGCGCGTTTCCGCAACCGCCTGGCTGTGGCCATGCAAGGCGAGATGCTGCGCGCGATGCGATATCCGGCAAAGGAATTGCCACTGCTTGAGCGCTTGCGCCAGCAGATGGACTACTTCCTGATCGCGATTTTTTTCAACGTGTTCTCGCTGCCGCAGCAGGCCAAATATCGCGAGAGCTTCCGCTTCGCCGGCGAGCTGGCGGACAAAGGATTCAGTGTTGTCATTTTTCCTGAAGGCCGGCGCACGGAAACCGGAGAGATGTCGCCCTTCAAAAGCGGAATTGGATTACTGGCAACCCACCTGAACCTGCCAGTGGTTCCCATGCGCATTGATGGGCTGTTCCCTTTCAAGATCGCAAAGAAGCATTACGTTCCGCCGGGAGCGGTGCAAGTGAGAATCGGCGAGCCGGTAAGATTCAACGCCGAAGATGACGCGGAAGCGATCGCGAGAAGGTTGCAGGAGATTGTGGCAGGGCTGTAAGCGGAGCTTCGTCCGCTTGCGACCAGTTCGCACGGCCACTGGTAAATCGCGCGGCTGTTCTTAATGGAGCCGTCCGGCTACTCGGGATATAATCCGCCCTATGTTCCCGAAGTTTGTGTTACCCATTGTGTGCCTGTTCTGTGTCTTTGCCGCCGCGCAAGAGGAAAACTCGTGGGATTTCAATTTTGACGATTATGCGGTAAGCAATGTCTTCCGGGGCACGCCGGCCCGGCCGCATATTGTGGAAAAGCAGCATCTTGAATTCCGCACCGCGATCACTGAGGCTGCCGCCAAGGGCGCAAACTTTGCCGGACATTACACCATCGCGCAATGGGACTGCGGCTCTGACTGCCTTTCGCTGGTGATCATTGATGAAACCACTGGCAAGCTGTTTTCCCCGCCGTTCAAGGTGCTTACCACTCCTCAGGTGCAAGGGACGGAAGATGATCCAGCCCATGAATTCAAAGGCGCAGTCTTTCAACTAAAGAGCCGACTGCTGATCCTTGACGGATGCCCGGAAGACAAGAAATGCGCTACCTATTACTACGAGTGGAAAGACGACCAGCTGAAGCAGTTGAGCATGGTGCCCCAGCGCGGACCTTCACCGCCCGTTGAATCCGGCGAGCAAAACGGCGCGACGGAAGATAGCCCGCCGCCGCTGTAGGAATTGGATTACGCCGCCCCCATCAATCGCTCCACTTCCTGAACAAAGTGATGCGGCCCTTCCTGCTTCCGGACCACGCGGTCAGCGCATGAGTTGGTCAGAGGGAACACTCCATCTTCGGCTTGCATCAGCACCTTCAGGCCGCGATACTGCTGTTTCATCTCTTCGCAGAATTCCAGCCCAGGTCCGGCAAAATGGCCAACGTCCACAATGGCCAGGTGGTATTTACGTGCGCTCAGTTTCGTTCGGGCTTCCTGCAAATTGCAGGCAGTTTCCACGTCATACCCCTTCATGCGGAGCATCAAAGCGCGCAGATGTTGTACGGTAGCGTCGCCTTGCACGAGCAGAATTCTGGTTCGGGCGCTCTTTAGAGCCATTGAAAAACACGACCTTCTTAATGTGAGAGGACTTATCCTTACGGTACTACAGCCTGAGCTGCTGCACATCACCCGCATACCTTAATCCCCTCAAAGAAGGATGTAACGGACCGTCTCCGCAGCGCTTGATTTGCGCGAAGCTATCGCGGAAACGGCGCGTGGAACCTGCGTGCTGGAAATTGCTCTTATCTCCCAGAGGAATTGCCACTCTGTTCTGAAGCAGGGTGTTGTTGGAGCCATGCAGCCAGATTGGTCTGTTGCCGGCTGCGAAAATCAATGCAGGCGCTCATCCGTTCCAGGGACTGGTTCAGCGCCCTTCCCGTCCCGGCCAGCTTCTGCTCGGTAAAGAACTGCTGAACATCGCTGCGCATTTGCGGGTCGCAGAAATTGGCAGTAGCCCGGGCAAAGCCGCCGGAGAAGATGCCGGCAGGAAGCTTGCTTTTGACCTCAGGCCAGTGCTGCTTCACCCATTCCCATGCCGGCTTCTGCACCGCCATGTTGTCGAGGACGCCGCCGACATAAAAGGGAGCATCCTGGTTGCGCGTTTCCGGCGCAACAATCTTTTGCAGCCATTGCTGCGTCAACTCAAAGTCGGTGAAGTTCGCCAGCGCGCTTGCGAAGTTGGCGATTTCTTCCGGGGTAGCGCCGGGAGCTGAAATTGCCTGCATATACTGGCGAAACAGTTCCGGATCGTTGCTGGATGCGGCAACCTGCAGCACTTCACGCATCATGCTGGGATCAACCGAGTGGCGGTCTTTGAGATACTGCTGCGCCAGTTGAACCGAATGCTGGATCACCTCTGGGTCCTGGCCAATCTGCCCCAGGATCTTGATCAGATGCCCGCGCAACGTGCTGGTGTCCTCGCTCTCCCCGCTCGCCGGCGACCACCCGACCCTGCCAAGCATCGGAGAAAAATTCGCGCGTACCCACTCGCGGAAAAACTTTTGGTCAGAATCCGTCAGCAGGTAGTCATTCACAGATTCCAGCCCCGGCAAATAGCTTTCAACCACGGCGCGCTCACCATCCTGGTTAAGAGCGGCGATCAGGTTGAGATAAGAAGAAACATTCTCCTCACCGGAATACGCCAGCGCCTGTTGATCATTGAGCAGAGACATCCTCTCCGCCGTAGTGAGCGCCGTGGCCGCGATGCCGGTTAGCTTCTCCAGGCTTTGGCGATCGTACTGGGTGCGGTAATAGCCTGACGCGTTCGCATTCACAAATGTCCATGTTCCACAGCCGGCTACCGGCACCACTTGTTCTTTCTGGCTCACGACCTGGCAAAACGGCTTGGCGTCGTCGCTCTTAACGCAAACAGGTACCATCCACGTGGCCGCGGCGCCGTGGGCAGCGCTCGGATCGGCCCAAAATCTCGCTTGAGTCAGAGTGATTTCCGTTTTGGGTTGCGCCTTCGGCAACGCGCGCCGCCTGCGGGAGCGTCTGGAGCGCCGCGCTGCAGGTTCTGGTTTCGCCGCAGCGCAGGCCGATTGCGCGCCGATGAGCGGCTCTCCCGGTTGCTCAACAAACGTTGGCATAATGGCATCCACAGGACGTCCGGAAGCTGCAGCCAGCGAGCGCCAGAAGTCCTCAGCCGTGGCGTTGCTGTAGGCAAACTTTCGCAGGTAAGCGTTCACACCGCGCCGAAACACATCCGGCGTCACGTACGATTCGATCATCCGCAGTACGGCCGCGCCCTTTTCGTAAGAAATCGCGTCAAACATCTCATTGATCTGCTCGGGAGTTTCAGCCGTTGCGCGGATGGGATGGGTATGCTGCAACGCATCTGCCCGCAGCGCGTTGTCGGTTTCGCGGACGGCATCGAGCGCTGCGTTCCATTCGGGATGCAGCGCCTGCGACGGTTTCAGCGCCATCCAAGTGGCGAATCCTTCATTGAGCCATACGTTGTCCCACCATTTCATCGTCACCAGATCACCGAACCACTGGTGGGCCATTT
The DNA here is from genome assembly GCA_025934025.1 of Terriglobales bacterium. Taxonomy (GTDB): domain Bacteria; phylum Acidobacteriota; class Terriglobia; order Terriglobales; family Acidobacteriaceae; genus Angelobacter. Next base: position 3,828 of record JAICYU010000175.1, read on the forward strand.
CGTGTGCCAGCACTTCAAAAACGTTCTGGTGCGATTTGGCGGAGGAATCCTTGTCGTCAATGAATAACTCTGACTCGCGATAGAAGATTGCCGCCGTGTTCTCCATGGCGCCGGCTTCGAAGTCCGGCACTCCCACAATGTCAAGCTTCCCAAACGGATAGGAAATCCCGTAGTACTGGTTATAAAACTTGAGAATCTCCTCCGCGTAGCGCAGAGCGGCGGCGCCAAGCGGCTTCTTGTCTGGAGTGCCGCAGACCCTGACCGGAATGTTGTCTGCCGAGCCTTCATCGCACTCAAAATCGCCAACCGCCATCGCCACCAGATAAGTTGACATCTTGGGCGTGGTGGAGAACTTCAGCGTGTGCTTGTTCTCGCCAGGACCAGGGGTATCAGAAACAATGCTGCCGTTGGAGATGGCTGTATCGCCACGGTCCACAATCAGCGTGATGTCGAACTTGGCTTTCAGGGCTGGTTCATCAAAGGAAGGAAATGCGCGACGCGCATCGGTGGCTTCAAACTGGGTTGTCGCGTAGTTGCGCACGCGGCTCTTGGCCAGATAAAACCCGCGAAGCTGGCTGTTCAGCACGCCCGTAAACACGAGGTGCATGGTCGCGGGTCCGGCTTGCAGCGATTCAGGAACCGTGAGTGTCGCCTGCTCTTTTTCCGGCGCAAAGCTGCTCTGTGCTTCCTGCGTCTTTCCTGACTGAGTAATCTCCACCTTCTGGAACTCGAGTTCGGCGGCGTTAAGAGTGATGGAAGCCGCAGGCTTGGCCAAGTCCACTTCGATCGTCTCTTCGCCGGAAAAGGTGGCCTTCTGCAGGTCGGGAGTGAACGTCAGGTCATAATGCTGTGGGGTAACTCCCGCCGGCAAGCGCTGTCCCAGGGCAAATGCTGGAAGCAAAAGAATGGGAAGCAAAAGAATGGAAAGATAAAGGCACTTTTTCAGAAGCAATTCTGTCTCCTGTATTCAATAAAGCTGTTGCGAGGAACGGGAACCGTGACTGGACAAAACGATAGCAGATGCGGCGAATGGAACGTGGCCAGTGACACTGCTCTCCATTTTACCGATTGGCGCGGCGTTTACAATTGCGCGGCAGCGCAGTAGCTTCCTTCAGCACCCTTCCTTTTGAGGGATGAACCGATTGAGGGATGATCCGGGCTAACTCCTTTAGATCCTGGGATGGGAGGGATTTGGGAGCCCGTCCCCCAGCCTGGCAAATCTGTTCAAAATCTGTTTCCATGGGAGGTTTCTGCACCGGCTCGTGACTGAGCGCTTCCACTAGCCGACGTTCCATTACCAGCCCCAAGAGGGTGCCTCCTCCCCCGTTCCCTAATCCCAGGTATCCCAGAATTTACAGGACTTAGCTCGCATCATCCCAGCTCGTTGCAGTTGCACGCTTCGGAGTTGCCATCGCGTCAGCTCCGGCGGCTCTTGGAGACCTCCGGCTCAGGCCGGCACCTAAAACCAATCGCTGCTTCCAAGAAGTTAAGTTTTCAAAGACCATCTTCTTCCAGCCGCACTGGGCAGCCAGTTCCATATTAATCATTCCTACTGTGGAAATCAATTGTCCTTTAGTTCATGGGGGAGGTACATGTCTCAACGGCCAGTGGCCCTGCTCGCTATTCGCTGAACTGGCCCCGTCAGTTTTGAGTGACAGCTTGAGGGTTTCTTTGACTTCCCGAGACCCTTCGGCTTGCCGAAGAGTCTCAGCAGGTACATGTACTGATTCCACACTGGTACACCATTGCCATAAGCAGCTACTCTGTTTATCATCTCGCCCCAAGAGATTAAGAAGCACGGTTCACCTTCCGGGCATTGGTTTATCCGCTGGAAGCTTTTGAAAGAGACAGAAGCCAGGCTGGCCAGTCTCGCCTTAATACCCGAGCCCGCCGCCTCCAGGCGGCGTATTTTTTATCGTTAGTATGATCAGCCAGAGGCCATTGAGGGCAAACAGTACGATCGCCGGAATTAGGAACTGGCTTGCCGGCCACCGCTGGGCAAAGGCGGCCCACAGCACCCCAGCAATGATGAGGAAATCCAGCCCGACGTAAATCGCAAAAATTTTAAGGCGTGACATTTGCCGGAATCAAAATCCCATGATGTTATAGCCGCAGTCCACGTAGATGGTCTCGCCGGTAATCCCGCTCCCTGCGTCAGAGCAGAGAAACAGGGCAGTTTCGCCCACTTCCTTTACGTCAACATTGCGCTTAAGGGGCGCGTGCTCGGCATGATTTTTCAGCATCTGGGTAAAATCGCCGACTCCGCGCGCGGCGAGTGTCTTGATTGGTCCCGCGGAAATTGCGTTCACCCGGATTTTGCTGGGACCGACGCTGTTTGCCAGATAACGTACCGTGGCTTCGAGTGATGCTTTTGCTACTCCCATTACGTTGTATCCCGGCACTACCTTCTCCGCCCCGAAATAACTTAGCGTTACGATGCTTCCACCTTCGCTCATCAGAGGCGCCGCGGCGCGGGTGATTGCGATGAGCGTGTACACGCTCACGTCGTGCGACACGCGGAAAGCCTCGCGGCTGGTGTTAAGGAAATCGCCGTGCATGGCTTCCGCCGGGGCGTATGCAACACAATGCGCCAGCGCGTCCAACCGGCCGTAGCGCTCTTTGAGCTGTCTGAAAAGCCCCTCAATTTCGGAATCGCTGGCCAGGTCGCACTGGAAGCCTTCGGCGCCCGGCAACGAGGCGATCAGGTCGGCGGCTTCGGCTTTCAGCCGCTCATTCTGATAAGTAATTGCCAGCCTTGCCCCTGCGCCGCTCAAGCTCTGCGCGATGGCCCAGGCAATACTGCGCTTGTTGGCAACGCCAAAAACTACGGCATTCTTGTTTTGCATGCTGAACATACGCAGTTCAGGATAGCAGGCTAGGAAGAAATCTAGCGGATGTGAATGGCAGAAGATCTTCAGCTACGAAAACTGAATTATGACCCGCAGGTGCGATATCACTGAATTCCGGCTTGCACGAGAA
>JAICYU010000337.1 GCA_025934025.1 Terriglobales bacterium
CGGCGGAGCATCTCCAGCGCATCGTCCCAGGCGTTTTCGCTGTTGCTGCTGGGACGGCAATGAATAATGATGGGCAGCTTGGCCGCGCGCGCCAACTCCATCTGCCGCCGGAAGACCTCTTTCTGCGCTTCACGCGGAGAGTGATCGTAAAAGTAGTCGAGGCCAATCTCACCCCAGGCTATGATCTTCTTGTGGTCAGCCAAGCGCGACATCTCTTCATAGTCGCGTTCGGTTGCTATGCTGGCCTCGTGCGGATGAAGCCCGGTGCTGGCGAAGATCCAATCATGCTCCTCGGCGATTTTCAGAGCGCAATCGTAAGTGCCGGGTCCGGTTCCGCTGCCGATGGCGAGGATGCGCTCCAGACCCGCTTCGCGTGCTCGCTCGAGCACTTGCGCCCGGTCCTGCTCGAATTGCGCGCCATCAAGATGGGCGTGGGAATCAATGAACACGATGATTATTGAAGCAGCTTCCCATCAGCGGAAATCAGTGCCATCAGTGAATCAGCGGTGAGGTTTTGGCCGCGACTATTTCAGTTTCGCCCCCACCGGCACTTCTTCCAGGAAGCTAGCCAGCACCGGTTTCCCGTCTTCGCCGACTGAGGCTGCCACGATCATGCCATTTGATTCCAGTCCCCGCAGCTTGCGTGGCGCGAGATTAGCAACGATCACGACTTTACGTCCGATGAGATCTTCCGGTTTGTAGGAGATGGCAATACCCGCCACCACCTGACGGACCTCGCTTCCGATATCAACTTCCAGCCGCAGCAGTTTGTCCGCTCCTTTTACCTTCTCCGCGGCCTTCACCTGGCCCACCCGCATTTCAACCTTCAGAAAATCATCAATGCTGATTTTTCCATTCGTAGCGACGGGAACAGCGGCCTTCGCAGCCGGTGAAGCCTCGGTTGGCCCATGGGCTGCTTGTGTGGCCGGCTGGCCGGGCCGCGCGCCCTCACCGGCAGGCGCAGGAGTCTTTGACGCCGGCGCTGGTTCCGGAGCAGCTCTGACCCGCTCCTGTTCCAGCTGCTGCATCTTCTCGATCGCAGATTTGTCGGCGCGCGGGAACACCGGCTCAACCTTGCCCAATTTTCCTCCCAGAGGAAGCTGCCCCCACTTGAGGTCAGCCAGATTGAACTGCGAAATGTCGCCCAAACCAAGTTGCTGCCAGATTTTCGCCGTGGACTCAGGAATGATCGCGTGCGCCAGAGCGGTGACAATGCGCAGCACCTCGGCTGCGGTGTAGAGAATCGTCGCCAGTCGCGCTTTGTTCTCTTCACCCTCTTTCTCTGCAACGATCCAGGGTTCTTCTTCCACCAGATACTTATTTACCGCGCCAACAAGCCCCCACACTGCTTCCAGAGCACGCGAGAACTGGAACTCATCGAAGAACTGGTTGAACTCGCTGATCGCAGCTTGCACATGCTCCTTGATGGTGTCGTCAGTCGCTCGACGCGCAACGGTCGGCGACGGATATGGCACTGAGCCTCTGAAGTAGCGGTTGATCATCGTCAGAGTACGGCTGGAGAGATTGCCCAGATCGTTCGCGAGATCGGAGTTATACCGCTGCACCAGCGCGTCAAAGCTGAAAGAGCCGTCCTGCCCGAACACCACTTCGCGCAGCAGGAAATAGCGCAAAGCATCATTGCCGAGGACGTCAATCACGGTTTCCGCGCGCACGATGTTGCCGCGCGACTTTGACATCTTGTTTTCTTCAAACAGCAGCCATCCGTGCGCAACCACGGAATGCGGCAACGGCAGCTCGGCGGCCATCAGGAACGCCGGCCAGTACACGGCGTGAAAACGGATGATCTCCTTGCCGATCATGTGAACGTCGGCCGGCCAATATCGCTCGAATTTTTTCTGCTCGGCTTCTTCTTTCGATCCAAAGCCAATCGTCGTGGCGTAGTTGCTGAGAGCATCGAGCCACACGTACATTACATGCTTGGGATCGCCGGGGACTGGAACGCCCCATTTGAACGTGCTGCGGCTCACCGAGAGATCACGCAGGCCGCTCTTAATGAAGGCGATGACTTCGTTGCGACGCGTCTCCGGACGGATGAAGTCGGGATTGTCTTTGTAGTGCTGGAGCAGCCGGTCAGCGAACTGCGAGAGCTTGAAGTAATAATTCTCCTCGCTGACGGTTTCAGTGGGCCGGCCGCACTCAGGGCAGGGAGCGCCGGGGCCGGCTGCATCCACGTACAGTTCATCGTGAACGCAATACTGCCCGGTGTAGGTGCCTTTGTAGATAAAGCCTTTTTCCTGCAGCCGCTTCCATAACTCCTGCGCGCCCTGCTTGTGCCGCGGTTCCGTAGTGCGGATGAAGTCGTTGTAGCTGATGTTCATCCGATCAAAGAGAGCGCGGAACTCGCCGGAGACTTCATTGGCAAACTTCTGCGGGGTGGTGCCGGCTGCTATGGCGGAGCGTTCGATCTTCTGACCGTGCTCGTCAGTGCCGGTGAGAAAAAACGTGTCAATGCCGAGCATGCGCTTGCGCCGC
>JAICYU010000177.1 GCA_025934025.1 Terriglobales bacterium
ATTTCCGTATCTTCATTGATGTTGCAGTGGCGTCCAAACGGGCTCTCAAGAGCGTGTGCTCCGATTAACACAACCGGCCCCAGAGCGACGAGATAGATCCAGATGCTGCGCCGCATCCAGAGATTCTTCCTGAGCTCAATGCGCAGGATCGCAAGCACCTGTGAAATCCACAATTGCCAGCGCGCGCTGTTCAACCTGTTTTTCACGGCGGCGATTCCACTCATACCGTGCCTCCACCGCTGCCGATCAGATACTGGTACACGGAATTCACGTCGTCATCGGCCGGCGCCACAGCTTCAATTCCAATTCCCTCTTCAGCGACGATGCGGTTGAGCAAGAGATAGAACTGGTCGGCGTTGCGCGTTCTCACCAGCACTCCCTTGGCATCTGTATTCAGCCTGGCTTCCACTACATGGTCCTGGCAGAAAAGCCTGGACGCAAGCAGGCTGGGACTCTGGCAGCGGACGAGAATCTGCATAGGATGTTCCTTCACTTCACTGCGCACGCCCTGAATCTGCCCTTCCGCCACGACATAGCCGAAACTCATCAGCACCACGCGGTCGGAAATCTTGTCCACTTCGTGAAGCACATGACTGGAGATGATCACGTGCATTCCTTCTTTACCCAGCGCCTGAAAGAGCGCGATGGATTCCGCGCGGGCCATGGGATCAAGCCCGTTCAGCGGCTCGTCCAGCACCAGCACCGTGGGATGATGAGCAATGGCCTGCGCGAGCCGGATACGCTGGCGCATGCCTTTGCTGTAGCCGGCAACTTTCCTCCCAGCCGCGAAGCTCATGCCCACGCGTTCGATTGCTTCCAGCGTGAGCTGATGCGCCCGCTGATTGGCCAGGCCTCGCAGCTTCAGGCTGTCAAAAATGAATTGATGTCCGGTTACGCCTTTGGGAAAGGAATCGAACTGGGTGCAGTAGCCGACCCGGCGAAAGAACTCTTCCGGCTGGTCCGGTGTCAGTCCGAGCACAGTAATGCGGCCTTGCGTGGGCCGGACGAGCCCGGTCATCAGGTTCATCAAAGTCGTTTTGCCCGAACCGTTCGGTCCTACCAGGCTCGTAACTCCCGGTGGAAGGGAGAGATTCACCCGGTTGACGCCGAGAACTTCTCCGTAGAACTTCGAAACGTCCTCGCAAATGATTCTGTCGCTCATGGAATTCATCCGCGCTCCACCTCGCGAGCTTTCAGACGCAAGTTCAGCCCCCACAGCGAGAAGGCGCAGAGCGCGAGCAAACAAGCCCAAGCCGACCAGAGCGGGACCTGATTGAAGCCGGTCATACCCAATTCCTGTACCGGAAGGCGAAACAAGTGCGCCCAGATCAGGCTAATAACGTAAGGGAAATTCAGCAGCTTGCCCCAATGCGTTCGCAGGATCACGTTCATGACTTCGCCGAAGCCGGGCAGCAGAAAGAAGACGCCGATCATCAATGCGGTCGCGGCAATTCGCCACCGCACCCAGACCGCGATGGCCATCGAGAGCAGCGAGATCAAAGCAATCCACAGGGTCGCGGCCAGCAGAATCGCGCCGGCCAGCCAAAGGTTCTGCCAACCCCAGCCACCGCCCTGCAATTCCGCCTGAATTTCAAACAGCAGCAATGCGGGAATCCAGGTAATGAACGAGAGCAATGTGGCCAGCACAGCGATCTTGCCGGCAAGATACTCCGCCCGCGACAGCGGCCGGCTCAGATAGAGTTGGATGGAGTGATTGGCAAAGTCCTTGCTGATCATTCCCGGCGCCGCCCAGGCAGTGAGCAGAAATCCCATCCAAGCCTCAATTCCGAGAAATGCCAGAAAAAAACTGTTATCAATCAGCGGCGGACGGCCAAACCTCACATTGAGCAGTGCCTGGACTGACGCATTGTGGACAACATAGATGAACACCAATGCGCCAAGAAAGGGGACCAGGCAGATGACGGCGTATGCGGTAAATGGCCGTGATTCAAACAGAGTGGAAAAGCCATAGCGCGCCAGCACCGTGAAGCGCGACCACCGTGGCGTGACCGCTGCTTTATACGCGCTGTAACTCCGTCTATAAACGGCCATTCGTTGCCACCTTTGACTCTCTGCCGTCCGACATCGCGCGTAGGAAGATGTCCTCCAGTGAATCGCGCCGATAATTCATACGGCGGATCTGCACGGAATGTTCCAGAGCGACCCGGTAAAGCTGCCGCACCTCAATACTCTCCGGGAGCACGACTTTGAGTCGTCCGCCGCCAAAGCTGGCGCACTCGCAACCCAAAGCGCGGACCGATTCCAGAAATCCGTTCTCCTGGTTGACCTCCAACTCCAGAAATTTCAAATTGGCTTTGCGCTCCTCTTCCAGATTGCACAGCGCCGCGATCCTTCCTTCTTTCAGGATGATCACCTCATCGCAGCAATCTTCAATATCGCGCAGTAGGTGGGAAGAAATCAGAATGTGCGTTTCGCCAGCATCGCGTATGGTCCTCACCAGTTCGAGCATCCGCTGCCGAGCCTCAGGATCAAGCCCATTGGTGGGTTCGTCCAACAGAAGAAGCTTTGGCCCATGAACGATCGCCTGGGCCAGCTTGGCCATCTGCTTCATGCCAAGCGAATAGGTGCCCAGCTTGCGGTATCGCGCCTCTCCCAATCCAACGAAGAAGAAGGCTTCATGGGCGCGCTCCATGGCTTCTGCGGCAGGCAAACCGGAGAGCTCTGCCATGTAGCGAACAAAGCGCACGCCGGTCATATCGGCGATGAACGCGTCGCTTTCCGGCATATAGCCGATATGTGAACGCACGCCGCGCAAATCGCTCTGCACGGATTGGCCGAAAACCTTGGCAGTACCTGCAAAGGGCTTGTAAAAGCCGAGAAGCGTGTTGATCAGCGTGGACTTGCCCGACCCGTTCGGTCCCAGCAGACCGATGCAACGCCCTGAAAGGCTGCCGTTCAGCCGGTCGAGAACCATGCGGGTTCCGAGCTTGATCTGCAGGTCTTCGAACTGGAGAACTGCGGCCATTTAAATCCTATTCCCGCCGCGTCCCCTGCGGACGCGCCAATTGCATCAGCGTGGAAAGTGCGGCGGCATTCAAATTAATTCCAAACGATTTGATGTTGCTGGCCACCCGAATCGCGTTCGGCTCTCCATAGGCGCAGATTACAGTCGGTTTGTTGTCTGCTGCGATCTGCTGCAACGACTGCAATTGCGAAGGCGAGAGCTGAGCCTTTACCGGTCCAAGCACCGGAGCTAAATTCTGGTACAGCAATGCCGAAACATTCGCGTGATCATCCTGCGGCAGAAGAGCCTGAAACTCTGCTGAGCGCGCGAGCCCATCGCCGCCGCGATGCACCGCGACAGCATTGCGCACCAGCGCTCTACTCGGAGCAATGATCATGTAGCCATCTGCAAATGCGTAATCAACCTCAGCGGCGGCAACTCTGCCCGGCAAATGTACGGTGTAGAACGTCAACCCATCTGCCGCTTGCTGCTCCAGCGTAATCTGCCCATTGCGCGACTTCTGATTCGCGTCCGCAATACACTGCTCGATGGTGGATTGCAGCCGGCCCGGGCTATAAACCTCCAGCACGAGCTTCCAAGAAGGCGTTGGCAGAATCGGTCCATCGAGGGCAAAGGTGATCTCGCCTCCCAGCGTCTCCGCCAAGTCTTGGCGCAGCCGGATGTTCAATTCAGATTCGGTTTGCGCGAGCTCCGTCTGCGCCCTGGGATCGCCGGCTTTGGCGATGCTGAGAACGTCATCCAGAATTTGCGCCGGACTCTTGCTCAACAAGGCCCCTGCCATGCCCGCGTTCTTCGATACAAACTCCAGACCTCCAATAGGGGCTGGTTGCGCCAGCCACGAAGCAACTCCATGACGAGGTCCGGTAAACGTCAGTTCCGCGCGATTGAGTGGGAGCGTACCGTTGTCCTTCCGCTCGGCTACCAGATACTGCACGTCGCCAAATCCGGTGCTCGCGAACACCTGCGGATTTCTTGCAGGATGAACGTATTCGTGCTCCGTCGCCATCGCATGAAGATTGGCTCCAAGCAATATCCCGGCGCCATCCTGGTACTCCGCCTGCATGCGGCGTCCGAAATCGGTATCGACAAATCCGCCGGTCCCGTGCTCCAACGCGGCATCAAGCTGCTGCAACGCCGCAATATTTGGCGCAGCCGCGACAAAGTCAGGAAGTACCAACAGGAACAGCACCTGCTCGTGGATGTCCGCTTTGCTCGAATTGAGTTGCGACTCATCGAGCACTATCACATCCTGCCGATGCGAACCGGCGGCATGCTTCGCGTATTCCTGCTCAATGAACTCCTTGAGTCCGGCTCGCTGCACCTGAGCCACCGCTAATGGCGACGCCCTTCGCCCATCAAGGTTGATTGAGACAACGATTTCATCGCCCAGATATTGGCTGAAACTGTGAATTTCTTCAGCAACCTGATTGAAATCAGGGGCACCCTTCTGGCTCTGCACCTGCTGCCACCAGTTCCTCAGCACCGGACTTTCCTGAAGCTGCTGCTGGAAGAGCTGGTTTGCCTGCTGCACTGCATCCCCCAAATTGGGAAGCGCGGCATAAAGGACCGTATTCTGTGGCAGCAGCGGGAGCAACTTGCTCTGATAGCGCAGGTCGGGCAGACGCACTGTTTCGAGCTTGCTCTGGAGCTTGGAAAATTCGGCCAGCAGCGCCAGATGCTGATCAAGGTTCTGGCTCCAGGCAATCTCCTGCTTTACAGAAACGGCGCCAAGCGTGGCGCTTGTCGAAAGCTGATCGCCAGGATGCAGCACTCGGGTCGCGCCATTTTCCGACACGCGCACCTCGCCTTCAATCACAGAAACACGCGAGCCTTTAAGGCCGCTGTTGACGGAGAAAACCGTTCCTGTAACTGCCACCCGGCAGTCTTTGGATGCGACGTACAGGTGTCCCGTCTTGCGTTTCGCGGCCTGCACGATAATGTCACCGCGGTCAAGCCGGATGGTGGTGTCCCGCCGGCCCATGCTGATCCCAAGCTGGGCCCGTTCATTCATCTCAACCACCGAACCATCGCGCAGATGCAGCAACGCCCTTGAACCGCCGGCGGTACGGACCTGTTCGCCCTCGCCGAGTTCGTCGCCGATTTTCAGCGCCTGCTCGCCGCCGAAACCGACACGATAAAGCGCTCCCTCAAAAGAGACCACGCCGGCGCGGATGCCCGCGGGGCCGGAGAAAAACATCCTTTGCAGGAAGTAGCCGGAAATCCCCAGAGCAAAGACAACGACCAACGCTACCGCCCAGCGAAAACCGCCAGAGCCTCCGCGCGGCAGCGCCTCTTTCCATGGCTGTGGCTCTTTGCCACTTTTCTGCATCAGGAATTGCTCGGGACCATTCGCATTCTCGATGCGCTTCCACACGCGTTCGGACGCAGACTGAATTGTCTCCGCCGAGGGATTCTGTTGTTTCAGTCTTGCCAGTGCGTTCGTAAGAGCGGTCTGGGGATCTTGTTTGGTCGGCTTCATAGTGTGCTCCTGGTCATTTGCAAATAGTCTTTCTTGAGGCGAGCACGCGTACGATGCAACAGCACAGCAACAACAGCAGTGGAAGTTCCCATCATGCGGGCGATCTCGGTGTTGCTGTAATCCTCCACAAAGCGCAGCACGAACATTTCTGCCCAGCGGGGATTCAGCCGACCTAGCGCCCGGCGCAGCCAGTCGCGCAATTCGAGATCGCGATCAGCCCGTGGACCGAGCTTCAGATCAGCCGGAATCGGTTCCGTCTCCAAGGGCGTCGTTTCGGTTCGGCGGCGCAACACGTCGAGCGAAGCATTCACGGCCGAGCGGTGCAAATAGGCAGGAAGATTTCTGATTTCGCCCATGTTTTCCTGGCCGGCGAAGCGCAGAAACACAGTTTGGAGGACATCTTCCGCATCGCTGGAATTTCCGGTTACGCGATAGGCGGCCCGGAAAACCCGGTCTTTTTGCTCTTGGAAAACTTCCGCTAGCCCTGTGCGGCGAACCTCACGTCTGTGGCCGGCTTGCGACGGAACGCTTTGCATTGTGGCCTGCAAGTACGCTGCTCCTCTTCTACAGTGACGAGCACGAAATCGAGTTATTAACGCCGGAGCCTAAAAAATTCCTGGCTTGCCCTTCCCGACAAGCTCTATTACGCTTGCAATCCGGCGAAAGTTCCCAAGTTCAAGTAGCTGTTTATCAGCCCGTTGCCAATGACCACCGTCGAACTCCCGCGCCTGTTCAATGCCGCCACCTATTTCGTGGACCGGCATATCGCCGAACGCCGCGCCCTAAAAATTGCCTTCGAATGTGAGCAGGAACAGGTAACCTATGAACAGTTGCTTGAACGCGTGAATCGCGCGGGCAATGCGCTGAAATCTCTGGGAGTCCGTCCGGAAGAGCGCGTCGCGCTGCTGCTGCTGGACACGCCGGATTTTGCCTACTGCTTCTTCGGGGCAATCAAGATCGGTGCCGTGGCGGTGCCGATGAATACCCTGCTGAAGCCTCCGGAATATGAGTATCTGCTGAACGACTGCCGCGCGCGCGCGCTGATCGTGAGCGAGAGCCTGCTGCCGCAGATCCAGGCAATTCCTAAAGGACAACTTCAATATCTTGAAACGATCATCGTTTCCGGGAACGC
>JAICYU010000286.1 GCA_025934025.1 Terriglobales bacterium
CCGGATACGGCATTGAGCGAAGATGGTACGTCAATGGTTCCGACCTGCGTTTCCGGAAAGCCAGTGCGGTGGACGATGTCGGCATAAACCCTGTAATTCCCGGCAGGCATGGCGGGCAGCCGTACGGCAAAATGACCTTCACCGGTCTGCCGTGGATGCAGATGCCAGAAGCTGGTCATGTCCGGCATGCGGACCAGGAACAGGTGCATAAGATGGCCGTGGTCTGGGATGAGATCGTTGAGAACGATGCGATCAGGCGGATCAATTCGAAAACGGTTGGGCGCAGGGGGATTCGGATTTTGTAACTGAATCTGCAGTACGCCATCATTCTGCAATTGCGCTAGAAGCTGCGGCAGCTTGTAGTTCATGCGGGCATTGGCAGCGGCATCGGCATTCCACCAGGCATTGCCAAAAAACAGCGCCAGCACCACTATTGCACATGCGAGCGCTGCGCGAGTGCGCCCTCGCCTGCGCTGTGCGGGACCGGGAGTTTCTCCCGGAGGTAGCTCCGCGTCCCGCGCCGCCGCGCCAATGATGCTCACAAAGCCGGCCAGCAGCGCGAATCCCAAAACCGCCAGCATGATGCCGCGCGTCTTCTGCATGCGCGCGGTGTTGGTGGAAACTGCGGGAACCGGCACGGCCGTTTCACCCGGTCCGCGTTTGCCTGCTACCTGGAGCTGGATCTTCCAAGAGCCGCGATCCATCAGCCACAGCTTGCCGTGAAAGAGCTGGGCATCTTGCGGGTCTCGTTCCGTGGTATCGGGGACCGGAGCGAACTTTCCTGAGAGGCTGAGCATGGGCAGCGGCAAAATCTTGATTTGCTCCACATCCTCGTCAGCGCTGCGAATCTCAATCTGCGCAATGCCCGGCACTACCGCTGCCGGACGCACCGTCACCAGCAGGTGATACGGTCCGGCGTAGGCGTCGTAATAGACATCCGGGCTGTTCACGTGGGCGGGTGCAGCCAGCGGCAGCAGAAGCAGAGCGACGAGTGGGAGAAAATTCTTCGGCATAGTTTCTGCTCTAGCGACGCAGCCGCGCCATCCAGTTTCCCCAGGTGATCCCTACGCGCAGGCTCACGATAGATGCGGCAAAGGCCATCGCCATTCCTGTCCAAAACTGTCTGGCGGTGTCTTCGGCAGCGACAAAGAAGTGTCGCACCGTGGGAGCATCCGGCGGCGCGAAGTAGGGAAAATTATCGTGATGAAAAAACCAGTTTGCCGCATGCGGTGACATAAGGAAACTGGCGAACGGCCATTCGACCGCGATCAACACGGCGAGAAACACTATTCCACCCATGAGCGCCTGCTGCCATTTTGCCGCATTCTTCCAGCGTGGCCAGAGCAGGTCGAGAACGAAGGCAGGAACTACCAGCAGGAGAGGAAAAGGCAGCGGAACCATGTGCGTGATGTTGTGGTACACCGGCCCAAGTTTGGGTTGTGCCGGGAACAACGGAAGAATCCAGAGCATCAGCAGGACGAAGAGCGTGTAAACGCCGGTAACAATAGTGCGCGCCCAGCAGTGCCCTGAGACGCGGGCGATGGCTTCCAGAATAAACAGCAGGCCGATACTGATGGCGACGTAAGACGAGGCGCTGTGGAGAAAGATCTTGTTGGTCTGCTCCAGCTTGAGCGTCATGTCCTGAAGAAGAATAAAACCGCCCAGGCACAGCACCATGTATTCCAGCGGGCGCCGCAAGTCTGCCTCTGCCCGGTTCATCTGCGCCACTGCGAGCAGCGTGCTGCCCCACATGATCCCGGCAATTCCCAGCGCCAGCAGCACGTGCGGCGGGCTGATGATCTTCACGTCAAGCCCGTACGCGTTATGCCACCAGTCATCGAAAGGCGCGGAGGTAATCATGGCGCCCCCGCCCCAGCCGCAGACGAACGCGCCGAGAGGGCCGCGCAATCCGAGCACGGAAACAGCGGTATCTCGAGCGTTCGCGGCTTCAGCATCGCGGCCGAACGTTGCATGCCCAATCATCCACAGGGAAGCCATCCCGGCCAAGACCGCCCCGAACTGGATCAGCAGGTGTGCCGGCGTCCAGAAAGTGTCGCGGCCAATCGTTTCGTGCCACGAAATGTCCCAATAAAGGCCGGTGGCGATGCAGATGGGCGCGGCAAAACAGGCCCATGTTGCCCAGGCAATGCCGCGCGCTCGGGACCAGGCGAGTGCAGGTCGCTCGACACGCGCCGAAGCGGGAGCACCGGCGGCTGTGATGTTCATGCGCTACACAGAATACACTGAATGGCCATTCATTCGAGTCTCGTCGCCGGTTGGCACAGAAGCGGCCGGCATCGCCACAGCCCGGATAGGCGCGCTCAGTCCCTGCACCAGCCGGGAGAACTCCTCCAGGTTCAGCGATTGCGCTCCGTCAGACAGTGCGCGCTCCGGGCAGGGATGTACTTCAATGATGAGCCCATCTGCGCCGATCGCCAGCGCAGCCCGGCTGGCAGAAGCGATCAGATCGCGACGTCCCGTACCATGGGAAGGATCAGCCAGCACCGGCAAGTGCGAAAGCTCGCGCGCCAGTGCCACAGCGGCAAGGTCGAGCGTATTGCGCGTTTCCGTTTCAAACGTCTTGATGCCGCGTTCGCACAGCACCACGTTCTGGTTGCCGCCCGCCAGCAGATACTCCGCGGCCAGCAGCCATTCCTTCACCGTAGCCGAAGGCCCGCGCTTGAGCAGCACTGGCTTGCTACATTCGGCGAGGTGACGCAACAGATCATAATTCTGCATGTTGCGCGCGCCTACTTGCAGCATGTCGGCGTGCTCGCAGATTGCTTCGATATCGTTGGTGCTCATCACCTCAGTCACAACCGGCAGTCCGGTTTCTTCGCGAGCTTCGCGTAGCAGCTTGAGTGCTTCAAGACCGAGCCCCTGGAAGTCATAGGGCGAGGTGCGCGGTTTGTAAGCCCCGCCGCGCAGCATGGAAGCACCCGCGGCTTTCACTCCGCGCGCGGTGGCCAGGAGTTGCTCCCGCGATTCCACCGAGCACGGGCCCGCAATGACCACCGCCTCCGTGCCGCCAATGCAGACATCGCGCACATAGACGCGCGTTCGTTCGCCTCGCACCTGGCGGCTCACCAGCTTGAAGGGATGCGCGATCGGGACCACCGAATCCACGCCTGCGGCGGCTTGCAGGGCTTCGATCGCCGTGCGATTTCCGCCTGAGCCGACAGCAGCGACAATAGCCCGTTCTGTCCCGCGCGTGACGTGAGGCGTAAAGCCGCACTCCTTTACGCGATCAATGATGTGCTGAAGCTGCTCGTCGGTGTAACCGGGCGACATATTGATGACCATGAGAGAACTCCTTGGAAACCACCAGTTAGTACTTAGCCGTTAGCTTTGTCTTGCGAGACTTGCCTGCTTGCCAATCGCGCTACTCGTATTGCTCGTGGGCGGCTTGCGACTCCGCAACTTGAATTGCATCGGCACGTTGATTGTGCAGCGTTTTTGCTTGCACACCCTCCAACTTCCGCATCCGTTCTGTGCCGAGACGTCGCGTCTCGCGAATGATGCTGCCAAAAACTGCTAAAACACTTTCGTTATCGAGCGGTCCCTGATTGCGCTGCGCAATCTTGTTCAGCACCTGGGTCTCGCGCTGGGGGTCGTACGCAGGCAATCCGGAAGCTAC
>JAICYU010000132.1 GCA_025934025.1 Terriglobales bacterium
CGCGACCGCAGCCTGGAAGTGCAACCCGCGCCGACCGTGTACGTGAGCTATCGCCAGCGGCCGCAAGCAACTTATAGGTTCGATGCAGTGATTCGCAGTGCTGCCGATCCGGCGACCACGCTCTCCGAAGCTCGTAAAATTGTTACAGAACTCGATCCGAATGTGGCGCCGAAGTTCAGTACCTTCACCCAGGTGTTTTCTGCCTCTCTGCACGACCGCCGATTCAATCTGGTGCTGATGGGGACGTTTGCCGTAAGCGCATTAGTGCTTGCGGTGATTGGGATTTACGGAGTCATCGCTTTTTCCGTGGCGCGTCGCACCCGCGAAATCGGCGTGCGAATGGCGCTGGGCGCCACAACCACGAAGATCCAGAAGCTCATTCTCAGCCAAGCCATGCTGACGGCAGTTGGCGGCATTGCCGCGGGAGTGGCCGCTTCATTCCTGCTCACACGGAGCATGCAGTCATTGCTCTTCCAGGTGAGTTCGACAGACCCGTTGACGTTTGCCGCGGTTGCGGTGCTGCTCCTCGCGGTAGCGGTATTGGCAGCCTATATTCCGGCTCGTCGGGCCACCAAGGTGGATCCGAATATCGCGCTACGGTATCAATAACGTGAGTTGTTGAATCACGGCAAAACAGCGCATAATCGGCTCGTGAATTCTCCGGCGAGTCGCGCAGAGGAATTGCTCCAAAGACCGCTCAATCAGCCGCCGCCGCTAACCGGCTACAACCTCTTCCTGAGCGATCCCACGCTAACAGAGGCGGTGCGACGTTACGGAGCGGAGTGGGCAGTGGAGAGTATCGCTGAACTCGGCCGCATTCTCGGAAGCGACCCTGCGCAGCGCTGGGGATTTGAAGCCAACGAGAACCCGCCCGTCCTGCACACCCATGATCGCTCTGGCAATCGCCGCGATGAGGTGGTTTTTCATCCCGCGTGGCACAACCTGATGCAGCTTTCCATCCAGCACCAACTGCACAGCCTGCCGTGGCTGGCGCGGCGCGAAGGGGCGCAGGTGGCGCGGGCATCACTACTGATGATTGCGGCACAGAACGAAGCCGGCCATACCTGCCCAATCTCGATGACGTTCTCCGGTATCGCCGCGCTTCAGGCTGAGCCTGACCTGCTGCGCCAATGGCAGCAGAAAATTTTGTCTCCAACTTACGATCCGAGCTTTGCGCCAGCGGTAGAAAAGAACGGCCTCCTGCTGGGCATGGGAATGACGGAGAAGCAGGGCGGTAGCGACGCGCGCGCCAACATCACGCGCGCGGAACGCATTGGCAGTTCGCGCGAATACCTGATCACCGGACACAAATGGTTTTGCTCCGCGCCCATGTGCGATGCCTTTCTGGTGCTTGCCCAGGCCGAGAAGGGGCTTTCCTGTTTCTTTCTGCCGCGTTGGACGCCAACGGGCGAGAAGAACAACTTCTTCATCCAGCGCTTGAAAGACAAGATGGGGAACCGCTCCAACGCTTCGAGCGAAGTCGAGTTTCAGAATGCCTGGGCGCATCTGGTGGGCGAAGAAGGCAGGGGCATCGCCACCATTATTGAAATGGTGAACCATACGCGGCTCGATTGCGCGGTTGCTGCTGCTGCGCTGATGCGGCAGGCGCTGGCGCAAGCGGTGCATCATTGCAGCTATCGCAAGGCGTTCGGGAAGCGGTTGATTGAGCAGCCGCTGATGCGCAATGTGCTGGCTGATCTGGCGCTGGAGTCCGAGGCCGCAACTCTCCTGGCCATGCGCCTGGCAGCCGCATTCGATGCCCGCGAGTCGAGCGAGAGTGAGCGCGCCTTTGCCCGCATCGCCACAGCTATTTCCAAGTTCTGGCTGTGCAAGCGATCGCCGATGCACGTAGGCGAGGCGCTGGAGTGCCTGGGCGGAAACGGCTACGTGGAGGAATCGGTTATGCCTCGGCTTTACCGCGAGGCTCCTCTTTACTCCATCTGGGAAGGATCAGGGAATGTGATCTGCCTGGACATTCTGCGGGCGTTGTTACGAGAGCCTTCTGCGGTGGAAGCTCTGGTACAGGAGTTTCAGTCTGTACAGAAGAGCGCGAATTTCCCGCTGCTGAATAAGTTCCTGCAGGCTGTTGAATCCCAGTTGGTCGCCGTGGGCAAGAACGCCTCAAATGCGGAAGCCGGAGCCCGCCGACTGGCGGAGGATCTGGCGTTGGCTCTTCAGGCATCGTTGATGGTCCGTTACGCTCCGGAAGCGAACGCGAGCCTATTCATCCGTTCGCGGTTAAGAGAGGATCGCGGTTCCACTTTCGGCACGCTGCCGCAGCAGGCCGATCTTGCGCCGATTCTTGATCGCATCGCATTGCCCCTGTCCGGCGAGAAGAGTGCTTAGAATTTGTTTCATAAATGCCTTGCTTTCGCTGCCCGCGACAAAGAGCTAAAACCCCTTCGCGTTCCAAGGTAATTGACTTTGTGATCGAAATTCCCTGAGACCGGCTTGCCATCCTGAAACAACCGGAATGACAGCGGACAAGGTCGTCCGAGGGTCGCCATCAAAAAAGGCCCTCGCGGGACTTGCAGCCGCGAGGGCCTCCACCAAGGTAAAGAAAACAAGAGACGCGGAAACGAAAGGAGCCAGGTGGGGTCTCCGCGTCTCCCAATGGTTCTCCGTTATTGAAGTAGTGCGGGAGAAGGGGAAAACGTTTCAGGCCTGGCAAAGAATTTTTCGGGTTCGACCCCTGAAGGATCGCCGAAATCGCCGAAATTGCCGAAAAATCCAAATTGAGGGCCGAAACCCTGAGTTCCGTCGTTTTCAATGGTTTGGCAATTTTGGCATTCTGGTAATTTCCTCACTCTTGTCTTGACGCCTTCAGCGGGTCAATTCGGCTTGCCCGGCGCGCTGGAATAAAGCTCGCGGCTAGAGCCGCAGCCATCAGCACCACGATCATCAGAACAAAGCTGGATGGATCAGCCTTTTGCACCCCGTCCACCAGCCGTTGCAGGAGGCTTGTGGCCGCGAGCGCACCCAATGCGCCCAGTACCACTCCGATTGCGATCATCCGCAAGCTTTGTCGCATCACAAGCCGCACAACGCGATTTGGGTTTGCGCCTAGTGCGATGCGAATCCCAATCTCCGGTACACGCTGGCTGGTCAAATAAGCGAGAACGCCGTAAATGCCAATGCATGCCAGCAGCAACGCGAGCGCGGCGAACAACCCGAACAGCACAAACAGGAAACGCTGGCGTGCGATAGAACGAGACGCGAGTTGCTCCATGCTGCGGACCTGATAAATCACCTGGTCACCGGTTGCGCCTCGAACTGCTTGGCGCAAAACCGGTAGTACGCTTAGAGGCTCGACTTTGGTTCTTACCGCAATGGACATCAGTTCCGACCACCGCCGAACCCATTGGTCCGGCACTTGTGAGAACGGGTAATAGAGCTGTGCCCGAACCTGCGCCTGATCATCGCTGGCCAGCCCCCAATAGCGCACATGGCCCACCACACCCACCACCGTCCAGGGATCGCTGCCCAGATCAAGCCAGATTGGTTTGCCAACGGGCTCTTCTCCAGGAAAAGCCTTGCGGGCCATGACGTCATCAATCACCACAACTCTCGCAGTATTGAAGCGATCTTGTTCAGTAAAGAACCGGCCTTCCTGCAATGGAATTCGCATCACCTTCAAGTAATCCGGCGTCACACTGCTGCCAAGGGTTGTCGGCTGACTCGGATCAGACGGTGAAATTCCCGGCTTTGTCGAATAGCCCATTGGGTTGCTTCCTTCCCGCATGGGAACTGTGTCCACGAGGCTGACAGCTTCAACGCCCGGGACCTGGCTTGCAGAAGAAAGAACCTTGTCCCAAGCTGCGCGAGTCGCATTCGGGTCCTTGAGCGTTGAAGGCGCGAGCGCCATACGGCCGGTGAAGACATTGTGTATGTCAATGCCAGGATTAAGCGACGAAAGACGCAGCAGGGTGCGGGCGAGGATTCCAGCCGAGACCAGTAGAACTACAGCAAGGGCCAGTTCAGAGACCACATAGCTGCTATGCATGCGACGGGAAGTTCCTGCCAGCGTGCGAGCGCCTGCCCGGAGCGCTTGTTCCAGATTGCGGACGGGTACGCGCAGAGCCGGCGCCAGGCCAAACAAGACGCCGCTGAGCAGTGAGACTCCAAATCCAAAGAGCATTACGCGCCAATCCAGGTGCGCCTCGCGAGCCCTGGGAAGTCCTCCGGGCCAGAATGCGATAAATGGACCAAGAGCAAAAAACGCAAAAAAGACTCCAAATCCCCCGCCGAGCAGTCCAAGCACCGCGCTTTCTGTGAGGCATTGCCGGACAACTCGCGCCCGGCTTGCGCCGAGGGCAACACGAATTGCGAGTTCGCGCTCCCGCGAAACTGCCCGTGCCAGGAGCAGGCTGGCAACGTTCACACACGCAATCAGCAGCACCAGCGTTACCGCGCCGAACAAAAGCCATAGTGTCGAGCGGGTGTTGTTGGCGAAGCCCGGCAGGGAATCGCCAACCTCTGGACGGAGCGGATCGGCGATAAAGGTGCGTCCCTTGTTGGAGTCAGGATATTGGCGTGTCAAGCGAGTGCCGATGACCGAGAGCTGTGTGCGAGCGTCGCTCAGGCTCGTTCCTGGGTGGAGCTTGGCCCAGACGCCCAGGCCGTGGCGGTCGCGGCGCGCGAGAAATGGAGCGGTTTCCTGGCCGAGCGGCGTGAACAATCCGGTTTCGCCTTCGAGTTCCAATCCGCCTTCCAGCGCGAAGCCCGGCGGCGCAATGCCGACAATGGTATAGGTCTTCTGGTCGAAGGTGACTGACTTGCCCACCGCAGTCTCGTCGCCTCCAAAGAGCCGCTGCCATACGCCATAGCCGAGGATCGCTACCGGCGGCGCGCCCATCCGGTCTTCTTCCGGAAGAAAGCTGCGGCCGTATGCCATCTGAACGCCCAGCAGCGGAAAGAGATTCGCCGAGACGTCATAGGCATCCACAAATTCAGCGTTCTTCGTTGTGCTGACCGTCCCGCCGTTGTAGAGGAACGCCATCAAGTCGAGCCCACTCATTTCCCGCTTGCAGTCGGCATAGTTGGGATACGCAAAAGCCCAGAGATCGCCAATCCGAGTTGAATAATCGGTTTTCTCCTGCAACACGAGCAGCCGGTCAGCGTTGGCATAGGGCAACGGCTTTAACAGCACGCCATTGATCAATGTGAATATCAGGGTGGTTGCTCCAGTGCCCAGAGCGAGGGTAAGAAGTGCAACGGCCGCGAAGCCCGGCTTTTGCCATAGGGACCGAAGGGCAAATCCTACGTCCTGACCGAGATCCTCGAGCCAGCGTGTGCCGCGCGCCTCGCGGCATTCTTGTTTCACCCGCTCGGCGCCGCCTAACGCAATTAGCGCCTGGCGGTGTGCTTCCGCGGGCGCGTAACCGCGCTCGATCAGATCCTGGGTGTGCTGCTCAATGTGAAAGCGCATTTCTTTTTCGAGTTGGGCGTCCAACTTGCCGCGATTAAAGAGCCGCCGAAACCAGTTCATTCCGCGCCTCCCTCCGAGAGATTCAACACCAAACTGACTGCTGTTGTCAGCCGCTCCCAGGTGGCAGTTTCAGTTTCTAGTTGGGCGCACCCTTTGCGGGTGAGGGAGTAGAACTTGGCTTCGCGGCCGCCTTCGGTCGAGTTCCACTCGGATTTGAGCAGGCCTCGATACTCAAGCCGATGCAGGGCGGGATAGAGCGAGCCTTGCGGGACCTGAACTTCGTCGTGCGAGACCTGCTGCAGGCGCTGCGCAATGGCATAACCATGGATTGATCCCAGTGCCACTATCTTCAGGATCAAGAGATCCAGCGTGCCCTGAGGGAGCTCAAGCCGCTCATTCATGCGGATACCTCGCGCTTCTGCATATCCACAGCACAAGCAAACTGAACGCCACTGGCTCAGCATGATCTAAGTGGCTGAAAAACAGTAGCTTAAGGCAAGACTTCTTTGCCGCGTCTGAGTGTCAACTGTTCGATTTTGAGCAAACACGTTCAGATTCGGACGTTGTCGCAGCGTTCAGATCGAAGAAACCGGAATCGCTGTTACGTCCTCCACCAGGCCGACTTCCTTCTGTACGAAAGGTTCCGCGTACTTCATCCCGGCGAGCAGTCCGTAAAAGCCGGCCATGGTCTCCAAACGAGTGCGAATTTCTTTTTCGGCAGGGAAGAGACCGCTGCCGGTATTCTGGTCAGCGTATTGGGAACGGTAGGCGAGCAGCGCCTGCAGGCGCGCCTCAAATTGATCGCTGATATCCACCACAAACGAGGGCCGCACGTCTTGGTAAAGGCTGGCATAAACGATCTTGTAAGGCCGATGCGGTTCGCCTTCGATCGGCAGCTTCTTCAAGCCGGACAAAAAAGCAGCTTCATAGCCCAGGATGGAAGCGGTGTAGTGATCGGGATGGCGGCCTTGCCAGTAAGGAAGAATCAACACTCGCGGACGCTGCCGGCGAATGACCCGAGCGATCTTGAGGCGGTTCTCCCAGGTGTTCTCGATTCGGCCGTCCGGAATATCGAGTGCTTCACGAAAGCCGATTTTCAAGATCCGCGCTGCTTCGGCGGCTTCGCGAGCGCGGTCCTCGGGGGTTCCGCGCGTTCCCATCTCTCCTTGAGTCAGGTCCAGGATTCCGGTTTGATGTCCGCGCTCCGCCATCTTGAGCAAAGTGCCGCCGCAGGTTTGCTCCACGTCGTCGCGGTGGGCCGCGATGGCTAAGATCACTCGAACTCTCCCGATTCGAGCGTCACTTTTTCAGTGACGATCAAACGGTGAGGCGCCATTTCCTTCATGTGTGGCAACACGCGCTCTACATGGTCTTCAGTATCAATGAAGGTCAGCACCAGCGGGAGCTTGCCGCCTGCATCCACCAATGTCGAGGTCTTCACCCGGCCATGGCCGGTGAAGCCGGCGACGGCGTGCAGCACGGTCGCTCCTGCCACTTCCTGCTCGCGCAGATACTTGAGCATCTCCAGATGCAGAGGACGGCGCTGCCACTGGTCAGCTTCGTTGAGATAGATGGTCACCTGCACGGCTCTGCGTGGCTCAGTCATATGGAAAGGCGCTTCTGCCCCATTGCCGGCATTCTACTAAATCGCTCGCGCAATCATGGCTCCGGCCAGCACAGCGGCTAGGCAAAGAATGTTGTTCGAGAGAATGTTGGCGGCAAACAACAGCCAATGTCCCTGCTCAAAGTACGACATGGTTTCAAACGCGTAGCTTGAGAAGGTGGTGTAAGACCCGCAGAATCCGATAGCGATCATCCAGCGCCAGAGCGGGTCAGCGAGGACGCGCTCGGTGGTCCAGATCAGGAAAAAGCCGAGCAACATGCTGCCGGTTAAATTGATGATGAGCGTGCCAAAAGGGAATGCGGCATCGCTCCACAGAGTAATGATCTTGCTCAGGAAATAACGAAGATTCGCGCCGAGAATAGCGCCAAGAGAGATCCAGGCGTATGCCTTCCAGTCGATCAGAGTTCGCATTACAAGACGGCTCCCAAAGGTTGGTAAGTAGGAGTCATCAGCCGTAAAGGCGGTTGAGGGCGAACTCCATCGCCGCCCCAATATTATCTCAGGAACTCAGACGATGCAGCAAACCGGGAACTCGAAGGACAAGGGTTCGTAATGAACAGGAGCGCGATCAGCAATACAGGAGGACGCGCCACCAGGGGCATGGAAGCAATCTCATCCCGCAGAAGCATCAAAGCCCTGCCAGAACGAGTTTCAAGACTGCAAGAAATCGAATAAGCAGTTGCGCAAACACGAAGCAGAAAAATCCCTCGGCAGAGACTTCAGCTATTTTTCTTGACAAGCGGGCCGTTACGACTACCCTAATGGGCCAACTACATAAGCCCCATTTTCTGTTCACTTAAGGTGAATGGAGGCGGGCGCCTGTTTTCAGGTCGTGCCGTTTTCAGAGGCCGGCCGGAGCAGGCACGGCAATGCAACTTACTAGAAGGGCAGGAGGCTTCACAACGATGACTCGTATTCCAATTCGTGTTCTGGCAGGAGTTCTTGCGGTATTTCTTCTGCCAGCAGCCGTGATGGCATCTGACAGCAGTTCTGCCAGTGCCCCGGTAAACAAGAGCGCAGAGTCTGCAAACACGGCAAAAGCAAGTGCGCCGCCTGCGGCTCCCGCGCCCGCGCCAACTTCGGTCAATGATCCTTTGCTGCGGTTGCTCGTAAGCAAGGGCCTCATCAATATGAATGAAGCAAGCGGCCTGGCAGCGGCGCCGGCTTCACAAATGCGTGATCAGCTTTTGCTGCTCCTCAAACAAAAAGGCGTGCTCTCTGCGGAAGATTTGAATTCGCTGAAAGCTCCAGCGACGGCGGCCTCAGCAGCGTCAGCAGCGCCGGCAGAGGCACCACCGGCAGCCAGCGATGCCGCGACCCCGATGATTATCCACTCGAGCGGAGAAGCGCAGGCGTCTTCAGGACCGCCGCAGCCTCCGAAATCGGCTCCTCCCACTGGTCCGATTCCTGCGGTCGCCCCGATTCGGGTGCTGCAAGTGGAACCGGCCAAGCATGAAGGCTTTATCCCCGACATCAAGATCGGCAAGAGCGTTAACATCAAGCCCTATGGGTTCTTCAAAGCCAGTGCGGTTTACGACACGTCCTCACCTTACGGCAATGATTTCCCGCTGCCCGGATTCATTGGTGACATCAACGGCCCGGACACTTTTCCGGAATTTCACGTGAAGGCCCGGTTCATTCGCATCGGCAGCAACTTCGAATGGCTCGACAGTCCGAAACTGGTTGTCACCGGAAAACTGGAAGCGGATTTTGAAGGAAACTTCAGCCGCTCCAACAACCGCAACATCAGCACCATTCGTTCCAACATGTTCCAGTTCCGTTTGGGATATGGACGCATTGACTACCACGCGACTGATACCACCAGCGTGTTTGGCTTGTTTGGACAGGATTGGACGCCGTTTGCTTCGTCCACTTTACCGAACCTGTTTGAGACCACTGGTTTGGGCGTGGGCTTTGGAACGCTTTACGAGCGCCTTCCCCAATTCCGTTTCGGCATCGAGCATAAGCTTGGCGGCGCCCGCAAATTCGTAGTCTCGCCTGAGTTTGCCATCGTTCTACCGGCGTTCGGCAACTTGCCCGGCAATCTCTGTACGCCACCGCCAGCAGTTCCGCCTGCGCCGCCGAGCGCGAATCCGGTGAGTTGCGCAACTCCAGGCTCGACCCTGAGCACCACCGGTCTTGATAATCAGCTTGGCTTTGGAGAGCGCCAGGGCGTTGATTCCGGCAAGCCTGAAATTCAGGCCCGTTTCGTGACTCAGTTCCAACTCGACGATGCAGCCGGCGTTGCTCCCGCG
>JAICYU010000294.1 GCA_025934025.1 Terriglobales bacterium
GCTGCTCTTTTGCACTGGAAGGCCGGCAATCTGACCTGGAACTGGGATTACAAGCCCTGGTTTTATCGCGATATCTGGCCCATCATCTTCCGCGCCGATGAATTTACTTATCTGACCAACGTGCTGGCGCAATCGAACTATCCCCATAACCAGACAGCGCGGGGAAATTTCGATCCTGACAAGCTTTCCATTCCACCGTTCATAAACCAGACCGCGTGGAAGAAGCATGCGCAGCAGGCGGCCAAAGACAACCAGTCCGGTGAGCTTTTTGTCGATGCGCTGGAACCTACCCTGGTTCTGCTTGACGATCAGGCCAGGACCTCGCAACGCACGCGTCGGGAACCCCGATTGCTGGCCAGCTACCAGGATGGTGGCGCTCGGCAAAACGTGAGAGATACACTGCGAAAGGCAGTCGGCGACTTTGCCGCAACCGTCAATCCCAATTCAGAGACGGCCGATCCCGAGGCCTACCTTGCGCATTGGAAAGAGAACTACTCTCAGGCTAAGACAGGCGATAACCTAGAATCGCGCAGGTACCGCGAAGCCGAACAAAAGCTGCAGGATACGCTCTCCCGAATACTTGAAGATCTGCGCCAGTCTGTAAAGGCACGGCCGGCCGCTGTGGCAGAAACCCCGAGAGCCATGCTTCTGAAGAGAAGGGCTGAGGCGGAGCCTGCGCATTCTTCCAAAGATAATCAGACCAGTGAGCCGATTGAGAGCACATTTGAGAGATATTTCAATGAATTCCGCACAGGAAAATTGCTGGCAGACCGCATGCAGTCTGCGCGCGATGCAGCAAGATACGATCCGTATCGCGATTTCCGCTTCTATCTGTTTGATTTGCTGCGTCAGCCGGGAGAGGAGAATGATTTCCGGCTCGGGGGCAAGCCCAACAGCCGCATCCATAATCTGCCGTTGATGCCGCTGCTCGCCGGCGACAATCCCCTGAGCAATCATGTCGTTTCCAAGTTTCTCCGGCTTACGGACTATCAGTTGTACCTGCTGCGGCAGTGGGCGGAAGGGAAGTTCTACAACGAGATCCTGGAAGGGTGGGTCAAAAAAGACCAGGTAGATCCGTTTCGTCCTTACGCTCAATGGCAAAACAAAACGGCCCGCGATCTGGATGAGGGCGTGATGACGAACCTTCTGGGTGGGGCGTTTTGCCCCGGCGGCGAAGTGTGCTGGGTCATCAGGAATCCATCAATTTATCTGGAGCCCTATCGCATCAAGGCCGATCCCAATTTCTACAACTTCCGCCAGACTGCAGCCAATGCCAATGCGAACTCGCGTCAACTCCCGGTTCCAGAGGAGGATTATGTTGCGGCGACCGGATCGCTCCTCAGCCAGGACAGCAATTTCAAAGTCGGCTTGCAGCCCGGCGACCTGACCAAGTATTCCGCCTTGCCGTGGCAGGCAGATTTCAACGAGTGCTCCATTCAGCCAATCAATGTCACGTATGAAGCGTGGAACAACATTGATTACACGAGTGAGCATGACGAATGGATGAAGCTGGAAGGGCAGGTGTGGGAAACACTATGGTGGCCGGCGCATCGCCCTCTGCAGACGTATGAGGTCGTCGGATTCAGTGACGGCTCACCTATCTATCAATATCTGAACTGGTCGCGCGGCGTGCCCCAAACCAATGCCGGCGATCTGAAGATGGTCACCGAGTGGTCACGGCTCGGCTTTGTTGTCCGCAATCCTTACGTACCTGAGTCCACGTTGGACACCGCTTCTCCAGATACGAAATACATCAGCATTGAACGCAACCAGGACAAAGAGAGGGAGGAAAAGTGAAAGACAATCCATTTCTCGGCAAATGGACTTACCGTAGTTTCTTGAATGACCCCAATCTCGCCATCCCTTCAGGCGGCGGAGATCCAGACGTGAACCCGCTGCTCTTCGGTTACGGCACCATCGTGATCGAAGAGGCTGCCCCGGAACTGCTTACAGGCACCATTGGGGGCGGCGGCTGGTCGCTCAAGCTGCACGGTTCGCGCGCCTATGGCTCGCCGATGCAGGTGCGCTTCCAGGGCAAGGGAATTGTTTCCGGCGCAGAGTGGATTTACGACTACATCGGCTGGCTGGTTCCAGTGTGGCCCAATAGCGATGCAACCAAGCAGCGCGCGGCCATCGTGGGGTCGGTAACGCGCACAATTCCTCACCCTACAGGCAAGGATGGCAAAGCCATTGCTCCAGCGGGCGTGGTCGCGTCTTTCTACGCAGTCTATGCGGGAGAGTGAGGGCGGTCACAATTCGTACGATGTTTTGATTCTAGGTGGAGGCCCTGCAGGCGCGGCCACGGGGATCGCATTGAAGCGGCTCGACTCTGGCTTGCACATCGCTCTCATTGAAAAAAGCGATTACTCCAGCTTTCGAATTGGAGAGACGCTTCCGCCTCACGCACAGGCGGTTTTGCGCGGCTTGGGTGTTTGGGACGCCTTTATCGCAACTTCTCCCATGACGTCCTATGGCACACGAGCCGCCTGGGGAAATGCTGAGCCATACGAGAACGAATTCATCTTTTCACTGCATGGAAATGGTTGGCATCTGGACAGAAACGCGTTTGACGCAATGCTCAGGGCAGAAGCAATCAAGGCCGGTGTTGATGTTCACATTAATTCGGCTCCCTGCGGACCGCCACGCCGTCACCAGCACTGGGCTTTGCCAGTGAGAATTAAGGGCTCGACTTGCGAATTGAATGCGCGCTTCATGGTTGATGCTACGGGAAGACATAGCTGGTTTGCTTCCAGATTGGGTGTGCGCTATCAGGTTTACGACCAATTAGCAGCAATCTTCGCCTTTTACCGGTTTGATCCAGGCTCGATTGCGGTCGATAACTGCACCTTGATTGAAGCCACGCAGCACGGCTGGTGGTACTCAGCTATGTTGCCCCAGAGTCGCATGGCAGTTGCATTCATGGCGGATGCGCCTTATCTGCGCCAAATCTCGTGGCGGAGTTTAGAAGAATGGCGCTCGCTCCATGGCGCGACGTCGCACACAAGACGAAGAATTGAAAACGCGATTCCTTTAGGGACCCCCACCTTGTGTTCCGCTGCTTCTCGACGGCTGGAGATCCCTGTTGGAGAGGATTGGCTTGCAGTAGGTGATGCCGCCAGCACATTTGATCCGCTCTCATCTCAGGGAATCATCAAGGGATTGCATTCCGGCGTGTGCGCGGCCCGCAGTATTTGCCGTTATGTGCGCGGTCATAAAGGCGCCCTCGCAGAGTACGCAAATTTCATAGAGCGCCAATACAGCAATTACCTGGTTGCGCGCTCCGCCTACTATCGGGTGGAGCAGCGTTGGCCTGATTCACCTTTCTGGCAGGAGCGGCAGAAAACGCTTCAACTTGGCCCGGAGCACGAGTTGCAGATGCCCGCGACGGGCGACGTTTCGTCCGACGCCCCCGCTCGCGGACTGAGCAAGCTCTCAACATCGGCCGGAACAGATCACAGCAGTTGGGTATCCAGTCATAAAACATAAGGAGACGATTCATGCCATTTACATGGACCATCAACATTAACAAAGGACCCACC
>JAICYU010000090.1 GCA_025934025.1 Terriglobales bacterium
AAAGAAACCAATCCTGAGCTGAAGAAGGCCTGGATCCAGAAGCTTTCCCTCATGAACTCTCCTGAAGTGACCGAGTACATGATGGAGATCCTGAACAAATAGGAGCGAAGCGCATGAGAACCCGATTCGGTTTCGCCGTCATTGTGCTGTCACTCTCTCTCGCGGCAGCCCAGAAGCCAAACATCACCAATGCCAAGGTTCAGGAAGCATCAGCGGCACAAGGGCTGAAGCCGGCGATTGACTCGACCATCTCGCGCCAGTCTGGGCCTTTGTGGGTTGGGTACCGGATTCCGGCAGCGCGCAAAGAGCGCACCATGTGCTGCTGGGATTCAATCTCCGCGGCACGAAGCAGCGGAAGCAACTGCTGCCTGGGCTGCCGGATGAATTCCGACGAGGGCGGCAACTTTAACGGAACAGATTCAAACTGCTCTCCCCCTGAGCCTGTGCCTTACGCCTTTGTGTTCCTCCGCGCGGAATCCGGTCACATCATGCGCGCGCGCGTCTTCAGTGCAGACTGCCCGCTGGACTTTGCCGGTCTTCCTTTGTACTGGCTTGAAACTGTCAATCCAGAGCAGAGCGTCAGCTTTCTTGCGGGGCTTACGCAGGAAGACAAGGGCAAACCTGCTGCCGTGACTTACCGGGATGATTTATCACATCAGGCAGTGATGACCATTGCCATGCATAACGTTCCGGCCGCAGACCAGGAGCTGGAAAAACTCATCCAGCCAAATCAGCCGCTGTCTCTGCGGGAAAATGTAGCATTTTGGCTTGGCGTGGAGCGGGGCAAGATCGGGCTCGACCTGCTGCGCCGCTACGGAGGTTCAGACAAGGACGAGCGCTTCCGCGAGAAGGTCGCGTTTGCCATCTCGCAGAATAAAGCTCCGGAGGCCATTAAAGACCTGATCGGAATGGCCCGCAATGATGCAAGCGGCGAAGTGCGGGGACAGGCTTTGTTCTGGCTGGCCCAGATCGGCGGCCGCAAAGAAGCTGCGCAGATTACCGACTCAATTGCCAACGACCCTGATACTGAAGTCAAGAAGAAAGCTGTATTTGCACTTTCACAAATTCACAATGGAGAAGGCGTTCCTCTGCTCATTCAGGTGGCCCGCACCAATCCCAATCCCGCGGTGCGCAAGCAGGCATTCTTCTGGCTGGGCCAGAGCCGCGATCCGCGCGCGCTGGATTTCTTTGAGGAAGTGTTGACAAAATAAACTTCGCTAGCCTTCACGGCTGCCCGGGGTGCGCGATGGACGTGTTCTGCTACGGAACCACTCGCAGCGTGCGGGAAAGGTAGTCACTCAGGCTCAATGTAATGAGGATCATGAGCCAGAAGAAACCAGCTGAGACGGTAATCTTCGTAAGCCGGCTGCTGTAACGCACGTGCATAAAAAACAGAATCACCAGCACAGCTTTGATCACGGCGATCGTCACCGCGACGATGGGGTTGAAGATTCCAAGGTCTGCGAAAGCAATGGCCCATGTAGCGCAAGTAAGGATAGAGAGCGTGATAAAGATGATGGCGTAAAGCTTGGGTGTAGGATGCGATTGTTCAGCCATATTCCAGGGTTCCTTTAGACCGCGTGTGCGTGGCGGCTGATTAAATACAACAGCGGAAACAGAAAGATCCAGACAATATCAACAAAGTGCCAATAGAGCCCGCCCAGTTCCAGAGGCGTGTGGTAAGCGGGGCCGAACTCGCCACGCTTGGATCGCAGGAAGAGCCAGCTTAACAGGCCCATCCCCACCAGCATGTGGAACGCATGGAGGCCCGTCATCAGGAAATAAAATGAGAAGAAAATCTCGCTCTGCCTGGCGGTCTGAAGAGCGGAGGCTTCTGGAACGGTCTTTCCCAGCTCTTTGGCATGTTGCTGAACTTCTTCCGCAATGTTGCCAAGCTTGGGATCCTGGGCGGAACACCCGCCGGTGGCGTCAAATCCTTTGCCAATCACCCGGCCAGGAATGTGACACTCGTCGTATTTGGTGTAATATTCTTCGCCTTTGATGCAGAGGAATGCGGCGCCAAGAATCATGGTGCCGATCAGAAATCCCATCTGGGCCTTGCGAATTCCCTTCTCTCCTGCCCACACCGCCATGGCCATGGTAAAGCTGGAAGCGATCAGCACAAGAGTGTTGGCGAATCCCCAGGAGACGCTGATGCTGGTGCTCCCGGCAACAAAGCCGTCGTAGTACTTGATCCGGTAGATCAAATATGCGGTGAACAGGCCGCCGAACATCATGATTTCGGTCAGCAGGAAGACCCACATTCCGAACGTGGAAGCCTCCTGCTGCTGGGCCATGCTATCAAACTGGTGCGCCAGCGCCGGATGATGTTCAGTGGTTGTGGTCTGGCTAGTGGACAATGGTGACCTCCGGCTCATCGCCATAGGCATATGGCTCAGTGGTAACGACTGGGACCTCATGGAAATTGTGTGTGGGCGGCGGCGAAGTAGTCTGCCATTCCAGACCGGTGGCGCGCCAGGGGTTGTCGCCCGCAATGGCCCCATATTTCAGCGACCACATGAAATAGATGGCTGGAAGCAGAAATCCGACTGCCAGCACGGAAGCTCCAGCGCTCGAAAGCACGTTCAGCACCTGAAACTCGGGCGGATACGCATGATAGCGCCTTGGCATGCCCAAGTATCCGAGAATGAACTGCGGGAAGAACGTTAGATTGAAGCCGATGAATGTAATCAAAGCCGCCAGCTTCGCCGGCGCCTCAGGGTACATTCGCCCAGTTATCTTAGGCCACCAGAAATGGAGTCCTCCTAAGTAGGCCGTGACCATGCCTCCCACCATGACGTAATGAAAATGGGCTATTACGAAATAGGTGTCGTGCACCTGCACGTCCAGCCCGAGAGCGGCCAGCATAATGCCCGTCAAGCCGCCGACGGTGAACAGCCCGATAAACCCGAGCGCGTAAAGCATCGGGGTCTCAAGGCTGATCGAGCCTTTGTACATGGTGGCAGTCCAGTTGAAGACCTTGACCGCCGAAGGTATTGCGACGGCGAAGCTCAGCAGCGAGAAGACCATCGCCGAGTACTGGGAGACGCCGGCCACGAACATGTGGTGCGCCCAAACCAGGAATCCGAACACGGCAATCGCGATGCTGGAAAACGCAACGAAGGCGTAGCCGAACACCCGCTTGCGCGAGAAGCAGGTGACCAATTCGCTGATCACGCCCATTCCCGGAAGAATCATGATGTACACCGCGGGATGGGAGTAGAACCAGAACATGTGTTGGAACAGGACGGGATCGCCGCCCAGCTTCGGATCGAAGATTCCGATGTGGAACCCGCGTTCCAGCGCCAGCAGCGTGAGCGTGATGGCCAGCACCGGCGTCGCCAGCACCATGATCAGACTGGTTGCGTAGTTCGACCACACAAAAAGCGGCAGGCGGCCCCAAGTGAGTCCTGGAGCTCGCATCCGATGCACCGTAACAATGAAGTTGAGCCCGGTAAAGATCGAGGAGAACCCTGCCATGATCACGCCGACCGCGATCAGCACCACATGAGTGCGAAGGAAGCCGCTGCTCAGAGGCGTATAGAACGTCCAGCCTGTGTCAACGCCCCCGCTCACCATGGTAGCTAGAGAAAACAGCGCGCCAGCAATGTAGATATACCAGCTCAGAAGGTTGATCTTGGGAAAGGCCAGGTCTCTTGCACCCAGCATGATCGGCAGAACGAAGTTCCCCAGCGTGGCTGGAATGGACGGCACCAAAAAGAAGAAAACCATATTGATGCCGTGCATGCTGAACAGCTTGTTGTACGTATCCGACTGGAAAAGGTCGCCTTGCGGCGTGAGCAGTTCCATGCGGATCAAAGCAGCGAACAATCCTCCGATGAAAAAGAAGAAGGTGATGGAAACCAGATAAAGGATGGCGATCCTTTTATGGTCCTTGGTCAGGAGCCATGAGCGGATCCCGTAATTGTCGTTCAGGTAATGCTTGGCCGGCATCACCGGCGTGACCGTTGTGACTGCGGTGCTCATTTCTTCTTCTCGGGTGGGTTCGCAGGCCTGGTGTTGCCCTGCTGCTGTAGTTCCTGCTGGATGGTCGGCACTTCGTTGTCGCGAATTTCCGTCGGAGTGCTTCTGTTGTTGATGGGTTCAGACTCTTGCTGGGACATGTGCTTGATGTACTCGGTAATCTGGATCAACCCCTCTTCGCTCACAACTCCCTGGAAGGTTGGCATGATCGGCTGGAATCCCGCCACTACCTTTGCGTTCGGGCTCAGGATTGATTCGCGGATGTAATTATCGTCGGCCACCACCACCCGATTATCGGTCAGGCGAACAGGACGGCCATAGAGGCCCTGCAGATTCGGGCCGCGCGCCCCGGAATCCGGACGGTGGCAGGTGGTGCAACTGAATTCCTGAAACAGCTTCTCTCCCTGAGAAGCCAATGATCCTTCAGCCTTGCCGCTGGCCAGCCACTCTGCATAGTCTTCCGGCTGCATCACCACGACTTCGCCAATCATTGCGGAATGATTCGTTCCGCAATATTGCGAGCAGAACAGATGGTACGTTCCCGGCTTGGTCGGCGTGAACCAACTATAAACGTAGCGGTTAGGCAGCACGTCCTGTTTTACACGGAACGCGGGGACAAAGAAGTCGTGGATCACGTCCTGGGAAATCAGCGTGACCTTTACGGGGCGGCCGATGGGGACGTGCAGGCTGTTGATTTCGCGCTGCCCGCCGGGATGCTGAAACTTCCACATCCACTGCTTCGCGACGCCATAAATTTCCAGTGAATTGTTGGGAGGATTCTCGATGTGGTAGTAGAGCACCGCTCCCCAGATGAAAATGACCATGGAAATGCCCAGCGGGATCACCGTCCAGACGATTTCGAGCAGCGTGGATCCATGGATCTGCACCGCCTTGCGGTCAGGGCTCTGCCGGTATTTCACAATGAAAAAGAGGATGAGGACTGCAATGAGCAGAGAAAAAAACGTGGTAATCAGGACCAGAAAAAGATAGAACGCGTCCACCTGGCCTGCAACCTTGGAGGCCTGCTCCGGAAATAATGGCAGTTGAAATTGCATTCGTTTTCAGATGTCCTAAGTTGAACGAGTTTGCCTGGCCGCAATAATGTCACGGCGGAACATAATTGCTATGAACCCGCCGAGCACCAGCACCGTCACCAGGGCGCTTAACCTTAATATGTTGAAAATGACCGCACCGTACCTGCCTTTGGTCGGATCATAGTGGTAGCAATAGAGCTCAACCCTATCTACCAGATTGCCGATTTTCCCTTGCGAGGCCTCAATCAGCCCGCGCTGGATGTCGCGCGGCGGATATTCAATTCCGTAGTAATACTGCGCCAGCCGGCCATCGGGCGTGAGCAGCATGATGCCGCTGGTGTGGGCAAATTGCTTGATCTCCGGGTCCCAGGCGTAGCGAAATCCAACGGCACTCGCCAGCTCGTCAATCTGCTCCTTCTTGCCTGTAAGGAAGTGCCATCCGTCCGCAGCTCCCGGACGGCGATAGCGGGCGAGATAACGCTTCTTGTTCTCGGCCGCGGCTTCCGGGGTGTCGCGCGGGTCAAAACTGACGGCAACGATGTTGAAGTCACGGCCGGCGTCAAAACGGATAATCCCATTCAGCGCGCCCGCAATTCCGCCCAGCACCTGCGAGCAAAGCATTGGACACTGAAAGTAAACTAGGGCGAGAAGAACCGGCTTCGACCCAAAGTATTGCCGCAACTGTACCTGTTTGCCGTTCTCATCCACAAATGTCAAATCCAGTGGGACCTGCTGGTTGAGCCGCTGATCAATTCCGACTTGATCGAGAATCCCGATCTTCTGGTTCGTTGACCCGTCTCCCTGCCACCCCGTTTGCGGAGCGGGCACCTGGGCCTGCGCCGCTCCCATCGCTATGGCGGCCATGATGGCCGTGACCGCCAGCTTCCGAATTGTGCTACTGCAAAACAAAATCGCTCCTTCTCGTTACGTCAACGCCGGCTGGGCCCAGCTGGAACCAGCGGCACGGCAGACGGCAGATTGTTCGGCTGTAAGGCCGACGGGCTCACCTGCGGCAACCCGCGCTGGACCAGGATGTCCATAGCCCGGCCAATCGGAATGTGAATGTTACCTTGAGCATCCTTGCCCGTGCTGTTCAGCCAACGCTCTTCGGAGGTGCGGAAAAGCGTCTCTTCGAAAACATCGTCATACTGCAGCCGCGGCACAGGAAACGTCCGGGTGAGGTGGTCTTCCATCTTCTCACGACCGTAAAAATCAGGTGGCGGCTTGACTCCCGTGGCCTCATGCGCAGGAAGCGGGGCTTTCACTGAGGTCTGCTGCAGCCGCTCCCGCTGGTTGGCTAATCGCTGCTCCACCGGGCTCAGCGGCGCTTCATGGGTCCTTCGCCAGTGCTCCAGCCCGTAAAGAAACGCCAGAACGCCGACGAACGAGAGCGCTCCCAGCACAACCAGGGAAGCCAGAAACAGGACGATGGCACGGACCGGAAGATCTCGCTCCTCGTGGCCTTCCTTCAAATGCAGGTCAATGGATTGAGGCTGAAAATTATCCATGTTTCGCTTCCAACATCTCCACAAAATGAGGATCGTTCACCGGCATCAGCGAGCGTTTGCTGAGCTGGAAGAAGAAAGCCCACAGCCAAATTCCACCCAGGGCGATCGGAGCCAGAACATACATAGCTACGTCTGTCCCGCCGAATTTTGCCTGGAAGCTCTCACCATAAAAACTGGGAGCAGTAAACCAGAACAAATCAATAAAGCGCATTACCAGCAGCAGCAGCGCAATTTTTACGATCCTTTTCCCCTGGCGTTTCAAACTGCGCGAGAGCAACAAGGCAAAGGGGAAACAGAAATGCACAAAGATCAGCGAGGTCCCAATGTACTGCCAGCCATCGCGCAAGCGCATGACGTACCAGCGGATCTCCAGCAGCTCGTTGCCTGACCAGATAATCAGCCACTGAGAAAACGAGACATAGGCCCATAGAATTACAAACGCGAACATCAACTTGCCGAAGTCGTGCAGGTAATCAATTTTGAACATCTTCGAGATCGGCTCAATAGGCGCCAGTTTCACCACCAGCCAGATGGTGAAGCAGAAAGCGGTGAGCACCTCGCCGACCATGAAGATCATGCCCCAAACGGTGGACCACCACTGGGGATCGAGCGACATGGCCCAATCAATGGAGGCGAAGGTGATGGTGGCGGCATAAAAGACGATCCCGGCGCCGCTCACGTTCTGCACCCGGACAAATTGCGCAGGCGTCGTCACGCCCGCTTCTTCGCGGTCTGACCAGCGCCGCAAGAAAAGATAAAGCCCATACCAGCCGAGGAAGTAAATGATCCCGCGGAACCAGAAGCCGAAGGTGGTGAGATAGATAATCGCCTTTTGGCCCAGTTCTTTGACTGCCTGATCATGAGGCATCGCCGCCCAGGGATAAAGCTCCTTCATCCATATCGCAATGGGTATCCAGCAGAGAAACATCAACGGCGTCAGGCTGGCCGCAGCTTCCCAGAAGCGCCGACCTACGCGGCCCCAGTTGCCGCCGCTGGTGTACTGCAGCATCAGCAGGACAAGCGATCCCAGAGTCATCCCGAGCCAGAACAGGAAAGCGCACAACCAGGAGCGCAGGAACAGCAACCAGCCATGCGGGAAGATGAAAGCGCAGACTACCAGCGCAACCCAGGCGACCACGCCGACAACCAGCGAGTTACGGCCCATGCGGCCAATCGCCGGGGGCGGGGCGTAATCCTGAGGAGAAATACGAAGGCCGGCAGCGCTCATGGACGCGAGCCTCCTTTTACCGGGGTCGGCGCGGCCACAGGTTGTTGCGGCTGCATTGCGGTAGGACTTTGGTACGACGTATCAGGAATAATGATCTTCTCCGGTGGAGCGTTCAATTTTGCGCGGTCCTGGGCGGGAACATCCGCTTCTGCCGCATCCTGGCTCAGTTGCAAGGCGCGGACATAAGCCGCGATCGCCCAGCGGTCTTCGGGGTTGATCTGGGCCGCATAGTCCGGCATGGCGCCCCAGCCAAAGCTGATGACTTCATAGAAGTGTCCCAGTGGAGCATTGCGCAGCCGGTCCTGATGGAAGGTAGGCGGATGTTTGAATCCGCGCTGCACCACCATTCCATTTCCGTCGCCTACGCGCGAGTGGCAGGGAACACAATAGATATTGAAGCGCTGCTCTCCGCGATCCAGCACCTGCCGTGTCAGCGGGAAAGGCAATTCATTGCCAAACTCCTGTCCGTGGCGTCCGCTGAGGAAGTAGCTGTTCGGATCAAGTTGTTCGCGGTCCAGGCGCGCATTTTCAAGACGCGGAATGGTTCCTCCGATGGGATAACGCGCGGAGCGCCGGTCCGGGAAAAACTCGCTCGAACGCAGCGGGATAAACTTTGGCTCGTTGTGCATGTCCTGACGGCAGCCGGCGAGGGTGAATACCTCGGCCGCTGCCAGCAACAGAACGCGGATTCGCGCGGCTTTAATACGGCACCTCCGCGACTTCGAGTGGATGCTGCCCTTCAAGGAACCTCTTCGTCTCGCCGATGCTGAACCGCGGATCTTGCGATTCAATGCAAAGAAAGAACTTGTCTGTGGTAGCGCCGGTAAAACTGGGCACGTTGAATACCGGGTGATATGGCTGCGGCAGCCCGTTCAAGGCGAGCATCCCGAAGACCACTGCCAGCGAAGCACCCAGCACCGCGCACTCAAACGTAACCGGGATGAACGCGGGCCAGGAGTGGAATGGCTTTCCGCCCACATTGAGGGGATAGCTGATAGCGGACACCCAGTATTCCAGCGAGTACCCGCCGATCATTCCCAGCATCGCGCCCACCAGGCACACCAGCGGTACGCGATTGTGATGGACGCCTATGGCTTCCGCGGCTTCCTCCAGTGGATACGGCGTATAAGTATCCATCTTGCGGTAACCGTCGTCATATGCCGCCTTGGCGGCATGCACCAGGTCGGTCGGCGTATCGAACTGGGCCATGAGTCCGTAGATAGGTTGGGCCGTCATTCCTTCACCTTCGATTGCGGCAGAAGAGTACGAATTTCAAATATGGAAATCGGAGGCATGAACCGGATAAAGAGGAAGAAGAGCAAAGTAAAGAAGCCCATGGTCCCGATCAGGGTCATCATGTCCCACTTGGTAAACCAATACATGCCCCAGTTGGTTGGCAGAAAGTCTCGGTTCAGGCTGAGCACCACGATCACGAAGCGCTCCAGCCACATGCCAGTTTGCACGACCATGGAGACGATGAACAACATCCACGGTGTGGAACGTACCTTATTGAGCCAAAGCGTCTGCGGGAAAAGAATGTTGCAGAAGACCAGCGTGAAGTAGTAGTGCGAATAGGGTCCATGCAGGCGGTTGTGGACCAACGCCAATTCGTTCTTCTCATTGCTGTACCAGCCAATAAACATTTCCAGGGTGTAGGCATAAGCCACGATCAGCCCGGTCGCCAGCATCAGCTTGGCGCAGTTCTGAAGATGACGCAACGTGATGTAATCCTGCATTCCGTAGAGGTAGCGGAACGGAATGGCCAGCATCAGCACCATGGCAAATCCGGAATAGATCGCGCCGGCCACGAAGTAAGGCGGGAAGAACGTGGTATGCCAGCCTGGAACAAGAGCGACGGCGAAATCAAGGCTCACCACGCTATGAACTGAAAGCACCAGCGGGGTGGCCAGTCCGGCCAGCAGCATGTAAGCGGTTTCAAAACGGTTCCAGTGCCGGGCGGAACCGCGCCAGCCCATAGCCAGCATCCCATAGATGCGGCGAACTACCAAACTCTTGGCGGAGTCGCGCAGGGTTGCGAAGTCGGGAATCAGGCCGATGCCCCAGAACAGGAACGAGACAGTGAAGTACGTTGAGACGGCAAAAACGTCCCAAATCAGCGGGCTGCGGAATTGCGGCCATACGCCCATCGTGAATGGGATGGGAAACAGCCAATAAGCCGCGAGCCAGGGTCTTCCGGTATGGAGCAGCGGGAACAATCCGGCCTGCATGACGGCGAAAATGGTCATGGCCTCCGCAAAGCGGTTGATGGAGGTACGCCAGCCCTGCTTAAACAGCAGCAAAATGGCCGAGATCAGGGTTCCGGCGTGGCCGATTCCGATCCACCAAACGAAATTGACAATGGCGAATCCCCAGCCCACCGGAATATTGACGCCCCAGATGCCAACGCCTTTGCCCAGAAGGTAGGCGATCGCCGTGTTCAGCATGCCGAACAATGCGACGCAGAGCGCCACCACCAGCAGCCAGAACACCGGGGTATGCTTCTCCAGCACCACGCCGCCGATGCGGTCGGTGACTGTGCGCAGCGTCTGGCCTGGGCCGATGAGCGGCGGCCTTACTCCCTGCGGCGGTAGTACATCAATCTCTTCTTCGATACGCGGCATGGGTTAGACCTTCTCCGGTTCAAGTTGCGGGTTGGGATTGCTGACGGCGGCAATGTAAGTGGTCCGAGGCCGCGTGTTCAGATCTGCCAGCAAGGAATAGTTGCGGTCTTGCGCCTTCAGCCTGGCGACACGGCTGCTGGGATCATTGATGTCGCCAAACACAATCGCATCTGCCGGACAGGCCTGCTGGCAGGCGGTCTTGATCTCGCCGTCGCGAACATCAATCCTGCCATTGGCATAGCGGCTTTCCTTTTCCGCGTTGATCCGAGCTGCCGTAATGCGCTGTATGCAGTAGGTGCACTTGTCCATTACGCCGCGGCTGCGCACGGTCACATCAGGATTGCGTCCAAGCTTGAGGCTTGGAGTGTCGTAGTCTGCAAAGAGCATGAAGTTGAAACGCCGCACCTTGTAAGGGCAATTGTTGGAGCAGTAGCGGGTGCCAACGCAGCGGTTGTACACCATGTCATTGAGTCCTTCAGTGCTGTGTACCGTAGCTCCGACGGGACAAACATATTCGCAGGGCGCGTTCTCGCACTGCATACAGGGCAGCGGCTGAAAGAAAACATTGGGATTCGCCGGATCGCCTTCGTAATAGGTATCAATGCGGATCCACATCATCTCGCGGCCGCGCTGCACCTGCTCTTTGCCGACGACTGAAATATTATTTTCCGCATAACAGGCTACCGAACACGCTTGGCAGCCGATGCAAGAGTTCAGGTCAATCGCCATGCCCCAGGCGTTCGCTTGGTACCAGCCCTTCTTGCGATAGTCGGGATAGAGCGTTTCATTGGGCTTAGGCTCAAGTTCAGGCTCGTCGTGAGCAAAGCGCGCATCCTTTTGAAATTCAGCAAGCGTGCCCGCCTTCACCGGTTCGCGATTGTCCATGGTGAAGTGGCCCTGGGTAACGGCGATGCTCCAGTGCTCGGTGGTCGCTTTCACATCTCCGGCTGCCTGGTACTGCGTAGCGGCTGATCGCACCAGACCGGCGTCATAGCCCGTGCCTACGCCGACTCGGCCCACAGATCTTCTCCCATATCCAAGAAAAAGCGTGATGGCCTGATCCGGGTGACCCGGCTGCGGCCAGGCTGGGGCCTTCACCTTGCGGCCATTTATCGTGATCTCGATCACGTTCTGCGAGTCGGACTGGTGGTCCTTGTTCACGTGCGACTGCAGGTCTGATTCGGCAATCGGCCCCTGCTCCAGCACAAAGAACCCCATCCGTTTTGCCATGGCGGGCGAGATGTACGCCACGTTGTCCCAGGTGGAACGTGAAAGCGGCTTGGGAGTTTCTTGCAGCCAGGCGTTGTTGTTGTAGCGACCGTCGTAGATCGTGGGATCGGGCCGGAAGACGACCTCGACGGAGCCACCCTGGGGCTCAGGTGCAGCAGGCAAGGCGCCCAGCTTCACTGGGAGGGTGCGCGCCGGAAACACGCTGTTAGCTATGTATCCATCATGGACGGAACGGCGCCACCATGCTTCGAAGTCGTCGCCGGTATGCTGGGAACGCCAGTAAGCTTTCACCAGATCGTAAGGTGATGCGCCGGGCTGATCGGTGAAGATGGCAAGAATTTCGTGCGCACTGCGGCCGCCGTAGAGCGGCGTAATCATGGGCTGCATGATGCTGGCGGAGCCATCGTAAGAACGGCCGTCGCTCCATGCTTCCAGATAATGCGTTTCATTGACGTGCCAGTGAGCGAAGTTGGTGGTCTCATCCTTGTAAATCGCGAGCTGGACGACCATCGAGTTTCCGCCTTCTGCCAGCTTCTTCAACGCGGAAACAAAATCCAGGTCGGCGGGCGCGTCGTAAGCAGGATTACCGCTGAGAATCACCAGCGTCTCGACATGGCCGGCATTGATGTCATCTGCCAACTGTTTGATTGACTGCGCATGCTCAACAGGATCAATTTCCACCGGCTCAATGTACTCAACCGTCTTTCCGGCATTGCCCAAGGCGGCGTTCATGGCATGCGCCAGCGCATTCACGGCAGCCGACTGGAAGATTCCCGGCACGACAATGCCGCTTCCCTTGTGCTGCATGAGATCGGTGGCGGCCGCATCCACAAACTTCTGCTGCTCCGGCGCAAGCTGTCCGCCTGAGGCTCCGGCAACTCCGAGTTTCTGCGCCAGCGCGCGGGCGATCTTCTCAACTTCGGAAGGCCGGCAGGGGATGCGGTTGTCCGCCTTGGCGCCAGTAGTTGATGCGCTGCACTCGGCCACATACAAGCGGCTCATAGAAGCGCCTTCGAGCTTCCGGCGGCTGGCAAAATCACGCGCATAACGAACGAACCCAGGGAACCACGAACCCGAGAGGAAGTCGCCATCGAGCGAGACAATCACGTCTGCCTGGTCGAACTTGTAAATGGGATCGTAGTATGCGCCGAAGGCCAGCTTTGAGCCGGCGCGCACGCCATCATGATTCACAGGCTGCCAGCGATGCCACTTCGATTGGGGAAAAATCTGCTGGATGGCTTTCATCTGCGAGCCAAAGGTTGGAGAGGAAGTCGCTCCACTCAGGAAGCGCAGTCCTGCGCCCTGGTTTGCCTTGTGGTACTCCACCCGGCTACGAACAGCGCCGAGGAACTCTCCCCAGGGACGCGGCTCGCCGTTGTGGGTAACATTGATGGAACGATCCGGATCATAGAGATCGAGAATCGAGGCCTGGGAGAAAAGGTCCGTCCCGCCCAGACAGGCGCCGTGCTGCGGGTT
>JAICYU010000323.1 GCA_025934025.1 Terriglobales bacterium
CCCTACGCGCAGTTCTTTGTCCGCACCCAGGGCGATCCGCTCACGTACCTGCAATCCATCCGCGCCGCCGTAGCGTCCGTCGCTCCCGGCCAGACGCTCTCCAACAGCAGTTTCAACGGCACCCTTACCCTGAATGAAGCCATTGATCGCGACGCACATTACAGCAGCCAGCGGCTCTTCTCCATATTGTTTGGCGTCTTTTCTGCCATGGCGCTTGCGCTCGCACTGGTGGGCATCTTCAGCCTGGTTGCTTACAGCGTGGCGCAGCGTACTACGGAATTCGGCGTCCGCCTGGCGCTGGGCGCGCCGCGCAAGCACGTCTTGTGGGTCGCCGCGCGCATCGCGCTTGTCAGCGCAGCCGCAGGCATTGTCATCGGTCTTGCCCTGGACACCTTTCTCGGCACCGTTCTCGCCCACTGGATGCAAAACACCTTTGCGGCAGGAGGTCTGTTCGCAGCCGCCGCGCTCCTTGCTCTCAGCGCACTGCTCGCCTGCCTGTTGCCCGCGCGCCACGCCATCGCCGTCTCACCCACCGAAGCTCTCCGCTATGAGTAGGGCGTATTGCAGTTGACCGGAGTTCCGCGCGGCCTGGCGCGTTCTCCCGAAGTTTGTTCTGAGATTCATCTTCCATTTCAGCCGTCTCGAAGCTGGCCTGCATGACTGTTATATGTCGTGATACGATTATTCGTTTACCTTGTTCACGCGAAACCCGCAAGGTACCGCGCATTTCAATCATTGTTCTCTTGGAGGCAAAACCAGGATGCCCTTTTCGTCACGCTTGCGGCTGACCAGGCCGATTTCATTATTGACCCTCGCCATCTTGCTCTCTTGTCCTTCCCTTTTCGGTCAGGCGCTTGGTCCAGCCTCTCAGGCTTCCGGCGTGAATCCCAATTCCAAATTGCCGCCCGTGCTCCAGAAAGTTGGGATTGATCAGAAGCTCAGCGCGCAGGTGCCACTCGATGTCCCTTTCCAGAATGCCCAGGGTGAAACCGTTACGCTGCGCCAGTATCTCGATGGCGGAAATCGTCCGGTCGTGCTTTCGCTCGTCTATTACAACTGCCCCATGTTGTGCCCGCGCGGGTTGGATGCGTTGAGCAACTCACTTGGCCTGATGACGCTTGATCCCGGCAAAGATTATCAGGTCATTACGGTCAGCTTTGATCCCAGAGACACGCCGCAGACTTCAGCGCACCAGAAGCAGATGCAGGTACAGAAATTGAACCGCAACGGCGCTGAACAAGCATGGCACTTCCTTACCGGCAGCGAGTCTTCAATCCAACAGTTGACTCAATCTGTGGGCTTTCGTTACCAGTGGGATCCGCAAAGCAAGCAGTTTGCTCACGCCACTGCCCTCATACTGCTCACTCCGCAAGGCAAGGTTTCAAAGTACTTCTACGGGATTGACTATTCACCCACAGATCTGCGCCTCGGCCTGGTGCAGGCTTCAGGTGAAAAGATCGGCTCGTTCGTTGACCCCATTCTGCTCTTCTGTTGCGAGTACAACCCGATGACCGGACGCTATGACCTGCTGATCAGCCGCGTTCTCGCCCTCTGTGCGGCCATCACTGTCTTGCTCCTTGGCGGCCTGGTCATCTTCATGTTTCGCTTTGATCGCAAGCGCAAGGATTCAGGAAAAGCGCTGACTGCGTAGTTGTGTACCTTAATTGGCCGTCAGCAGCAGAAAAGCGGGCATAGCAATTACCTGTCGTTCAGAACTCGCTGCCAGAAACCCTCGTAGTCCATGACCAGGTCGTAATCATCCACCAGCAATTTGGCCTGGAATGCTCCGCCGCGGCTCATATACAGGTATTCACGTTCACTTAAACGTCGATACTCCTGCGGAAGCGGCTCCAGCTTGAGTTCCGGAAACCGCACCCATGCTGCCGTAAACTCTCCGCTTGACCGGCCTGTTTCAAGATTAAGTCTGCGGATCGGCAGAGTGTTGGTGGAAGGGCTCCATCCCAAATCAATATCAACCGCTCCGCGCACCGAAGGCGCCTCTTGACCGTTCGCAAACCAGCGGCCATTTTCAGCCGAGATCTCAAGCCTGCGTTCGCCCTCTGAATCCCGCAATACCGCCTCAACATGTTGCGTGCGAAACTGCGTGTCGCAAACAATCTGATATCGCGCCTCGCACGCCGACGCAGCAGCCGTTGCCAGGATCGTCCCCCGCAGCACCCACTGCTCACCAGACTGCATCAACTCGAACCGCTCCAGCCCCGTACCCGCCAGCCATCGCCACAGTCCGCTCGCCACCATTTTCTGGAATTCCATGATTTCACTTCAGATCAGCCTAACCCCGGAAAGACTGAGTGCATTCCGCGACGGCATAAAACAATTTTCCGCCCCTTCAGACAGCCTGTTTCCTGCCCTCTCTCTTTGCCGTGATCAGGGCTTCACTCCCCGTGTGGGGACGCTATCGTCTCACTGCCAAAGAATCCTACATCGCGGAATGGATGGCCGAAAATCACCGTTTCGCTGGCTGAAAACCACCAGATGGCCGATTTCAGCCCATGTAAAGCAATGTAAGTTCAAATAAATCAGGGGTTTGCAGACTATCCCGCCTGGCATTGGACTTGCACTTCTGTGGGCAAGCGAAGGCAAGCCGTAGTGCAGTTGAACTCCTTTGGATGACGCCTCAGCCCCAGAACAGCATCTCTGGGGCCTGGGGCACAAAGAATCCTGCACACGGATGAAAACGGTCGGGGGAGGCCGGAGATGACATCGGTGACACGCAAAACGATTTTGTGGTTAGCGGTGATGGCGGTGATAGCTTTCGCCAGTACTTCAGCGCTGGCGGACGATGACGATTACGGGCAC
>JAICYU010000211.1 GCA_025934025.1 Terriglobales bacterium
TATGACCTGATTGACAACAAACTCTGCGGCGACTGGAAGGGTCTGTCTAAGTGCCCGGAGAAGGAATCAGACGTTTACGAACATTACGCGCATGAGCACCCGCAATCGCCCAAAGCTGCTGAAGCTCTTTACAATGCGGCTTGGCGGCAGGCCTGTCTCGTGGACATTTATAAGGGCGAACGGGAAACCGGCAAGAGCGATAA
This sequence comes from Terriglobales bacterium, assembly GCA_025934025.1. Classification (GTDB taxonomy): domain Bacteria; phylum Acidobacteriota; class Terriglobia; order Terriglobales; family Acidobacteriaceae; genus Angelobacter. The sequence continues at coordinate 204 of JAICYU010000211.1, forward strand.
AGCTAAAAAGAAAGCTCTGGAATTGACACAGGAACTGACGACAAACTTTGCACAGACCGATTGGAAGCCTCGGGCGGAGATGCTGAACTACTCGCTGCAGCAAGGGATTCCAAATTATGGATCAGGGAACGTTGGTGGTCCGGGAGACTTGAAGGAGTAGCGGGGCGAAGGGAGTAGCAAGCTCGATTGGAGGCCCGGCTATTTCATGCGAATGGACTCAATGAGAACAACAAGTGTCAGGGCATGAGTTTACTCGTGCCGTCTAGCGATCAAGAAGTAATTGGGCTTTAGCCCGGTGCGCTGGAAACTCACTTCACAACTTTGGATTTTCAGGGCTAAAGCCCAATCTTTTTACCTACAAAGCGGCACGACTGAAGTCGTGCCCTGACACTTCTGGCCCGGAGGCGCATTGCACGACTACTTACTCTCAATTCTGCTCGGAATCATTGAAGGTCTTACCGAGTTTCTTCCTGTCAGCTCCACCGCGCATCTCAGAATCGCTGAAAAACTGCTGGGAATAGACCTGAGCAATGGCTTTTGGAAGATGTATTCCATTGTGATCCAACTCGGCGCCATCCTGTCGTTGTTGATTTATTTCCGTTTTCGAATCGCTCGGTTTCTTTCCACCTTTCCTCACGGCGAACGGAATGACCGCAACTGGAGCAACCATCCACTCACGCTGGTCGCGATTGCGTTCCTGTGCACCGCGATCCCTGCGTTTCTGTTGACCAAAGTGATCGGCAAGCACCTCGAAAACCTAATCGTGATGGGTTGGTCTCTGTTGATCGGCGGTATCGTCATGTGGATTGTGGATGCGCTCTTCGGCACGGCGCGCCCTGGAAGCCGCCATCAGACCGAGCGAGTGGAAGAGATGTCAGTTGCCCAGTCCATCTGGATTGGCATCTGCCAGATTGCTTCCGCCGTGTTCCCCGGAACGTCACGTTCCATGGCTACCATCTCTGCCGGACAGCTTGCGGGAATGTCGCGCAGTTCGGCCCTTGAATTCTCATTCTTTCTTTCGATTCCTACCATGATTGCCGCGACATGCTACGAACTGTTCAGGACCTTTCATCCGAAACACGGCGAACCGCTGGGCGCCATGCCGGCCAATGGCCAGGAGTGGGTCGTACTGATCATTGGGTTTGTTGTTGCGTTCATTGTGGCTTTGGGCGTGGTCGCGTGGTTTCTGCACTGGGTGCGGCAGCGAGGGTTCGTTCCCTTCGCGGTGTACCGGATCATTGTGGGAATTGCAGTCCTCTACTGGGCCATTCGTGGTTTTTAGCTGCATGAGCAACAGCGTGTCCTGAAGAAGGCCGGCGTTCGGCCCGGTACAATGCTGGAACATGGAACCGATCTCGCACTTCTTTTACTCTGACCGGCTGAAGCTTCAGTTCTGGGATTATGGCAGAGACGGCAAACCCGCGCTGGTACTGGTACACGGCGGGTTGGACCACGCGCGCAACTGGGACTGGGTGGCACAATCGCTCTGCGAACACTACCACGTTTATGCGCTCGATTTGCGTGGCCACGGCAATAGTGCATGGGCGCCGGGAGCTATGTACAGCGTGGCAGAGCATGTGCTGGATCTCTCCGCGCTGCTGGATATCATTGCGGAGTTTCCCATCCGGCTGGTAGGCCATTCGCTGGGAGGCGGCATCGTTCTGCACTACGCAGGTGTTTATCCTGACCGCGTACGGCGGGCGGTTTCGATCGAAGGCATCGGATTTCCCGTGGGACATCGGGTACACGGCCCGGCGTCGCAGCGGTTGCGCGCATGGATTGAAAATGTCCGCGATCTGGAGAAGCGGACTCTTCGAACTTATCCCAACCTGAACGCCGCCATGACGCGCATGAAAGAAGCCAATCCTCATCTTTCCGATGAAGTTGCGCGTCACTTGACCTTACACGGCACCAATTGGGACCCCGATGGCTCGCTGGTGTGGAAATTCGATAATTATGCGCGCGCTTTTCCGCCGTTCGGGCACAATCTGCAAGATGCAACCGAGCTGTATGGCCAAATCACCTCGCCTGCGCTCCTCTTCTGGGGAATGGAAAGCTTCGCCCCGGTGCCGCAGGACGATCCGCGCGTGAATGCCATCCGCGACTGCCGCCTGGTGAAGGTGCCCAAAGCGGGACATTGGGTGCATCATGATCAACTGGAGCTGTTTTTGAAAGAGACAAAGGCATTTCTGGAGTGAGTTGCATCTTCATCAATTCCGGGCTGCATCTAAGAGAAGAAGCATCGCGCCGCTTGACAACCCTTCATTCCGCGTTGGGTTTACAGAACTTAAGGACAAATATGGAAAGACGCAATCTCTCAGTCAAAGCATTGGCTTGGTTGCTGGCGTTACTGCTGGCCCTGCCGTTGGAGTCGCTGGCGGCCACGACGGAACCACAACTGCCCGATCCGGGAAATCCGGGCATGAACAAAGAGCAGCAGGAGCAATTTGGGCTGCAAGCCATGGCGCAGGTCTATCAGCAGATGCCCGTGCTCCCGGATTCAAGTCCTATGACGCAATACATCCAGCAACTAGGCAAGAAGCTGGAAGCGGTGATTCCTCCGGACCACAATTGGCCCTATCAATTTCACGTGATTCCTGCTTCAGATATCAATGCTTTTGCTCTTCCTGGCGGACCGATGTTTGTAAATGTCGGCGCGATTCAGGCCGCCGACAACGAAGCGGAGCTGGTAGGCGTGATGGCGCACGAGATGTCGCACGTGTATATGCAGCACTCCGCCAAGCAGGCGCCCAAAGCCGGCGTCGCGCAGGTGATTGCCGGACTGGCGGGCGCGGTGCTGGGAGGGAGTTCCATTGGCCGGCTTGCAGCCATGGGCATCCAATTCGGCGCTGGAACCATGCTGATGAAGTACTCGCGCGAGGATGAATCGCAGGCGGATGCCACCGGCGCCATCATCATGTACAAGGCCGGCTACAACCCGAAAGCCATGGCCGACTTTTTCACCAAGCTGGAGCAGAAGTACGGCGGCGGAGGCCCGCAGTTCCTGAGTGATCATCCCAATCCGGGCAATCGCCAGGCAGCAATTGAAAAGGAAATTGCCGAATGGCCGCCCAAGACCTACACCACTTCAAGCGACGCGTTTACCAAGGCCAAACAGGAAGCCTCGAGCAGCAAGACTTACAGCGCGCAGGAAATTGATGCCGGCGCAAAGAACGGCACGTGGGCGCAGCAGAACAAAAAGAATGGCGCCGTACCGGCGAACCTGCCCGCTGCGGCCGGATCATCAGACAACGGCACGCTGGCGAACGTTTCTTTGAAACAGGTGAAGCCAAGCGGAAACTTCAAGCAACTACAGCAGAACGGCTTCAGCATCTCTTATCCTGACAACTGGCAGACCGGCAGCGGCCAGAATGGCGTGGTGATCGGCCCACAGCAAGGCGTGAGCCAGAGCGGCATCGCTTACGGAGTGATGATTTCAGCAGCGCAGACCAACGGAGGCTCGCTCGATCAGGACACGCAGCAACTGATTCAAGGCCTGGTGCAGAGCAATCCGGGAATGAAGGCCGATGGCAATCCCAGCAGCATCAATGTCGGAGGAACGCAGGGAAGATCAATTTATCTCACGGGAACGTCGCCCGTGCAGCAGAATGGCCGACCGGTACCGGAGCGCGACTGGCTGGTGACGCTCCCCGATTCTCAAAATGGACTAATGTATCTGGTTTTCGTCGCTCCGCAAAAGGACTTCAACCAGCTCAAGCCCACGTACCAGAAAATGCTGAACGGTCTGCAACTCAAATAGCGGCATTGCGGCATCTCAGGAAGTGAGGGCGATGGCGCAGGTTTTTTCCGTTTCCCTGCATGGGTTGCGGCCGAAGAAGAACGGTGTCAGGCCGCGGCCACATCGCCCATTCTATGGATTATTTGCTCTCTTTTGATCCGGCTTCCACCAGCTTCTTAGTCATCAGCACCACGCCGAGAATCTGCGTCCATTCAGAAACGATGTTCCCGATGACCTGCCCCCACTTGCCCTGCGGATTGGAATGAGCAAACAGCAGCACCCATCCTGTCCCCGTGATGAGCAGAAAAATTGTTAGCGAATGTTCGCGGAGAAATTCCATGACGGGGTTGCGTTCCGGAAGGGCAGGCTCGCGCTTGCTCTCCCGCGATCCGCGCTCATACAAATGTTTCGTGGCGAGCACCATCACCAACACGCCCGACCAGTCGGCGATTGCATTGCCAAAGAATGAGCCCCAGTGCTTCTGCTCGTTGCTGACCGAGTAGAGCCCGATCCATAACAAAAGGACCGCTGCCGCCACCAGGGAAAGACCGTGACGTTTGGAAAAATGAGATCTGCGTTTGCGACTTTTCTGTTTCAAATTGGCTTCACCAGCTTCACTAGATTCTGATGTGAATTCCCGTATCCTGCGTTTGGCTCGATGCGTCCCACAGCAAAGAATGCAACATTGAGATACGCGAAGTGACAGTTTTTGTCACTCAAAATTTGCAGAACATTTGAAACGAATTGGTGTCTAGTAGCACTAGGTAAGTAGCGGGATCAGGTTCTGGAGGAATACGTGAAGCTTTTTGACGCTCTGTTCGGCTGCCGGCATCAACGCGTAAGTTTTCCTCTTACCAGCAGGCAAGCACAGCGCCGGTCCGAGGCGGCCGGGCAGACGGGTACTTATATTGTCTGTCTCGATTGCGGCAAAGAGTTTCCTTATGACTGGAACAGTATGCGCGTGATTCCAAATGGCCGGCGCAGACAGCACGAACGCAAGCAGGTTGAAATTGAAGCCAAGGCAAGCTGAGGCAATGGGGCAGAGACATGGCGATCAAGCACAATACGAGTGTGCGCGTTTCAGGGCTGGTGGTCCTTGGAATTTGTTATCTCTGGTATAACCCTGCTCTTCACCTTACGTTGATTGGACTTTTCAGATAAAAGCGATGGAGCCTGTCATGGGGAGACGCGCCGAGGGCGTCTCCCATTATTTGTCGCTTCGCTTCTGATGCAGGCTGCTCCATTTCAATGATCTCCACCCACTCCGCCTTACTTTTCTCCAGATAAACAACCTTGCCGCCCAGCAATTCCGCCGCTGCCTGGGGAGACAGGTCTGTATGGTAGTCAAAGAACCGCCGGTTCAATTTTTCCCATCCTGCTGAGCGGAACCATGTTGCGGCTTCGTACTTCGTCGAGAACAGGTACGCCACTTGAAAGCGATTGCGTTCCTGCTTCGCCCGGATTACCGCCTCCGGCGTGAAATTGGGAATAATGATTGTGGCGAGCGGATTTTTCACGTATCCA
>JAICYU010000138.1 GCA_025934025.1 Terriglobales bacterium
GTTTTATAAGTGTCCGTGTAGTATCTGAGGTCGCGCGGTTGAATGACTTTCTGAATCCTGGGCACGAAATACTCTTCCGGCGCGCCAAGCCGATGCCGAAGTTCAGCCTGTTTTTCCCACAGCCTGACATGCGGGACTGCAGAGTTCTTTTTGCGTTCCGTTTTGTGACGAGTCGGATGCTGAGCTACGACGAAGGATGAGGAGAGAAGAATGAGAACGAGTAGACGGCGCATAAAGCTTCCTCAGAAGAGAAGAGCCCGCAAGGAGATTAGATGCTGCGAGGTACTGTAAAAACGCACGTCGCGCACGATTGTTTAGACGTGGAGCGTCATGTCAGGTCACCTCACCAACTCGAACGTTTATAATTTCGCTCCGATATGCGCCTGCCAATCTCTCTTGTTCTTCTGCTCGCCACGTTGAGTTGTGCTCAAACTCCTTCTGGGACTCCTCCGTTCAAGTACCAGGAAGTGATGGTGCCGGTGCGCGATGGAGTGCATCTGCAAACAGTGATCCTCACGCCCACCAACCAGAGCGGGCCGTTGCCCATCCTGCTGCGGCGCACGCCGTACGGTGTTCCGGACAAAGCGCCAGACAAAGTCCCACAGACCATGAAAGAGATGGTCCAGGATGGCTACATCTTCGTGATCCAGAATCTGCGGGGCCGTTTCAAATCCGAAGGCACGTTTCTCCTCTCGTCTTACGTCAACCTGCAGGACCCGAACGCCACGAATGAAACGACCGATGCGTATGACACGATCGAGTGGCTGCTGAAGAATGTGCCGAACAACAACGGCAAAGTGGGGATGTACGGAGTCTCGTATGACGGACTGACCACGGCGATGGCGCTGCTGCATCCGCACCCGGCGCTCAAGGCCATCAGCGAGCAGGCCTCGCCGGCCGATCAGTGGATGAACGACGACTTTCATCGTTATGGCGCGCTGCGCGAGAGCTATGCGTTCGAGTACTCCGTGCTGGAGCAGGCGGACAAAAACAAGAACACCCACTTCGAGTTCTCTGATTACGACACGTATGAGTGGTATCTGGGCCTGGGGCCGCTTTCGAACATCAACAGCAAGTATCTGCACAACAGCATTCCGTTCTGGAATGAGACGGTGGAGCACCCGAACTATGACGACTTCTGGAAGAAGGAAGCGTGGGTGAGCCAGTTGCACGCTTCGACGGTGCCGAACCTGAATGTCGCGGGTTTCTGGGACCAGGAAGATCCCTGGGGACCGTGGCAAATCTTCCGCCATGCCGAGGAGCACGATCCCGACCACACCGACTTCATGGTGGCTGGACCGTGGTATCACGGCGGGTGGCGCGCTCCCAAGGGAGACAGCATCGGCGTGCTTCCTCTAGGCGGCCATGAAACGGCGCGTGAATTTCGCGAGAACATTGAAGCGCCTTTCTTCCGCTATTACTTGCACGGCGAAGGCACAAAGCCGGCATGGCAGGCCAGCACATTCCAGACTGGATCGAATACGTGGCATACCTATGCAGCATGGCCGCCTCCGCAAGCGAAGACGACGAATGTTTACCTGGATTGTGATGGGGCCTTATCGTTCACTGCGCCCATGGCGGCTGCAAAGGGCAAATCCTATCGCGAGTATGTCTCTGATCCGGCCGATCCGGTTCCGTATCGCGAGCGGCCCATTTCACCCACCTATCCGGGCGGCGACTGGCGCTTGTGGGAGATGGCCGACCAGCGATTTGTTGACCATCGCCCTGACGTGCTGACTTATGTAAGCGCGCCGCTCGATCGCGACCTCACCGTAACCGGCGCGCTGATGGCCGATCTGTTTGCATCCTCTTCCGGCACGGACAGCGACTTCATCGTGAAGCTGATTGATGTGTTTCCGGAAAACGCACAGAAGGATTCGTGGAATCCTGAAGCCGGACCCAAGCCGCACGAGTATGCCGAATCGCTGAACGGCTATGAGTTGCCGATTGCGATGGAAGTGCGTCGCGGACGGTTCAACAAAAGCTATGAGCATCCGCAGTCACTCACGCCGAACCGGCCGGAGGAGTGGAAGATTCCTTTGCGCGATCACGATCACGTGTTCCTGAGAGGACACCGGCTCATGGTGCAGGTGCAGTCCACATGGTTCCCGGTGATTGATCGCAACCCGCAGAAATTCGTTCCCAGCATTTACCAAGCCGGCGCAACGGATTTTGTTCCGGCAACAGAACGGGTCTATTGCTCGGATAAAATGCCGTCGCATCTAGTGCTGCCGGTGATGCCGCAGTAAGGCGAATTGCGGACGCGGTCAAAAAGAAACGATCAATCTTTACAAACTCTTCACAATTGCCCGCCTTCTCGGGATCTAAAATTGAGCAACTTTGTTTCGCAGTTGTCCCTTGACGGAAGGGCAGGCAATTATGGTGCAGCGTGGCCGCGTCTTCGCGGAACGGTCTTACAGCTTTGTCATTGGCAGTCGTACCCGGATGGCGTTGGGCGCGATTCTGGTGCTCTTCGTGGCCGGCGGCTTCAAGTATGTCCTGGCAGGTTTGATGGTACGCGCCGGCGCGTCGCGCCAAGAGATGCGCATTCAAGACGCGATTCTTACGGGACTGTTTTGCGCGGTGATTGTGTGTATTGCTTTGGGGGCGGAGCGTTTCCGCCGCGAGCAGTTTCGCGAACGAGTGAATGTGGTTTCAGATCTGAATCATCATCTGCGCAACGCGCTGGAAATCATCATCCACGGCCATCTGTTGCCGCAAAGCTCGCAGACCAAAGCGATTTTCGAGAGCGTCGAGCGGATTGATCACGCTCTCAAAAAGATTGTGCCGGAGGAACGAGATTCGTCTCGTGCGAGCGTGCCTGCTCTGAGCGAGAGCCTGGTTGCGCAGACGCGGCGCGAGGAGAAGGCGAGTTGAGAAGCTTGGGCAGACTGTTCTGCTTCGAAAACGTAGTGTATATACTCATATGTATTGACAAGCAACTCCGTGTAATGCTATCGTTGTTCCGCCTGAATGCGATTTGAGTGGGATTCCGCGAAGGACAAAGAGAACACCCGCAAGCACGGTATTTCTTTTCTGACTGCAACCCAAGCCTTCAGTGATCCTTTTTCCATCACGATCGAAGATCGTGTTGTGGAAACAGAACAACGCCTATGGACAATCGGGCGCCTTCAAAACCAGTCCGTGGTAGTTATAGTTCACACTGACGTATTCAAAGAAGAAGAAATCGTTCGGATCGTTTCCGCCAGAAGAGCGACTCCTAGAGAAAGGAGAGCCTATGAAAACCTTATCTAAGAAAGCGAAAAGAGAACTGGCCGCGATTGCTGCGCTTCGCGACGAGGACATTGATACCTCGGACATTCCTGAACTTACGGAGGAGCAACTGCGCAAGGCTGTCCGGGGACGAATGTATCGCCCAGTGAAAAAGCCCGTGTCGCTGCGTCTCGATGCGGACGTCATCGAATGGCTCAAAGCGCAGGGCGCTGGATATCAGACAAGGGTGAACAGCATTTTGCGCAATCTGATGCTGCGGAGCCGTAAAAAAGCTGTGTAGGGTCGGGACAACTCTGTCCATGCCAAAGCAGATTCGCCGTTCAGGGGTCAAATCACACGCCCTCACACTTCAGAGTGCCCCTCTTCCACTACCGTCCAGTATCCGCGCGGTCTGTCGGTGCAGTCGTTCTCTGCGTCTGCTGCTGAAGACCTCTGAAGACTTGCGCGCGGGCCTGCACCACGCGCGCGCCGACGCCGGCCAGCACCAGAGCAGCCAGAATCATGGTAAGCCACTCAAACTGCTTTTTGCCTGTAGCCGCGGCGACCGCTAAAGGAATTCCAAAGATCAAGCCGGAAACAAGTCCTCCCAGGTGGCACCAGTTGTCGATGCCAGGGATCGCAGCGCCAAAGGCAAGATTGAAGATGACAAAAAAGACCATGCTGCTCATGATCTGTTTTTTCTGCCCGCTTGAGACGGCGACATTGCCAAACTTAACCCCGGAAACGATGGCGCCGGCGATCCCGAAGATAGCGCCCGAAGCGCCGATTTCCAGAACCATAGGATGGACTGCAACGCTCAACAGCGCTCCTGCGACGCCGGTGAGCATATAGACGGCAAAGGTAATCCAGCTTCCAAAAAGACGTTCAGAGAGTTGCCCCAGGTACCACAGGCACCACATGTTGAAACCGATGTGAAGCAGCCCGGCATGGACGAAGCCGGCAGTGATCAGTCGCCAGTAGTCGCCCGTGAGGGTCGCTGGTCCGTAGTTGCCGCCGAACGTGTAGAGCGTCCTTCCGACAAACTCAAAGAATGAGCCGCTGGCCAGCACCATCAAAACGTAAACGCCAACGTTAATTCCGGTGAGGATGCTGGTGGCAGGAAATTCCCGCAATGTTCCGGTGTTCATCCCGACGCGGGCGCGGCGCGTGGCGCGTCCGGCGCAGCGGTCACACAGTACCGGCGCCATTCCTTCTTCATTCACCGGAAGTTCAGCGCCGCATTTCAGACATTGAGGCATGGTCAAATTAGCATACAGCACGCGGTGGTTTGGACCGTGCTGATTGTGGCGAATCTCAGAACCACGGTGCGGGCAGGGCAAGTGTCAGGGCATGAGTTTACTCGTGCCGAACTAAATATGGTTCAGCGGCAAGCCCCAGCGGGGCGACACACGAGACATTTTCAGGGGCTGAAGCCCATTTTAGTTAAGGAGCTTGTCTTGGCACGACGAAGGTCATGCCCTGACACTTGTAGGGGCAGCGTGCGCTCTCAGCAGGGCTTCTCTGCTCAACCCCTGCGGTATCTTCATTATTTGCTAGAATTTTCTTGTGGAACCGTCACTGCTGAACCGACAGATCAACCAGCGGCCTGATAAGTGTACGTTCAAGGGCCGCATCCTGTTTCTCACCGAAGATCCTGAGCTGATTCGCCGGCAGCTTGCGGGCGAAGACCTGCCGTGGGACACGAAGAATCCGCAGAACAATCCCAAGCTGCGCGATGATATCTCGACCGACGAGATCACGCCGGCGCACATCTGCTTCTTCTTTGACGAGACGCTGGGCGAATTCCCCTATACCGGATTGAAGTGCGGCAATGAAGTCCCGATCAAGCGCGGCGATGTGAAGAAAGGCGGGTTTGTTGCGGCGGTGAGCGGCAAGCGGCGCGGCAAGGGCTCCAGCCGCGAGCAGTCGCCGTATGCCGAGTTGTGCGCCGGCATCAAGCTGGTGATCGCGGAAAACATCGAGCGCATTTACAAGCAGAACTGCCAGAACCTGGGCGTGCTCACCACCACGGATTTCAGCATGATTGACAAGATTCGCGTAGGAGAAGAGATTCCGCTGAGCAAATTCACCGAAGGCGAAGACGACATCACGCGACAGGTGATCGAATACGGCGGGCTGTTTCCGTTCAATGTGGCGCGCATGCAGTCGGCAGATGGGCGAGAGCAGAAGGTCTTTCTGCCTCCGATCAAAACCGGCAAACGGGCGATGACTATTGCAGAAAAGATTTTTGCCCGGCACATGCTCAACGAGAAAGGTGAAGTTGGCGTGCCGTATGTGAAGCCGGGAGATTCGGGCTTCGCGCGCACGGACCTGCGCTTCAGCCACGAGTATGTCACGCCGATGGCGGCCATCTTCTTTGAGCATTTCGTCGGCAAAGAAGCCAAGGTCAACGATCCTTCCACGGTGGTGTTCTTCCGCGACCATCTGACCTTCCTCGATGAAGTGCTATCAGAAGAGAAGCGCAAGATGGGCCTGTTGGACCTGGCGGGACAGTTGAAGCTCAAGCAGGAAGATTTTGCCAAGCGGCAGGGAATCAAGCTGCACGGCGAGTTGAAAGACCGCAAAGGATCAGAAGGCATTTGCCACTCCGTGATGGCGGAGAGCTATGCCGTGCCGGGCGAGTTGAACGTCGGCTCGGATTCACACACGCCGCACGTGGGCGCGGTGGGCTGCATCGCCTTCGGCATCGGCACGACGGATGTCTTCAATGCATGGATCACGAAAGACGTTCGCGTGAAGGCGCCGGAGTCGGTGAAAGTCGTCTTCCGCGGCAAGCGTAAGCCGAACGTCACGGCGAAAGATTTCATCCTGCTGCTGTTGAGCCTCCCATATATCAAGACCGGCCAGGCGCTGGCCAAGGTGATGGAATATTCGGGAGAAGCCATCGAAGAGTTGAGCGTGGACGAGCGCGCCACCATGACGAACATGGCGGCAGAGATCGGCGGGTTTACCGGAATCGTGGCGCCGGATGAGAAGACTGTAGAGTTCCTGATGGAGCGTCGCGGCATGTCGCGGGCGAAGGCGGAACAGTATTGCGAAGGGCTGTTCAGCGATCCGGACGCGCAGTACGCGAAAGTAATCGAAGTGAACGCCGAAGAGATTACTCCGATGGTGGCGACGCCGGGTGATCCGGGAAATGGAAAATACATTCGCGACCTGAACACGCCGGTTCCAGTTGAGATCGCTTACGGCGGCACTTGTACGGCTGGAAAAAATGCCGACATGGATATGTACGCGGCCGTCTTGGCGGATGCGCTGAAGCAAGGCAAACGGGTGGCCGATTCCTGCAAGTTTTACATTCAGTTTGGCTCGCAAGAGACGCGTGAATACTGCATTCGCAAGGGTTATCTCGATGTCTTCAAAGAGGCAGGAGCGACTGTGATTGAGCCAAGTTGCGGCGCCTGTATCAATGCCGGTCCCGGCGTTTCGACGAGACCAGACCAGGTCGTGATCAGCGCGCAAAACCGAAACTTCCCCGGACGCAGCGGCCCCGGGCAGTTGTATCTGGCCAGTCCCCTGACAGTTGCCGCCAGCGCCGTGGCCGGATACATCGTGGAATATGAACCAAGCGGCCAGCGCGAGCTGGTAACGGCGTAGGACTTACAATTTCGCAAATGGCGTTGCCAGAGCATCCGTTCACAGCCTGAGATGTTCCAATCGGTTGGGTGGAATTGCCAATTGCTCTGCAACTGTTAAAATTATCTGTTACCCAGCAGACCCATTGATTCACGGAGATTACGACCCCTATGGCCTATGTAATTGCAGAGCCTTGCATCGGAACTAAAGACGCCGCGTGCGTGGACGCCTGCCCGGTGGATTGCATCCACCCCAAGAAAGATGAACCGCAGTTTGAAGGCGCAGACATGCTCTTCATTGATCCGGTGGAATGCATTGACTGCGGCGCTTGCGTGCCAGTGTGCCCGGTTTCGGCGATCTTCGCTCTCGACGACCTTCCGGAAAAGTGGAAGGCCTACGCAGAAAAAAACGCCAAGTACTTTGGACGCTGAAGTTCAAGCAGAGCTTTAACAACGCGCGGCCACACGGCTGCGCGTTCCTGTTTCTCCGCGTTGTATGCTGGTGTCACATGCCGAAGCAATCGGAAGCGCTGATCCTGCGCACCTATCCGTTTCACGAATCCGACCTTCTGGTCACGTTCTTCACGCGCACGGAAGGCAAAGTACGCGGTGTGGCCAAAGCAGCGAAGAAATCCAAGCGGCGGTTTGGCGGCGCGCTAGAGCCGCTGACGTACGTGATCGCTTACTGGGAGGAAAAGGAAAAGCAGGAGCTGGCGCGGCTCGATTCCTGTGACATCATCTCCTCGCCGTTGACGCTTGAAGTTAATTATGCCCGTCTGGCGGCGCTCAGCTACGTCTCCGAAGTGATTGATCAGCTACTGCCTGATCGCGAACCCAGCGACGACATCTTCCGTCTTACGCTATCGGTAGTCCGCCAGCTTAAGCCCGACTCCATCTGGATGCCGCTCACGTATTTCGATCTCTGGATTGTGCGATTGATCGGCCTGCTTCCCGACCTGCACGAATGCGCGGTATGCGGCGTGGCACTCAACGGCAGCAAAGCTTATTTCCATCCCATGGCAGATGGGCTTCTTTGCCCGCAGGACAAGCGACTGGCCAGCACGGAAATCTCTTCCGAATCACGCGCGCTTACGGCAGAGATGTTTCGCGCTCCGGTGGAGAGCTTTGCAGGTTCGGCCTGGCCGCGCCAACACGCAGCCGACTTGCGGCGTTTTCTAGCGCAACGCATAGAGAAGCACATTGAGAAGAAGTTGACGACGGCCGCGGTGTTGGAACGGGTGTGATTCCTACGACGCTGCTTGCACGTCCTGTTTAGCCATAGGTTGCAGTTCTGCGCCTGCCGGCTCCGGTATAAAGATGGAGAACGCGGTTCCGCTTCGGCCGGGCCTGGTGCTGGTGCGCAGGCGAATCGAACCGTGATGTTTCTGGACGATCTCGTGTACCACCCAGAGTCCCAGCCCGGTGCCTACGTCCTCTTTGGTTGAGAAGAATGGGCGGAATATTTTCGCGCGGTGTGACTCTGGAATTCCTGGTCCATTGTCACCAACCAGAACTCGTATACCCTTCCGCCCTTTCATGCTTGCTGCCTTGGCGCGGATCCAGATACGGCCGCCGTTGGCGACGGCATCAATGCTGTTGCTGGTCAAGTTGGTCAGAATCTGCCGCAACTCTCCGCTCACGGCGGTTACTTCAAGTGCCGGATCAACGATGGAGTGAATGCGCAGGTTCTTGTTGCGCAACCTGGGAGCAAACAAAGCCAGCAAGCCCTCAATGAGTTCAGCCACGCGGAAGCGCGCCGGGCTGGAATTGCCGCGATAGAAACCAAGCGTCTGCTTGGTCAGGTGGGCGACGCGGGAAAGCTCTTCGTCGGCAGACTTCAGATAAGCGCGAGCAGTTTCCGGCAGCGCCGGCTCGTGCCGCAGGAGCCAAATCAGGTTGGTTACCGCGGCCAGAGGATTATTGATCTCGTGGGCCACTGTCGCAGCCAGCCGTCCGACCGCCGCAAGCTTTTCCGCCTGGCGAAGGGCTTGCTCCGCCTGTTTTCGCTGGGTGATGTCGCGGGCGACCTTCGATGCGCCTGTGATTCGGCCATCAGCCCCTGTAATCGGGGAGACGGTCAGAGAGATGTCCAGCAGCGCGCCGTCTTTGCGGCGGCGCACCGTTTCGTAATGCTCAATGGACTCACCGTGCCGGATGCGCTCGAGAATCGCTGGCTCTTCGTCCACGCGATCGGGA
>JAICYU010000317.1 GCA_025934025.1 Terriglobales bacterium
ACGCTCCGCGCTGATCTCCGGACGCATGCAGTCAACCACCAGCGCTGGCGGCAGTTCTATCCAGGAAGGTACAACCTCAAGCACACGCGCGCAGGATCTTCAATTCGCGATGGACTTCGCCGAAAAAGTCGGCTTCCCGCTCATTATCCGGCCATCCTTCACTCTAGGCGGCAGCGGCGGTGGCATCGCCTACAACCGTGAAGAATTTCTTGACCTGCTCAACCGTGGCATCAGCCTTTCTCCCGTGCATGAAGTGCTGGTTGAGGAATCTGTCCTGGGCTGGAAGGAGTACGAGCTTGAGGTGATGCGTGACATGGCGGACAACGTCATCATCATCTGTTCCATTGAAAATTTTGATCCCATGGGCGTGCACACGGGCGATTCCATTACCGTGGCTCCGGCCCAAACCCTCACCGACCGCGAATACCAGCACATGCGCGACGCCGCCATCCGCGTAATCCGCGAAATTGGCGTGGAAACAGGCGGATCGAACATTCAGTTTGCCGTGAATCCCGCCAACGGACGCATGGTGGTCATTGAGATGAACCCGCGCGTCTCGCGTTCATCGGCGCTGGCGTCAAAAGCTACCGGCTTCCCCATCGCGAAGATTGCCGCGCGCCTTGCCGTTGGCTATTCGCTCGATGAAATTCCCAACGACATCACGCTCAAAACTCCTGCCTGCTTCGAGCCGACCATCGACTACGTGGTCGCCAAGATCCCCAAGTGGCAGTTTGAGAAATTCCCCGGCGCGGACGAGTCGCTCGGCCCGCAGATGAAGTCCGTGGGTGAAGCCATGGCCATGGGCCGCACATTCAAAGAAGCCCTGATGAAAGGCATCCGCTCGCTGGAGACGGGGAGGAAACTCGCTTCGGAACGGATTGAGCCTCGTATCCTTACCCATCGTTTGGTCACGCCGCATCCGGAACGCCTTAGCTATCTTCGCTACGCGCTGCACCACGGCATGACGGTGAAAGACCTGCACAAGATGACCGGCATCGATCCCTGGTTCCTCTACCAGATGCGCGAGATCACGCTCATTGAAAAAGAGGTGGAACAGCATTCCACGGATACCGTCTCCTCAGAGCTGCTTCGTTCCGCCAAGCGCATGGGCGTTTCCGATGAACGGCTGGCCCTGATCCTGAAAACCAATGCGCCTGCCATCCGCCGCCTGCGCGATCAACACAAGCTTCGCCCGGTGTACAAGCTGGTGGATACCTGCGCTGCCGAGTTTGAAAGCTACACGCCGTATCTTTACTCCACTTACGAAGAAGAAGACGAAGCGCCGCCCACCAGCAAAAAGAAAATTATCATCCTGGGCAGCGGCCCCAACCGCATCGGGCAGGGCATTGAGTTCGACTACTGCTGCTGCCACGCCTCATTCGCGCTGCGTGAAGACGGATACGAGACCATCATGGTCAACTGCAATCCTGAAACCGTCTCCACTGACTATGACACCAGCGACCGCCTCTACTTTGAGCCGCTCACCTTTGAAGATGTGCTGGCCGTTTGCCAGCATGAGTCGCACGGCGGAGCGCCCATCGGCGTAATTGTGCAGTTCGGCGGGCAGACTCCTCTCAATCTCGCGCTGCCGCTCAAGGCTGCGGGCGTCACCATCATCGGCACCTCGCCGGAGTCGATTGACCTGGCGGAAGATCGTAAGCGCTTCGGCAAGCTGCTGGAAGAGCTCAACATCCCGCAGCCTCCGGGAGCTATCGCCACCAGCGTGGAAGAAGCTGTGGAAGGTGGGCGGCGAGTGCAATACCCTGTGCTGGTGCGGCCTTCCTATGTGCTCGGCGGACGCGCCATGGTTATCGCCTATGACGATGAAAGCGTGATTCGCTACATGAAGGAAGCCGTCGAGTACTCGCAGGAGCGGCCCGTGCTGGTGGACCATTTCCTGGAAGACGCCATTGAAGTGGACGTAGACGCTCTTTCAGATGGCGAAGATGTTGTCATTGCCGGGATCATGCAGCACATCGAAGAAGCTGGCATCCACTCAGGCGACTCATCCTGCGTGCTGCCTGCAGTCGATCTGCCGCAACCCGTCATCAACACCATCCGCGAGCACACATTCAAGCTGGCGCGTGCGCTGAAAGTCATCGGCCTGATGAACGTGCAATACGCCGTGCAGCACGACAAGGTGTTCGTAATCGAAGTGAACCCGCGTGCCTCGCGCACCGTCCCGTACGTTTCCAAGGCCACCGGCATACCGCTGGCCAAGATTGCTGCGCGACTGATGACCGGGCGCAAGCTGCACGAGTTCCTGCCTGAGCACGCCTCTGAAGGCAAAGATTTGGCCACCGGAGCGGGTTACTTCGTGAAGTCTCCCGTGTTCCCGTGGTCCAAGTTCCCCGGCGTGGACACGGTCTTGGGTCCGGAAATGAAATCCACCGGTGAAGTGATGGGATCGGCGGAAAATTTCGGAGAAGCTTTTGCTAAGGCGCAGATTTCCGCCGGGCAGTCTCTGCCCACCTCCGGGACCGTCTTCATCAGTGTGACTGATCGCGACAAAGAAAAATCCATTGATCTTGCTCGCCGCTTTATCGAGCTGGGCTTCAGCCTTGTGGCAACCCACGGCACCGCCGACCGTCTTGAAAAAGCAGGCCTTTCTGTTGATCGCGTTTACAAGGTGAAGGAAGGCCGGCCCAACGTAGTTGACCTGATTAAGGGCGACCGAGTGCAGCTTGTTGTTAACACTCCTCACGGCCAGGACCCGTGGTTTGACGAGAAGGCCATTCGCCGCGCGGCCGTCACCCATCGTAGTCCCACCATTACTACCGTGGCAGCGGCCCGCGCCGCGGCGGACGGTATTGCCGCCTTGCAGCGCGGTGAAATCAATGTCCGCTCATTGCAGCACTGGCACAGCGGGAAGAAGAGTGAATCGGAACTGATCAAAGAGAGTTGAGGGCTGCCACTGGGCAGTCGCTCCCTGACCAAGCTTCTG
>JAICYU010000094.1 GCA_025934025.1 Terriglobales bacterium
GCCGGTGTCCACCGCGATCACTTGTACAGCGCCGTGTTGCAACATGCAATCGGTGAATCCGCCGGTAGAGGCGCCAACATCCATGCAGGTCTTTCCTGTGAGTTCAATGTTCCAGTGATTGAGCGCCGCTTCCAGCTTCAGTCCGCCGCGGCCGACATACTTCAAGTCGGTTCCGAGCAGACGGAGTTCGGCGTCCCGTTCGACCGCAGCGCCGGATTTGTCAATCTTCTGTCCGTTCACCAGCACGCGTCCTGCAATCACCAGGGACTGTGCGCGTTCGCGCGTTGGCGCCAGGCCGCGCTCGACCAATAATTTGTCAATACGGAGTTTCACTTTGTAGCAGCCAAAAACTTTCTGCCGATGTGCTGAAGCAACGAGCAACATGAAATTTTTTCATGAAGTTTTAATTTGCGCACCTGAGGATGTGCAAAGAGAGCAAAGCCGCGGTTTTCGCTTAGTTACGCAAGTAACCTGGGAGTTTTCCACATCGTTTTTCACCGTCCTGTTGAAAACCGGGAACAAACATTGGAACCAGAGTTGCCGCAGAGCCATTGCGGCTTCATTTATGTCTACAAAAAGTTCGCGTAATTTGTTCCGCGAGGATGCCAGATGTTGACGTAGAATGATCGCTCTTCCCGACGAGAAAAAGGGAAGCCGTGCAAAAGCTGACGCAATGAACCAGACGGACTCTGCCGCGTCCCAGCCATCCTTATTGTTGCATGCAGACCGATTGAAGCAGCTCTACGCTGCGCTTCTGCGCGGTCGTGCGTCTGGCAAGGTCCGCCGCGGACGTGAAGCCATTCTGGCGGCTGCTGCCCTGGAGCTTGGTCCTGACGATCATCTCTTGCCACGGAAGGCGAACGAGGTTGCCGGTAGAATCGAACACAGCCCGGCAGGTATTGGGGATGACGAGTCGTTCAGCGATACGTCACGACTAGCGCTCGCCACTGGACTTGCTCTGGGGTTGAAGAAGAGGCAACAGCCTGGGATTGTGACGGTGCTGGTGAGTGAAGCGGAGCCGGACGGCGAATTGAGCCATGTCTTCTCCTTCGCTGCCCAGAGCAAGCTGCCCATCATCTATCTACTGGACTCTGCGGACATCAGACGCCCGAAGCGCAAGCTGCACCGCGGAACTCTTCCCGTGATCTTTGTGGAAGGCAGCGATGCGGTTGCGATTCTCCGCGTAATTCAGGAGTGCGCCCGTCGCGCCCGCCAGGGACATGGGCCGGCGCTGATTGAGTGCAGCCGTCCCACGTCTGACCCTCTCAAGTTTATGGAAGAATATTTGCGCAAGCGAGAGATGTGGAGCGAGGATTGGCGCCAGAGCCTGGCCATGACGGTGAAGACGAAGGCGGCCAGGGAAACGAAGAAGAAGGCAAAGTAACGTTGGTCCGTGCCAGATTAGCGTGACTCGTCCCTGTCGCCGCTCTCTTGGCTCACTGCATCTCACACAAGAATCATGAAAAGTTTTGGTTTGGCTCTCATCGTTCCTCTATCGTTCGGATTGCTGTCTGCTCAAAGCACTCCAACAACGGGAAGCAAAGATCATCCGATTACCGGCAAAGCTGCATTTGCTGATTACGCTCAGCAGAAGCCGGGAACGTTTCGCAAGATAACTGTGGCTGATCTTCCGGAGCCGTTCGCCACTCGATCAGTGGACAATGCGCCCGATGAGACACGCCGTCCGGCGCAGGCTTGGCCGCAGGCGCCCCCGGGTTTCGAAGTAGAACTTTACGCCACCGGACTCGATTATCCCCGGCTGATTCGCACTGCGCCCAATGGCGACTTGTTTCTGGCGGAAAGCCACGCTGGCGAAATCAAAGTTTTTCGCGGCGTAACTGGAAATGGCAAGGCTGCGCAGAGCCAGACCTTCACTACCGGCTTGCGCCAGCCGTTCGGCATCGCTTTCTATCCTCTTGGACCGAATCCGCAATGGATTTATGTTGGCAACACAGACTCGGTGGTGCGCTTTCCTTATCGCAATGGCGACCTGAAAGCGCGCGGTCCGCAGCAGAAGATCGCCGATCTTCCCGGTGGAGGACATCTGCGCGGCGGCGGACACTGGACCCGTGACATCGCTTTTTCCGAGGATGGGAAAAAGATGTATGTCTCCGTCGGCTCGCACTCTAACAACGACGATCCTGATACTCACCCCGAAGAAAAAGACCGCGCTGACATTCTCGAGTTCAATCCTGATGGCAGCGGCATGCGCGTGTATGCCTGGGGTTTGCGCAACGCCGTGGGAATTGCCGTTCAGCCGGGAACCGGCGATCTCTGGGCCTCAACCAACGAGCGCGATGAACTGGGCGACAATCTGCCTCCTGACTACATTACGCGCGTGCAGCCGGGCGGTTTTTACGGATGGCCGTGGTACTACATTGGCCCGCACTACGATCCCAAACACAAAGGCAAGCATCCCGAATTGAAAGATAAAGTGATTGTGCCGGATGTGCTTCTTCCGCCCCATTTCGCTTCGCTCGAAATGACGTTTTATGAAGGAAAGCAATTTCCGCAGGAGTATCACGGCGATATCTTTGCCGCGGAACACGGCTCCTGGAACCGCAAGTCGAGAAACGGCTATGAGGTGATTCGCGTACCTCTGAGCAATGGCAAGCCGACGGGAGAATATGAAGACTTTCTGACCGGCTTCGTCACAGCCGATGGAAAAGTCTGGGGCCGGCCGGTGGGTGTCGCTGTGGGAAAGGATGGTTCGCTTTTCGTGAGTGACGACGCATCAAAAAGCATCTGGCGAGTGACTTGGAAGCGCTGACGTGCGGTTTTGTGTTCTAATTCTTCCCGCGGGGGACGATGAATGCGCAAACTCACTGGAACAGCATTAGTTATGGCAGTGGCAACGCTTCTGGCAGCAAACCTGGCAGGCGCGCCGGACAAAACCGCTGAGCTCAAGAAAGCCGACCAGGATTGGGCCAAAGCAACGGCCGGGCGGAACATTGATAAGTTCATGAGTTTCATCGGCGACGATGCCTACATGTGCGACCTAACCGGAAAGTGGATGCATGGAAAAGGCACAATCAAAGCGGATTGGACCAAAGCCCTGGCTGATCCTACCTTCAAGTTGACCTGGACGGTTGAATCGGCAGACGTTTCGAGCGACGGCGGCATGGGCTACACGCGTGGATCTTTTCAAGGCAGTCAGGGAGCCAAGCCATTTTCCGGCAGTTACGCCACAGTGTGGAAGAAACATAAAGATGGGAAGTGGCGCGTAGCAGTGGACATCGCGAGCATGGCGACGCAGCAGTAGCAGCACTTGCAGCGATGTTCAGCGGCTCGAACCTTTTATCTTTAACCGCCGATCATCGCCGCCAAGGTGCTCGATGGCAATCTCGACGTCGCGCTCTGTTTGAAAGCGCTCGAACTTCTCTCCCCACTCGATCAGCAGGATGGTATTCGGCTCCATGAGATCATCGAGGGCCAAAGTGTCCAGCTCGCGTTGCGTATCTATGCGATAGAGATCAATGTGGAAGAGCGTGACTTCCGGCCCTCGATATTCGTGAATTAGGGTGAAGGTTGGACTGGTGACGGCTTCAGCTTCGGCGGCGTGAAAAGCTTCCGCGATGCCTTTGATCAGCGTGGTTTTTCCTGCGCCAAGATCGCCTCGCAGCAGCACAATGCTGCCAGGTTTCAGTTCCGCAGCCAGCTTTCGCCCGAGTTCGGTGGTCTCTTCCGCAGAGTGCGTGGTGAATGTCTTCATCGCTGAATGTACTGAAACCGGCTGTGGGCTTCCTGCTCGCAGACCGCAAACGCCTCGCCCAGACAGTTGATGATGTCGGTGGCGATCATGGATTCTTCGCCGTAAAGATCGCGCGCCAGATCGCCTGCCAAGCCGTGGAGGTAAACGGCTTTGCCTACGTGAAGTGAGCTCAACAGCAGGATGGCTTGCTTGGTTCTCTCCTGCATCTTGCTGCTGATCTGTGCGAGAAGCTTTGGTTCATGTGTTTGCCTGTACTGCGCTGCCAATTCTCTGATGGAAGCAGCCTCCGTATCATGCTTGGAAATCCACCGATAAAGTCCTGGAATGGGCAATTCACCAAGCTCGGTCTCCCCCTCCCACTCAGCCTGCCATGCACTCATCTCTTGCGATGTCGGCGCCTGTGCCAGAATTCCTGCAATCACTCCCGAGAGCACGTCCCCCGAACCACCTTTCGCCATTCCCGGATTGCCGGTGGTATTGATCCAAACATGTCCTTCGGGATTCGCGATCACCGTGTTGTGGCCCTTCAGCACAACGCAAGCTTTCGTCTCGATCGCGACTTTCATTGCTGTAGCCACGCGATTGCGCTGTACCCATCCGGTTGAAATCCCTGCGAGGCGCGACATCTCGCCGGGATGCGGCGTGAGCACCCGCATGGCGAATGGATCAACGGCCTCATCCGGGCGAATCTCTTCCGCCCGCCCTTCAAACGCGTTCAATCCGTCAGCATCAATTACCATGGAAACGGAGCAGACGCTGACCAGATCGCGGACGAACTCGGCTGTCTCCGAATTGCGCGAGATTCCTGGTCCGATCACGACGACCGACTTTCCTTTTATCAGTTGCTCCCGGCCGGCAAGCGCCAGCAATGAAATTGTGCCTTCACTGGTTTCCGGCAGCGGCTCGGTCATCAGTTCCGGAACAGAAGCGGCGATAATCGGCTGGACGGATTTAGGACAGGCAACTGTGACCAGGCCTGCTCCTGCGCGCAGTGCGGAAATTCCCGCCATCACAGCAGCGCCCGACTTGCCCACTGATCCTCCGATCACCAGGACATGACCGAAGTCTCCCTTGTGCGCATCGCGAGATCGCGGAATAGAAAAGCCCTTAAAATCTGCGCTGGTCAGAACGTCTTCATGCAAACTGCTGGTTGCCGAGATCAGCTTCTCCGGGGAACCGATTGACGCAATCCCAATGGGCCCTTCAGTGAGATTTCCGAACAACAAAGCAGGTTTGGGCGCGGTGAAGGAAACGATCGCATCGGAATGCACGAAGGTTGCTCGATTCTCCGGCGGTTCGTTGCCATCGGCATCAACTCCCGAGGGCAGGTCAATTGAGACCACGACTCCGTGCGCGCCGTTGATTGCCTGAACCGCTTTCTCGGCAATGCCTTTGATCGGCGGAGCGAATCCCGTTCCCAGAATCGCATCCACAATCAAGTCAGCCCGCAGCGCTTGCTGGACATCAGCTTTCTGAAAATCGGCTTCTTCGCTGATCCAGAGCGGTTGCAGGCTGAGTCGTTTGAACATCTCTGCTGCATCGCCGCGAAGCTCCTGCGGACCAACCGCAAGCACTAACACTGAAACCTGCTTGCCCGCTTCCTGAAGCTTGTGCGCGACCACAAAGCCATCGCCTCCATTGTTGCCTTTGCCACTGACTACGCATACGGATGCGAAGTCGAAATGCTTCCGCGCGAAGTCGGCAACTGCCGTGCCTGCATTCTCCATCAGCGTGAGTGAAGGAATGCCGTACTGCTCGGCGGTGAGACGGTCAATCTCGCGCATCTCAGCGGCAGTCACGATTTTCATTGCGGTTCGATTCTAAAACAGAAGCCCTCCGCCGCAGCGGAGGGCCTGAAGCATTTCTAAGATCACGAATAAGTGTTGCCGCCCGGCGGCACGGTCACGACCATCGCTCCCTGCTGCACGCGGCTGTGCTTCCGTCCGTAGCTAAAGTAGATCACCATTCCAATAATCAGCCAGCCGATCAGCCTGTACCACGTCCTCGCGGGCAAGCTGGCCATGAGGCCGAGAGAAACTACGATGCCAAGAATCGGCACCAATGGAACCCACGGAGTCCTGAACGGCCGTTGCAAGTCCGGCCGTCGCACGCGGAGCACCCACACGCCTGCGCAAACAATCACGAACGCGAGCAGAGTCCCGATGCTCACCAGCGTGCTCAGATCGGCAATGGGAATCACCGCGCCGAAAATCGCCACAAAAAATCCCATGACGATATTCGAAATCCATGGCGTGCGGAAGCGCGGGTGGATGGCGCTGGCCCACTTCCAGAGAAGCCCGTCACGCGACATCGAATAAAAAACTCGGGACTGCCCCAGCAACATCACCAGCATTACCGTCCCCAACCCGAAAATAGCCCCAATTTTCACCAGGAAACTCCCCCAGCTTATGCCGGCAACGTCAATGCCGACGGCAACTGGATCAGGCACGCTCAACTTGGTGTAAGAAACCATGCCGGTGAGCAAACCGGACACAAGAATGTACAGAATGGTACAGATCACCAGCGAGCCCAGGATGCCGATCGGCATGTCTTTCTGCGGGTTTTTCGCTTCCTGCGCCGCAGTGGAAACGGCGTCAAAACCGATATAAGCGAAGAACACGACGGCAGCTCCGGTCGCAATCCCTGAGAGACCGAACTTTCCATATTCACCCGTGTTCTTGGGAATGAATGGGTGCCAGTTGGCTGCGGCAATCGCGGGATGTCTCAGGATGTAAAAGGCTGCTATTGCGATAAACAGCAGCACGATTGCAACTTTTACAATCACGATTCCAGTATTCAAGTTGGCCGATTCCTTGATTCCGATGACCAGGACAAAAGTCACCAGCGCAATAATCAGGAAGGCCACAAGATTGAAGAGCGCGGATCGGACTTCAACGCCAGAGAGATTCACTCCTGCCGGAAGCGTTGATACAGCGGTCCAGCGCCCGTGATAGAAAGCAAATTTTTGCCCATAAGTGCCGATGAGCTCCGGCGGAATGTGAATCCCGCGATCCTGTAGAAAGCTGACAAAATAGCCTGCCCATCCAGAAGCGACCGTCGCTGCGCCAAACGCGTATTCCAGGACCAGGTCCCAGCCGATGATCCAGGCAAAAATCTCGCCCAGCGTGGCATAGCCGTAGGTATACGCGGAACCGGCGATGGGAATCAGTGAAGCGAACTCGGCATAGCAAAGGCCCGCAAAAGCGCACGCAACGCCGGCCAAACAGAACGACAGCACGATCGCGGGGCCCGCGTTGTCCGCGGCGGCTTGGCCGGTCAGCACAAAAATTCCAGCGCCGATAATTGCTCCTATGCCGAGAGAGACCAGATTCAATGGCCCCAGCGCGCGCTTAAGAGTGTGCTCGCCGGATTCAGATGCTTCGGCGCGGATGGTATCCAGCGTCTTTGTAGCCAGAAGATTGGCCATGCAGAGTTTCTCCTTTGTCTGTGCTAAGCCTTACTTGCAACTTTCCGGCGCGACCAGATGAGATAAACCGGAATTCCGAGCAGCACGATGATCAGGCCCGGCCATGTGTATTGGGGCTTGTAGAGCAATAATACGACATCAATGAATAATGCCATCACGATATAAATTGCCGGAAGCACCGGGTAACCAATGGCGCGATACGGCCTTTCGGCTTGCGGCTGCTTGCGCCTTAGCACGAACAACCCGGAAATCGTCAAAATATAAAACACCAGCACCGCGAAGATGATGTAGTCGAGCAACTGCCCGTAAGTTCCTGACAGACACAAAATACAGGTCCAGATGGCCTGCACGATCAGGGCGTTGCGTGGCGTGAAGTACTTACGATCCAGTTTGCCCGTGGACTTGAAGAACAGGCCGTCCTTGGCCATGGCGTAATAGACGCGCGCGCCGGAAAGAATCAGCCCGTTACAGCAGCCGAAAGTCGAGATGAGAATTGCAACGGCCATCAGCGCGCCGCCGGAGTTGCCGAACATCTGCTGCAAAGCCGCTGTGCCAACGCGGTCGGCTCCGGCATACTTGATTCCGCGGGCAAGGATTGTTGCGCCGTTGGGATCGCCATTCAAGGGCAGCACGCCGAGATAGATAAAATTCACCGCGAGGTAGAGCAGCGTGACAATGCCCGTTCCAAGCGCCAGCGAGAGCGGCAGATTGCGTTTCGGATTTTTTACTTCTCCGGCGGTGAACGTTACGTTATTCCAGGCGTCTGAAGAAAATAGCGACCCCACCTGCGCCACGGCCAGAATCGTAAGAATCCCCACGAAAGGCCCTGCTGCCGTGCCGCTGGCAGAATGGGGTTCATTCAGTCGCCAGAAATTATGAAAGTTGGCTGCGATTGCCTGCGCATTGCGCCCGACGAAAACCCCCGCCAAAACCAGCCCGGCAAGAGCTGCAACTTTTGTGATGGTAAAAATATTCTGCACGGCAGCGCCCGTCCTGATGCCAAAGACGTTCACCACCGAGAGCACTATCACCACAACGATTCCGGCCAGATTCTGCGTGTTCAACCCCACGTCCATGTTGCCCAAGACCATCTGGCCGACGTGAAGCGGGGGGACATGAGCCATGTGCCAGATCCAGTTATCAGCAGCAACGCCGGGGAAAAAGTATCCGAGAAATTTGCCGAAGGCCACGCCAACAGCCGCAACCGTTCCAGTCTGAATCACCAGGAAGAGAGTCCAGCCGTAGAGAAATCCCCAGAGCGGGCCCAGAGCTTCACGCAGGTAAACGTACTGCCCGCCTGCTTTGGGCATCATGGCGGCAAGCTCGCCATAAGAGAGCGCGCCCACGATGGTCATAAATCCGGTGATGACCCAGGCCATGATGAGCAGCCCCGGAGAGTTCACCTCACGCGCAATCTCCGCTGAAACAATGAAAATTCCGGAGCCGATCATGGATCCCATGACCAGAGTGGTGGAACTGGTGAGTCCCAGCCCTTTAACCAGCTCTGCGGACTGCTCCCGGAGCGAGGTGCTGTGCAGTTCTGTGGGCGAAGCCATATGGTTCAGTATGTTTTACCCCAAAATGCGAAGAAAAGCTTCAACTGCTTTTGCCGGAGACTCTAGAAGATCAGAGATAACAGCCACCGAATCCGCGCCGACCTCTCTTACCTGAAGACAATTTTCCCGCGTGATTCCACCAATCGCGACCAGCGGTTTCCGAGTAGCAGCGCGAGCGGCACGCACACCTTCAACTCCGATGATCGTCTCCGGATTTCTCTTGGAACTCGTGGAGAATACCGGCCCCACCGCGATATAGTCCACCGGCATGGAATCTGCTTCTTGCACCTGCTCCCGATTGTGCGTCGAGTATCCGATCCAGCCTTGCTGTTCAGCCGGAAGAATGCTGCGCGCCGCCGCCGGACTGAGATCCTCCTGCCCCAGATGAACGCCGTCAGCGGCAGCAGCCAGGCAGAGATCGGCGCGATCATTGATGATGAGCTTTGCCTTTTTTGCCGTGACGCGCCGCAGCTCGCGCGCGCAACTCAGAAATCTGCGCGCATTAGAAGATTTGTCGCGAAGTTGAATCAGAGTCGCTCCGCCTGCTAAAAGTTGTTCGGCAAAGCGACAAACCGCCAGAACGGGGTCGGTATGGCCGTCGAAACAAGAGAGGTCAATGATGGGATAAAGAGGAGGAAGCGTCATCGAAGATTGCCAGGAATGCCAAAATTGAAAATTGAAAATTGAAGATCTGGTTTACCCACACGTTTCAAGTGCTGTTTCAATTTTCATCAGCGTTCATCAGGGATCAGGTTTTTCCATTTGGATTCTTTGGTAATTTTGGCATTTCCGGCGATCAACCTTACGCGCTGACGGCCGTCAACTGCACCCGCTCTTCCTGTAACTTCGCCAAAAACCGCTCCATGTATTTCGTATCAAAGCGGCCTGCCTGGAAATCGGGATCAGCCATAATGCGCCGATGCAGCGGAATCGTGGTGTGGATTCCTTCCACAATGAACATCTCCAGGGCGCGCCTCATGCGCATGATGGCTTCATCGCGGTCGCGTCCGTGGCTGATGAGCTTTGCGATCAGCGAATCATAATAAGGCGGAATCACACCTTCGGCGTAAGCCGCGGTGTCCACGCGAATTCCCAGTCCGCCGGGAACGTGGAAGGTCTTGATCTTTCCCGCCGACGGGGTGAACTTCTCTGGATGTTCGGCGTTGATCCGGCACTCAATGGCGTGGCCGCGCTGGCCTTTGCGATCAAGGCGAGGAATGATGTCGCCCAGCTTGGCCCCTGCAGCCAGCAGGATCTGCGATTTCACCAAGTCAATGCCCGTGACCATCTCCGTGACCGGATGCTCCACCTGGATGCGGGTGTTCATCTCGATGAAGTGCAGGCTGCCGTCTTCGTCCATCAGGAACTCAACCGTGCCGGCATTGACGTAGCCAATCTGCGCAAGGCATTCGGAAAGCTTCTTCCCGATCTGTTGCCGCAGCTCTTCGGTCACTTGTGTGGAAGGCGACTCTTCCAGCAGCTTCTGGTGGCGGCGCTGAATGCTGCACTCGCGCTCGCCCAGGCTGATGACCTTTCCGTGCAGATCGCCCAGCACCTGGAACTCAATGTGGCGCGGCTGTTCGATGAACTTCTCCATGTAGAGATTGCCGTTGCCGAATGCAGCGGCTGCCTCCGCCTGGGCCGAATTGAACGATCCTTCCAGTTCCGTTTCGGCGCGAATTACGCGCATGCCGCGTCCGCCGCCTCCGGCAGAGGCCTTCACAATCACCGGATAGCCAATCTGGATGGCCCATTCCTTTGCTTCTTCCGCGGTCGCAATTACGCCTTCCGAGCCGGGAAGGATGGGAACGTTGGTCCGCTTCATCGCCTGCCGGGCTTTTTCCTTTTCGCCCATCAGTCGGATCACTTCAGGCGGCGGTCCGATGAATTTGATGTCGCTGGTTTCACAAACTTCGGCGAAGTTGGCGTTCTCGCTTAGAAGCCCGTAACCGGGATGAATGGCGTCGGTGTTGGTGATCTCGGCTGCGCTGATCACCGCCGGAATGTTGAGGTAGCTTTCCGATGAGCGCGGCGGCCCAATACACACCGCTTCATCGGCAAAGCGAACGTGCAAAGAGTTTCGGTCGGCGTCGCTGTAGACCGCTACGGTCTTGATGCCCAGTTCTTTGCAGGCGCAGATTACGCGCAATGCGATCTCGCCGCGATTCGCTATCAGAATTTTCTTAAACATTATTGCTGTCGCTTCGCTCCAAACCGCTGAAGAATTTCGCGTGGGTTGACGTCATCCTGCTCCTGAACAGCGGCATCTTTATTTGCGAGCGCGCAGCGCGAATAGCGGTTGCCCGTACTCCACCGGCTGGCCATTGCTCGCCAGGATCTTCACGATCTCGCCCGTGGCGTCTGACTCGATTTCATTCATGAGCTTCATGGCCTCGATGATGCACAGTGTCTGGCCCGCCTGCACCTGGTCTCCCGGCTTGACGAATGCCGGAGCGCCCGGCGCCGGTGATTCATAGAAGGTCCCCACGATCGGAGACTTGACCATGTGCAGTTCTTCTTCGACGGCAGGAACTACCGCAGCAGCCGGCGGCGCTGAAGCAGATGGAGCCGTCTGTGCGGGAGCAGGCTGTGGATGTGCTGCCGATACTTGAGCTGGCGCGGGAGCCATCATCTGCGGCATCACGGAAACCACCGAAGGCGCAGCCGCGGCTTCAGAGCCGCGTTTGATCCTGACCTTTACGTCCCCGCGTTCCAGTTCAAACTCAGAGATGTCCTTTTCGATCAGGAACTCTATCAGCTCTTTCAGCTCTTTTTGGTTCATGAAGTCTTTCGGCGCTCCGAAATTAAAGGGTGATCAGTTCTTTGCTGGTGGGCGTAAGCACCTGGCGGCCTGAGTCGGTGACCAGGACCATATCTTCGATGCGCACTCCCCCGTCGCCTGGAACATAGATTCCCGGCTCAATCGTCACTACCATCCCGGGCTCCAGCTTCTGCTTCTGCCCCTTGGCAAGGCGGGGCTGCTCATGGATCTCAAGTCCCACTCCGTGCCCGGTCGAGTGAGTAAAGTAAGCATCGTAGCCGGCGGATTTCAGGATTTCCCGGCCGGCGCGGTCCACTGCCCCAGTTTCCACGCCAGGGCGAACAGCCTGAATACCGGCAACCTGGGCCTCATGCACCGCTTCGTACATGCGGCGATGCTCCGCCGAAATCGGACCCACATGCACGGTCCGCGTCATGTCAGAGCAATAACCGGCGAGTATAACACCGTAATCCAGGATTATGAATCCAGACGCCGGAATGGCCTGCCTGGAAGCGCGCCCATGCGGCAAGGCTGAACGGACTCCAGCGGCAACAATGGTTTCAAACGACATTCCGTCCGCACCAGCGCGGCGGGCGTTTAGCTCGAGGGCGGCAGCCACTTCCGTTTCCGCCACGCCGGGCCGAATGGCGGAGAGCGCAGCCGGAAACAAATCTGATCCGAGTTGCACGGCGGAGCGAATCCGTTCAACCTCTTCCGCATCCTTCCTGATCCGCAGTTGCTCAACCAATCCGGCTGCGGGCTTCAATCGCAGTTGACCGCGTGTCAGCGAACGCAACTGCTGAAAGGATGCATAGGGAAGATATTCCGCCTCAAAGCCCAGCGCTTCAGTGCTGCTCTTCAACGCTCGCTCGACGGCTGCAAACAATGCGGGCTTGCCGGCAATTACAATTTTTGCGCCTTGCACTTCGTCGCCAGCTTGCTGCGTGTAACGTCCATCAGTGAAGAACGTCAGAGAGTGGCCGCGCCGGCCGGCAACCAGAAGCAGCGCTCCCGAACTGCCGCTGAAGCCGCATAAATAACGGACATTCGGCAGATGCGTGATCAGCAGGCAACTGATCTTTTTGTTCCGAATTTCTGCCGCGAGGCGGCTCTGTCGCGAAGCATAGTCCATTATCCGAAATATCGTATCAGGCAGATCATCCTCTGAAACGGTTCAGGCGATCACGGCGACTTTGGGGCCACCCACCCCCCTCCTCAAACTTCCCAAAAGTTCCCAAAAGTTCCCAAGGGTTCCCAAAAGTTCCCAAGGGTTCCCAAA
>JAICYU010000314.1 GCA_025934025.1 Terriglobales bacterium
AATCCGGCGGTAACGCTGGGGTTTGTGGTGGCCAAACGCATGAAGATTGGCATGGCTGCCGGCTATTGGATTTCACAGATCATCGGCGGCGCTATAGCTTCCGGCGTGGTCCTCTTTATTGCCACCGGTGCACCGGGCGGGTCGCTGGCATCGCTGGCGGGCGCAGCCAACGGTTACGGCGCAATCCACTCTCCCGGGCATTATGCTGCGGCAGCCTGTTTCGTGGCGGAAACACTGCTAACCAT
The DNA here is from genome assembly GCA_025934025.1 of Terriglobales bacterium. Taxonomy (GTDB): domain Bacteria; phylum Acidobacteriota; class Terriglobia; order Terriglobales; family Acidobacteriaceae; genus Angelobacter. The sequence goes on from JAICYU010000314.1 coordinate 246, forward strand.
GCTTCTGGTGTTCACCGTGCTCGGCGCAACAGATGATCGGGCGCCGGCCGGGTTTGCCGGCATTCCTATCGGCCTGATTCTGAGTACGATTATCCTGTGCGGCATCCCAGTCACCAACGGCTCTTTCAATCCAGCCCGCAGCATTGGCCCGGCGGTTTTTGTGGGCGGATGGGCGCTGCAACAGCTCTGGCTATTCATTGTCGCTCCCATGCTGGGCGGAGTGATTGCCGCTGGCTTGTATCTGGGAATCCGCGTCCCGGCGCCGATGATTACCGCTCGCCAGGCCGAGCAGGCTCTTCCCAGCCAGCAAGCGGAACGCAGAAGCGCGCGTTAGTCCGGAGATTCCTCCGCATTATTCAGACAACCGCTATTGCTGACGTCGTGGAGACGGAGTGGGACGGGGCATGGAGACGCTGATGTTAGGGTAGGAGCGGTATGAAATCCTTGCGGTGCACACGATCCTTGAGGGTAGGCGTAATCTCCCCTATATCGGTAACGGACCATTGGTGGAACGTTCAGCCGGCGAGTTTGAGTTCCTGCAAAGAAGGACGGCCCAGCGCAGCAAGTTGATCAGCCGTGGCGTTGAGATGGAATAACTGTACGGCGCTGGTGGCCAGGCGGAGCTTATAGGGCTGCTCGCCGGTCATGTAGTCGCAATCGAGGCCTTCAGCAAGCGAAAGCCGGGAAGCTTCATAGATCAAAGAGAGCGCGGGAGAGTGCTTGCTCAACTCAGGAGCAAACCAGCAGGTATAAAAGCGGCGTACCCCGGGATCAAGGAATGTAACCAGCGCGGCGCCAAGGCGGCTGCCGCTCTCAAGGGTAAAAATTTGCATGCGTTGCGGTTGGAGCAGGCCCGCTTCAATCATGAACTCCCGGCGCAAGGGGTCGCGGAAAAGGCTCTGCGGGTCCTGTTCGGCCTTCAGTTCATATATTGTGCGCAGCAGTTGGGAGTTTGCGCCGTCCCAGGTGTTGAATTCATAGCCGAGGCGCTGCATGCGGCGGAGATTGCGGGCAAGGCGCAGGTGCATTTCCGCGAAGGTATCCGGGGAAAGCTGGCGATGCCTGATTCCGGGCGCCACGGTGAACCGGGTTAGCGCCAATTCCGACGGAAGGTCTTCGCAATCGTGGCGCCGCATGGCTGTGACACGCAGAGGCCGGTTCAGGTCTGCCAAATGGGCCAGGGCGGAGTACAGGACGTCCTCATCACCGGCGAAAATAAAGTTGCGGTAATCAAATAGTTCTTCGCCAAGCAGGCCAAGTTCGGCGATGCCGCTCGCCTGCCGCAGCACTCCGGGGATGATAGCTTCTCCAAAAGATGCGTGGGCGTATATCACGTGCGGCGTTTCCCTTCCGGCAAACATGCGCGCAGCCAGCAGATTCCAATCAAATTCCTGGAAGATGGTGTGATGCTCGCGGCCAAGCCGCTCCCAGATGGGCCGGAAACGCGCGATTTCTTGCGCGGAACGCAGGATTTGAAGTTGCAGCACGTTGTTTAGACGCAAGGGCGCAAGAAGAAGATGTGCGGGAGCAGTTTGCACCAAATCGGGAATACTTCTTCGAGCCTTTGGTTTTCAATTTATTGACTCTGCTTTTTGGGCTGCGTACAATCTAATTGAAAATGAAATTGAAATTCATTTTCAATATTGAGCTACTATGTTCGATGCACTGATCGTCACCTTGCGGGAAGGCGTGGAAGCTGCCCTGATTGTGGGCATCACGCTGGTCTATCTCTCCAAGATCGGCAGGCCGGACCTGCGTAAAACCGTGTACGCGGCGCTGATTGCCGCCCTCCTCGGCAGCGTGGCGGGAGCTGTGGCCCTTTCTTACCTTCCCTTCAGCCAGGATGCCTTTGAGGGCTGGGTCATGTTGATTGCAGCCGTGCTGGTGATCGGCATGGTCATCTTCATGATGCGCACGGCGCGCAAGCTGAAGGGCGAGATCGAGAGCAAAGTGGGTTCACTGGCGGGCGGCGGTTCAAAATGGGGGCTCTTCAGTTTTGTTTTCCTGATGGTCTTTCGCGAAGGCATTGAGACGGTGGCCATCCTGGCCGGCGTGTCATTCAATTCGACCGAGCTGATGAGTTTTCTGGGTACGCTATTGGGCGTGGCGCTGGCGGTGGTGTTCGGCGTGATGTTTGTGAAAGGCAGCGTGCGGATTGATCTGCGGAAGTTCTTCCGCGTGACCACGGTGATCCTGTTTTTCGTGGCGGCGCAACTGATCATCTCAGGGTTTCATGAGCTTTCAGAAACCGGGATTCTTCCTTCCAGCAAGCGGGAGATGGCGCTGATTGGGCCAATTGTCCGCAACGACTACTTCTTCCCTGTCACCATGCTGGCGCTGGTGGCCCTGATGGTGCTGCTGGAGTACGGACGGAGGCGGCCAGCTACCGTGCCGGCGGCGTCCACGAAAGCCGAGGAACGCAAGCAACAGTGGACTTCGCGGCGGGAGAGGCTCTGGGCCAACCTGGTGGTGGGCTCGGCCTTTGTGTTCATCTTTATGGTGACGGCGGAATTTATCTATCAGAAGAGTGTCACAGCGTTGTCACCGGCATCCGAGGTGGTGTTTGATACGGCAGGAACGGCTACCATTCCAACCACAAATCTTGGTCCGGGCGATCTGCTGCGCTATAGCGCTGACGTGGATGGAACGAAGGTACGCTTTCTGCTCTACCGCAAACCGGATGGCAAGGTGGCGTCAGTTTTTGATGCCTGCCAGATCTGCGGATCAGTGGGCTTTTACAAGAACGCGAGTGGGCTGGTGTGCAAAAACTGTGCCGCGCCCGTGAACCCGCAGAGCGTGGGTCAGCCGGGAGGCTGCAATCCCATTCCTCTGCATTCA
>JAICYU010000143.1 GCA_025934025.1 Terriglobales bacterium
AACAACACAAGGCTCAAGAACAACAGGCCAGTTTGGGATTTCAGTACTCGCATCCAGAGCCTCCTAGTCGTAAGGAAACTTCAGTCAGCAATGTCTTTGCTTCAGGATTGGACTTAGCTCGACGGTTGAGGTGAGCACAAGCTCATTAAAGATTGATGAGTTGCGCCCCCACGCCCGAGTCACCGTGCGCCGGGGGTGCCGAAGATCCTTGACGCAAGAAAGAGAGTCTAGGGCATCTTGATGACCAGCGGAGATTGGTCATACATCTGGATGCGAAGGGTCAGCGACTTGCGCTGGTCGAAGCTTTTCGTGTCAACGGGAAACGAGAACACAGTTGCGCCCGTGTAAGAAGTGCGCGGCGGAATTTTCAACTCCTCATGCAGAGGCTCGGCTTTGGCTTCCTGAAGCGAAGGAAATGCCTGGAAGTATTGCGCAATGTCACTGATCGGCGGCGCATGGTCGGTATACTTCTTGCCGTCGGCGGTCTCAAGCTCGGAATCAATGTTGCTGATCCAGAGCTGTTTATCAATCACGTTGTCCAGTTTTACCTGGACCGCCGCCATGGTATTGCCCTCCTGGTCGGCCGTTGCGACTTTGGTGATGGTTCCTTTGATCACAGGCTTGGCGCGATTGCCGAAGGAAACGATCACAACCACAACCACTACGGCAGCGAACGCAATCAGGACCGGAACGATGGGCGGGAGCGTCCATTTAGCTTTGTCGAATTCTTCGCTCATCGGCACGTGCCCGTATTCCGGCGCCGGAGGAGGAGCGGGCGCCGGTACCGCTGGCTGGCCCGGTTTAGGCTGCGGATTCGGTGCGGTGTTCTCTGGCATGCTGTCCTCCTGCTCTATATCCTGAGATGCCGAATGAAAAGCATACGCTACCTGGGCTGCGTTCAGACTGCCGCCGGCAGAGGACGGCCACGGCGCATCATTGTCGCGAAGTCTCCCGCCGGCAACGTATTCAAAACGTCAGCCTTCGTCAGCCAGGCGCGACGGAGTTGGAGCACTCCATAGCGGATCTTCTCCATGTGAGAAGTATGGTGAGCATCAGTATTGATGACGAACTTCACTCCTTTGCCCTTGGCCCAGCGCAAGTGCTGGTCACGAAGGTCGAGCCGGTCAGGATAGGCGTTGTGCTCCAAAGCCACTCCCGCTTTCGCCGCCGCGGCGAATACCCGATCGCAATCGAAGGTGTACCCTTCACGACGTAGCAGGATGCGCCCAGTAGGATGTCCGATTATCGACGTGTTCGGATTTTCGATCGCCCGAAGAAGCCTATCAGTCATCTGTTGCAGTTCCTGATTGAAATGCGAGTGTACGCTGGCGATCACCAGGTCCATTTGCTCCAGCACCGAATCCGATAAGTCGAGTTCTCCTTCGGCAAGAATGTCCACCTCGATGCCGGCAAACATCGTAATGCCTTCAATCTGCCGCGCCGCTTTGCGAATTCGCCTGATGTGTTCTTCCGCGCGCCGGTCATCGAGGCCGTTGGTGAAGGCCAAGTTTTTCGAATGGTCGGTGATGGCCATGTACTTGTAGCCGCGTTCGCGCGCGGCAAGGGCCATCTCCTCAATCGTGCACTTCCCGTCCGTTTCGATGGTGTGCATGTGCACGTCGCCCTGAATGTCTTCCAACCGGACCAGTTCCGGAAGTTTGCCTTCAGCCGCAGCCTCCAGTTCGCCGTTGTTTTCGCGCAGCTCTGGCGGAATCCAATCGAGCCCGAGCGTGCGATAAATCTCCTCCTCTGTTTTTGCCGCTACGCAGCCTTGGTCTTCCATGCGCACCAGCCCATACTCATTCAATGTATAGCCCTGCTTCAATGCGCGCTGCCGCAGCGAGACGTTGTGGTTTTTCGAGCCCGTGAAATATTGCAGGGCTGCGCCGAAGGAGTCGGGAGGCAGCAGGCGCACGTCCACTTGCATGCCACTCCTCAGTTTGATGCTGATCTTGTTTTCCCCTTTCGCGAGCACTTCCAGAATGCCAGGAAAGTTCACGATCTGCTCAATCACATGGTTGCGCTGGTCTTCGTTGCCGCAACACTTGCCCGTGACCAGCAAATCCAGGTCGCCGACTGTTTCTTTGCCCCGGCGCAGCGAACCTGCCGGCGTAACCTTGTCCACTCCGGGCAGATTCTCGAGCAATCCAATCATCTTGCGTGCGATTTCATCCGCGGTATCGAGATGAAAGCGACCCGTGACCTGGCGATAGCTCTCAATGGACTTCAGTATTTTCTGTTCGCTCTTCTCGCTCAGCCGAGGAAGCGTGCGCAGCTTACCTTCCGCAGCAAGCTTGGCCACTCCTTCAATGTCGCATACCTGGAAGGCATCCCATATCAGCGAGATCGTCTTTGGCCCGAGGCCGGAGATTTTTAGCAACTCCAGCATTGAGGGACGGTATTTCTTGAGCATCTCCTCATGCAGAGCGAGGCGGCCTTCAGTGAAGATTTCGCGGATGTTTGCCGCCATGCCTTTGCCAATTCCTGGGATTGCCAGCAGGGCCTTCTGGTCGGCATAGATTTCTGAGAGCTGCTGGTCCAGCGCTTCAACAGCTTCCGCGGCGCGGCGATAAGAGCGGATACGAAACGGGTCCTCGCTGGCGACCTCCATCAGGTCGGCAGTTTCATAAAGGATGTTGGCGATGGATCTATTGTCTGCGAGCGATGGCACGAACCCATTTTACGGGAGAATCATCGCATCGCCAGAGTGCGGTTCGGGCGGGAAGGCTTTGATCTGTAGCGCAGGAATCGTGGGCGGCCCTTTTTCTTCCAATAGTGCGAATCGTAGGCGGCCACTTTCACCCCACTGCGAAGAGCACTGAGAAAAGTCTGCGCTACGGGATCCACCACGATCCCAACATGTCCCAGCCACACGATGAGGTCTCCGGCTTCCGGGCGATACACCCGCCGGAATTGCACGACCTCTCCTTCATAGAGAGAAACCGAAGGAGCATAAGCGTAGGGAAGGCCGGAGCGCTCGAATAGACGATGAACGAAATGCGAGCAATCCAGTTCAGTGGAATGCACCTGTAGTGCGAGGTCGAGGAGCACCTCACGCGCGGTGGCGGTGCTCTCGGGAAAACTCCAAACTTCATCCGCTGGATCAGACGCGTGCATGCGGAACATTTCCGGAGCATGCGTCTGCGCCGCCGCTGTTAAGCTTCTCCCGAAGGTAAAAGCGGCCAGGAAAATTACGATTCCAACAGAAAGAGTTCGCATCAGAGAGCGCCGAGTTGGCGCACTCAAAGTTCGATGCAAATTCAAACGAGTCCAGAGCTGGATTTTAGAATAGAAGAAGTCGCGAAACGCCGATGTTTGAGTCTCTACTCAGGATGCCTTAGCCCCGCCGCTGTGCCATGACGACCTTGGCCGTCGTGATCGCCTGTCCCACATGCCGCTGAGTGTGATCGGCAACGTGCACCAGCAGGCCCCCCACCGTGGTAGGCAGCTGCTTCTTGCCGACTGAACGTTTTTGCGGCAGTTCTTCTTCTTTGAAAGCTCGAATGCGGCGCGCGTTCTTCATGAACCCAACGACGAGCTCTGCAAGAAGCTCGTTCTTCATTGCTCCCGGATCAAGCTCGGCTTTCATCAAGTTGATCTGCTCGGGCGAGAGCTGGCCGCCTTCGGCATAGGTGAGCAGGCGGTCGGTGCTGCGCGCGATATGCCTGAGATGAAACGCCACCGGAGCAATTCCCGCCGGACGATAATTGATCTCATCGTCGTTCAGGCCGTCGCACCATTTCTCCAGGTCTTCGCGCGCGAGCTCCAGCGCGTGCAGAACGGCGCGCTGCACCGGTGCGACCTCGGTCAACGTTCCGCGCAACCAGGGCTCAGGCAGGTCGGGTTTATTCATTCGGCACCATCTCTAAACGGATCACTAGAAGTGTATTTCAAAAATAAAGCGACTGTGGCGAGGTAAAAAAGCAGAATGCCCGCCGAGCAGCGGGCATTCCGTAAAAAACTGGCCTTTTTAGAGATAACGTTCCCGAGAGATTTCCGGTGGCACTGTCGGAATCGGCTGCACCGTTTCCTCGGAAACTTCAGGCAGTGGGCGCTCCAGCGCAAACTTCAGCACCTGGTCCATATTTTCCACCAGATGAATCTTCATCTGGCCACGGATGTTCTCCGGGACTTCCGGAAGGTCTTTCTCGTTCTCTTTCGGAATAATCGCTTCCGTAATGCCGGCGCGCAAAGCCGCCAGCAGCTTCTCCTTCAGGCCGCCGATGGGCAGCACCTTGCCCCGCAAGGTGATCTCGCCGGTCATGGCAATGTCGCGGCGCACCGGAATCTTGCTCATAGCACTCGCAATAGCGGTGGCCATGGTGATGCCGGCGGACGGACCGTCCTTCGGAATGGCGCCCTCGGGCACATGGATATGAATATCAATGTTGCGGTAGAAGTCCTTTGGCATGCCCAGCCGCCCTGCGCGAGAGCGAACGTAAGACATGGCAGCCTGGGCGGACTCCTGCATCACTTCGCCAAGCTGGCCGGTGATGGTCAGCTTGCCCTTGCCATCCACGATTGCGACTTCCGTACTGAGGATAGAGCCTCCAACTTCAGTCCAGGCCAAGCCGGTTACAAGCCCGACCTCGCTCTTTTCATGCGCCATGCTGTCGCGGAACTTGGCGACACCCAGGAACTCGGCGACCTTCTCCGCATTCAAGCTGGCCTTGTAGGCTTCGCCTTCCTTCACTACCTTGCGCGCCACCTTGCGGCAGATGTTTCCGATCTCGCGCTCCAGGTTGCGTACGCCCGCCTCACGCGTGTAGGAGCGGATGATCTCGCGAATAGCATCTTCGGTGAACTGAACCTGCTGCTCCGTCAATCCAGTGGCTTCGCGCTGCTTGCGAACCAGGAACTGTTTGGCGATCTCGATTTTTTCCAGTTCGGTGTAGCCATGCAGGCGCAGCACTTCCATGCGGTCCTGCAGGGCAGGCGGAATGCTGTGCAGCACGTTCGCAGTAGCGACAAAGAAGACCTGCGAAAGGTCGTATTCCACGTCGAGGTAGTGGTCCTGGAACATCCAGTTCTGTTCGGGATCGAGAACTTCCAGCAGGGCCGCAGCCGGGTCGCCGCGGAAATCAGACGCCATCTTGTCCACTTCGTCCAACATGAAGACCGGGTTTTTCGTACCGGCTTTTTTCATCATCTGGATAATCTGGCCAGGCAGCGCGCCAATGTAAGTGCGCCGGTGTCCGCGAACCTCGGCTTCGTCGCGCACACCACCCAGCGACAGCCGAACGAATTTGCGCCCAGTGGCTTTGGCAATGGACATTCCCAGTGAGGTCTTGCCAACACCCGGAGGGCCCACAAAGCAGAGGATGGAGCCTTTGGGATTCTTCACCAACTGGCGAACGGCAAGAAATTCCAGAATGCGGTCCTTGATCTTCTCCAGACCGTAATGGTCGGAATTGAGGATCTTCTCCGCGTGATCAATGTTGCGGATCTCTTTCGACTTCTTCTTCCACGGAACCGCCAGGAGCCAATCAAGATAATTGCGCGAAACGGTGGATTCGGCTGACATCGGCGGCATGGCTTCCAGCTTCTTCAGTTCCTGAATCGCCTTCTCCTGGACTTCCTTGGGCATGCCGGCAGAGTCTATCTTTTTCTTCAGCTCATCGAACTCGCTCTTCTCGCCGCGGCCCAGCTCCTTCTGAATGGCCTTGATCTTCTCGTTGAGGTAATACTCTTTCTGCGCTCGCTCCATCTGCCGCTTTACGCGGGTCTGGATGGTGCGGTCCATGTTGAGCTTTTCAATTTCAATGTCCAGCACATCGGCGATGCGGTTCAGCCGCTCAACTGGCTCAAAAATCTCCAGCAGTTCCTGCTTTTCTTCGATCGAGAGTTGCAGGTTTTGTGCGATGGTGTCGCTCAGCTTCGCCGGATCCTGCATTCCGGTGATGACCACGGGCTCCAGATTCAAGGACTGGCAGAGTTTCACATACTGATCAAACAGGCCGTGGACACGCTGCATTGCTGTTTCCAGCACGGGCGTAGCTTCGGTGGAGTATTTGACCGTGCGGACTGTGGCTTCAAAATAACCTTCATTGTTCTGGAGTTGAAGTACTTTGCCGCGCTCGATACCCTCTACCAGGACCTTGATATTGCCGTCCGGCAGCTTGAGGTTCTGCACAATATTGGCGACGGTGCCGACCTGGTAAATCTCGTGCGGCTTAGGCTCGTCCACGCTGGCGTCGTGCTGCGTGGCCAGAAAGATTTTGCGGTCCGTAGCCAGCGCCTCTTCCAGCGCGCGCACACTGGACTCACGCCCCACGATGAAGGGGGTCATCATATACGGGAAGATCACGACGTCCCGTATGGGCATCATGGGAAGCTTGCGTGTCTCGAATTTTTCCTTGTTTTGGGTCACTGTTCGCCTTTGTTGCTGCCTGCCACCTTCCGGCAGCAAGAACTAAACCAAGAATATCACGCGAAGCAAGCAGCCTTGGCCTGCCGGAACCTTCAGGAGTTTTGCTTTGAAACGTGTTCCCGCAGCACACGCAGAATCAATACTTTGTAGCTGGTTGTGAGTGTATGGTTCGGAAGGACTACGACCAGAGTAGTGTAAAAAAGGCCGGGCAATTCATCGCCCGGCCTTGCACCAAGGAGAGAGTGTTTGCGGGAAAAAGGCTATTCGCCCGGAGCCATCGGCGGAGGCCCACCCTGCTCCATCTTGAAATTGCTGGGGACCTGGAACAGGGTGGGGTCAGGCTCATCACGTTTAATGTTGGTCAGGCGATAAACCGTCTCGCCGAAACGCGGATCGTTGCGCTTTTGCAGCACGAGCACGTGCAGATCAGGCGAAGTCCAGCTTTCCACCGTGATCTGAATCGGACGCTCGTTTCCCACGGCGCCCGCCGGGATGGTGCGGGTGACGCGTGTTCCTTCAGCCGTCACGCCCTCGATCTGCTGCGTGCCCAGCGACTCGCGGGTTACCTGCGCCTGTTCTGGATCACCCTGCTGGGCTTGGTCGGCAGGGTGCATGTTCTCGTGCATCTTCATCATCTGCTTGGCTCCCATGCCGCCGTGGTTCATCAGGTGAGCAACCTGTTTGTCCGGGTTGAGCATGACCACAGTCTGGGCCACGGGATCGTGGATAAAAATGGTCTTGTGGGCATTTACTTTCAGCGGGCCCATTCTCTCCATCGTCAGCTCGCGGCGCGTGCGACCCTGGCCGTCCCGGGCCACAAAGTCCGTCTGTTTGTTCACAATCCGATTGCCATCGCCCAACACCTGTGTGGATTCCGTGGTGACGGTGGCGCTATAGGGTGCATTCTTCACCACCTGATGGAACTCCATCATCTCGAAGCCGAATACCGCGACTCCGGGACCGCCTCCATCATGGTGCATGAAGATCATGTCTTTCTGCGGAGGCGGGGGAGCGTTCTGAGCCAGGACAAGGCCGGCCGGCAACACCAGCACGGCAAGAAAAAATCGCAACGATTTCATGAAATATCTCCTTCCATCTCTTGAACTATTGAACAAATCTGACGGCGTACGGCGTGCCATCGCGTCCGACCACCACATCTGCCAGCATTCGCCGGTCGGAAAGATCCTCACCCACCGGCGCCCCAACCAGGCGCAAATCGGCGCCAGACAGCTCCAGCCGGACCACTTGCAGATCGCCAGTGTTAATCGCCGGATCGTACGAGGGCAGAGCAACGAAACCGCTGCTCTGATCGTTATTGGCTTTGACCGCGTGGTTAACGATGCTGTAATTCTTGACTTGTTGCGGAGCCGGTTCCTCAGCTTGCTGCACAACTGAGGGCGTCTGTATTTGCCGCACCTTCACGGCAATGTTCGGCGTGACAGAATTGCCACGCCCGCCGACAAACTTCACAGCCAGGATCGCTGCCACAATCATGCACGCGGCGAGCGCGCTCCAGCCTGCAATACGCGCCCGCCTGCGACGCGCATGATGCTGCCGGAAGGAACCGACAAGATTCGCGCCTAGGTGCTTCGGCGCGCTTCGAGGTGAGCCCTTAGCCAGCCGATGCAGCGCCGCCGAAAGCAGCGCCTCAGACGGTTCACGTAATGGATCTATTTCGCGCATTTCGGTGTACTCAACTTTTTCTTCAGCAGCCCGCGGGCACGATGCAGCCTTGAAGCCACCGTTCCCGCCGAGCACTCCAGCATCTCAGCCGCCTGCTGATAACTCATCTCTTCCAGGTCGCACAGCACAACTGCTTCGCGGTAAAGCGGCGGAAGCGCCAGGACTGCGTGGCGAAGCGCGGCCAGCAGTTCGCCGTTGCTCAGTTCGTCCAGCACGTCCAAGCCATCCGCAACGGCAAACTCATCCTGCTCTGATTCGTCGTCGCTCAGAGGAACATCGGATTGCATTAGCAGCATGGCTTTTCGCGTGTGGTTGCGGGCAATTCCAAAAAGATATGCCCCAAGCGCGCCCTTGGCCGGGTCGTATCCTCGCGAATTGCCAATCAGCGCCATGAATACTTCCTGCGTTGTTTCCTCTGCCGTGGCTGCATTGCCGCTCATGTGCAACGCGAACCGGTAAATCCTTCCCTGATATTTCTCATACAGACTGCGGAACGCGGCCTCGTTGCCTTTAGCGAGCTGCCTTACCAACTCGAGATCATCACAGGGCTGTTCTGCCATGGTGCTGCGGGCCGCTGCTCCTATCTTGCATTGCGCGAATTTGAGAGTTTCTTCCAA
>JAICYU010000221.1 GCA_025934025.1 Terriglobales bacterium
AGGTAGAGCGTAGAAAAGCCTTCCTTCTTCATGAGCTGCTGAAGACCTGAAGGCGTCGCCACGGTGTATTGATACTCCCAAAGATGCTCGTCTTCCGGGTTCTGCGCCAGAAGATGAAACTCATCGCAAAAGCACTCAGGATCGGGCGGGCCGGCAACCAGGTCGGTTTTCTCGAAGTAATAATTGAGAAAATAAGGACGGTTGAATTGCCCTTGCTGATTGCGAGTTACCGGCGGAATCACAATGGGAAATCCGATTTCTGCTCCCGTTGCTCCCGGCGAACGCGCCGATGGCGCTGCGACAGCACCGGGCGGCTGGTCCTCTGGAGTAAGTGGCGTCTGAGAAATCTGGCTCTCGGAATGAATTGACACGATCCGGCCCAGAAGAAGCAAGAGAACGAAGACGCCGGCAAAGATAAGAAGTTTGATCGGGTCCAAGCGGAATCCAACTATGCCACGCGCTCAATCGTGACTGACTGCACGACGACGTCTTTCGCCGGCCGGTCCTGCGCGCCCCGTTTTACCTTTGAGATCTTGTCAGCGATGTCCTGGCCCTCCACCACCTCGCCGAAAATGGTGTGGTTCCCGGTCAGCCAGGGCGTCGCCGCGACTGTGATAAAAAACTGCGAGCCGTTGGTATTGGGTCCCGAATTGGCCATGGCCAGCTTTCCGGGCTTGTCGAACTTGTGTGGCGAGCCCTTCGTTTCATCCTGGAACTTGTAGCCGGGACCACCCATTCCCGTGCCGCTGGGGTCGCCGCCCTGGACCATGAAATCGGGAATTACGCGATGAAATACTGTGCCATGGAAGAGCGGACCGTTTCCGCCCTTTCCGCTCACGTTGTCCTTCCACGCACGCTTTCCTTCGGCGAGATCAAGAAAGTTCTTCGTGGTGATCGGCGCTTCCTTCTCGAACAAGCGGCAGACAATCTTCCCTTCTGTGGTATCGAACGTTGCATAAGTGCCGGACGGGCGAGCCATAAAAAATCCTTTCAGATAATCACTAAAGCGTGTTTCATAAATACGCTTCACTGCTGTCATCCTGAGCGGAGCGGGAGCGAGGGACGAGCGACCGCGAAGCCGAAGGAACCCCGCGATCCGGTCCTCTCCAATGCTGCTGCAGGGAGTTTCAACGAGAATTCGTCCTGCTTACACCAGTAAACATCACACTCTTCCGCCACATCTGATAACGCGGGTCACAAGAATGATAACAGCCTTCCCGCACAACTTTAGGCATGCAGCAAGCTTTTGCCTCGCGATTCTGATCTGCTCAGCAGTAATAACGGCAGCGGCCCAAACCCACGGGAAACGCTCATCCGGTAAGCTCCAAGACACCGTTTACAACCTGGAGCATCAGCTTGCTAACGCAGAGAAGCAGCACAACAAAAAGTTCTTTGCGGCAAGCATGGATAAAGACTTGGTTTACGTGGCCTATAACGGCCTGGTCCTCACCAAAGACAAGCTCCTGGCTTCCATGCAATACATTGATGTGAGCCACTACTCGATGGAGAATTTCAAGACTCGTTCTCTTGGCCCGGACGCGGCTCTCGTCACCTACGACTTAAGAATCAACGCCGAAATTGCAGGTTCCCAACTTCCGCACAAGCAATATGCCAGCTCCGTCTGGGTCCGTAACGGCGGCCGATGGCAACTGATTTTTCATCAGGCCACGCCAGCCCAGCACCGTTAAGGGCGCTTCGGCATTCATTGCCACAGATGGCCGTTTTTGCGTTCCGCCTGATGTGCACAGAAGGTGTTTCAAGCCACATTATTTCAATTGCTGTTTGATGTGTCTCTCAATTTCTTCATACAGGGGGATCACATCTCGTTCGATTTTCGGCTTAGTGAACGTGAGCAGTTGGTATCGCGCGTTTTCGCTGTGCTCTTTCAAATCGCGGTATTCCGTTTTGATGCCCATGAGATAGTATCGCCCTTTCACCATCTCCCATCGAACCTTATGGTCAGGCGGATGAATCTGGTCTTGTTGGTCAAGAAGCGCATCGACGAGATGGAGCGCTGCATAAAAGTAAGCAGTGACCACCCAATCTAAGTATGGGGTAGTGGCCAAATCAAACGATCTGGCAAACTGTAAGTTTTGCTGGGAGCGCGCTAAATGTTCGTTCTTGAGAGGCACTTAGGCTGAGCGCTTGAAGACCATATTCGCGTTGGAAATGCACTCATCTATGCTTCGCCCATCGGAGACTGCAACGAGGTGGAAATCAAACTCGACGCCATGAAATTCGCGTTCGATATCTTCTTCAATTTCATAAATGGCATGCCGCAGAGACTTGCTGTGATAATCAGCGAGACCGACCCACGCCGAGAAAGTGCGATCGCGATACAAAAAGTGCAGCGACACGACTCCATTCATATCGCGCAAGCGACGATTCAAGCGGCTTGCGATCTCATTTTCAACTGAAGCCAGCGTGGCAGTAGCCATGTAATCGCCCTTTTTTGTTGTTTGGCCCACGATTATAGCCCCTTGTGTCAACCCTGGAACCCGATGGAAGTCGCACCGTGCCTTTTCAGTAACTTAGACTTGTATTATCGGCTGGGGGGTTGGCTTTTCTAATAAAAACCGGCTCTGGCTGATGACCTAAGTATCATACCAACGTTAGACGTTCGCCCGAAAAATAGGATTCACGACAAACGCGCACCCCTGTGGAGGTCTAAAAAAAACACGCTCTAGATTCTTCTTGCCTTGAGTGCCGGAATCCCTGTATGCTATCTTCGTAATTTGTTTGTAGGCTTTTTGTCCCGGCTTGAGCGCCGGGATTTCGTGTTTTTGGGCTGTAAGCACTCAGCCGATCGGCTGAGGGCGTAAACCGTTGAGGGGCCCTGAGCCATCAAGAAACCGATTGGAAGCTTCACGGAGAACGGGGAATTCCCTGGGAACCTTTGGGAACTCTTGGGAACTCTTGGGAACTTTTGGGAACTTTGGGGAGTGGGGTAGGCATCATCAGGAGGAAGACATGGAAACGGATTTGACCATCGAGATCGAGAGCGTCCGCAAGGCCAGGGAAGCTGAAGAGGCGGCCAAGCCTCTTGAACAACGCCAGAAGGAATTCCGCGAAACGCACCAGCACTACTGGACGAAGAACCCGGAAGGGCGGCTGTGCCAGCAGTTTTATAAAGCTTACATCGAGTATCGCAGCTTTTTGGAAGAATGCGGGCGGCCTCCGCGGCACGGAAACGACCAGGGAATAGATTTCCTGGAGCATCAAGTGTATGAAGAGATGGCGCGCCGGGTGGAGCAATTCCGGGCGCAGGAGCAGGAAGCTACCGAGAAGAAGCGAGAGAACCTGGAGAAAGCTCGCGTTGCAGCCCGCTGCGAGCACGTGCTCGCCGATGGCCAGCGGTGCCGGTGCCCAAAAATGAAAGAAAGCCGGCTGTGCTACTGGCATGACCACATGGAGAAGACCAAGGCGGCAAAGCTCGACCTTGGTCCCATGGAAGATCCGGACAGCATCCAAATGGCGATACGAAAATTGCAAGTAGCCGTGATTGACAGTTCGCTGGAGCAGCGGCAGATTTCACAACTGGCCTACTTGATCCAGCTTGCCGCGTGGAACGTGACCAGGACAAGGATCGCGGCAAAAATCGCTCCGAAGGAAACTCCTGAAGATTGAAGCCCGGCGGCATCTTCTTGGGAAAAGGAATACAATTCTCTGCTTCTGGAAACGGTTACCTGCTGCTGAAGGGGCGGTCCGATGACGAAAATTAATGTAACAGTGAACGGAGCCACGCACCAGAGCGAGGTTGAATCTCGCATGCTGCTGGTCCACTACTTGCGCGACGTGCTCGGCCTTACCGGCACTCACGTGGGCTGCGAGACCTCTCTTTGCGGCGCATGCACGGTAATGCTCGACGGCCAGGCGGTGAAATCCTGCACCGTGCTGGCCGCTCAGGCCGATGGCAGCAGTGTCACGACCATCGAAGGACTGGCGCAGCAGGGCGATCTTCATCCCGTGCAGCAGGCGTTCTGGGAGCATCACGGATTACAGTGCGGATACTGCACTCCGGGAATGATTATGGCCACGGCGCAGATTCTGCAGCGCAATCCTGATCCCACCGAAGAAGAGATACGCCACGGTCTCGAAGGCAATCTGTGCCGCTGCACCGGATATCAGCACATTATTCAGGCGGTGCAGTGCGCAGCCAGGAAGATGAAGTCAAAATCCGTTGCGGGAGCGCGCTAAAACACATGGCCGCGAGAATGCTGGACGTCGCAATATCTCGACCAGCGGTAAACAAGTATGCTGCACGTCGCAAAATTTCGATCAGCGGTAAACAAGTGTCAGGGCACGAGTTCACTCGTGCCGCCTTGATTTAAAGAGAATTGGGCTTTAGCCCCTGAAAATCGTAAATGCGGGAGTAACTAAATGCCGGAAAAACTAGTCGGAAAATCCGTAAAACGCACCGAAGATCCCCGCATGATTCAGGGGCTGGCCCATTACGTGGACGACATCAAGCTGCCGGACACGCTGCACGCCGCTTTCCTGCGCTCGATTTACGCGCACGCGCGCATCAAGAGCATTGACATCAGCGCAGCGCAGAAGCTGCCCGGCGTTGCCGCCGTCTACACGGGAAAAGATGTAGCACAGAAGATCGGCCCGGTTCCCTGCGGCGCGGCCATTCCGGAAATGAAAATCCCCGACCATCGCGTGCTTGCCACCAACAAAGTCTATTGGGTCGGCCATCCCGTCGCCGTGGTCGTCGCGGAAAACAAATACATCGCCAAAGATGCCGCTGACCTGATTCAAGTGGAATATGAAGAGCTGCCGCCGGTGCTGGACGAAGAGAAGGCCGCCGATGCCAAGAGTCCGGTGATCCACGAAAAGTTTGGCAGCAACATCGCTTACAAGCTGACCGCCGGCGAAGGCGACATCGAGGCTGCGCTGAAGTCGGCGGACAAAGTCATCAAGCAGAAAATCCTGCATCGTCGGCTGGCGCCCATTGCTATGGAGCCTCGCGGCGTGCTGGCGCGCTACTATCCCGGCGAGCAGGAACTCACGCTCTGGACTTCAACCCAGATTCCGCATCTCGCGCGCACGCAGGTCGCCATCATGCTAGGCATGCCGGAAAACAAGCTGCGCCTGATTGCTCCTGAAGTGGGCGGCGGCTTCGGCTCCAAGCTCAACGTGTACGCTGAAGAGGCGATGATTAGCTGGTGCGCCATGCAGCTTG
>JAICYU010000163.1 GCA_025934025.1 Terriglobales bacterium
AAGGATCGGCGCACGTGACCGCCACGCGGCAGAGCGAATTTCCGAACTGCGGAAGCTTTACCCTCAAGCGCGCGTGCTGGCGCTCTTCGGTGAAGCGCATCTCGCTCCGAATCATCTGCCCCGCTCATTGCGTCGCATGCGTCCTCATGACCGCGTACTCACGGTTTTGCAGAACGTGGATGAGCTTTACTGGAAAGCCGCAGGCGAATCGCTGGACAACGTCCAGGCGGTGCAGGTTGAAGATGACGTGCTGTGCGTTTTCAATGCCTCTCCACTGGAAAAATACGAAAACTACCGCATTTATATCGAGCGCTGGCGCACAGCCTGCAGCCAGCCGGATCTGGCCCCAACGTTTTACAATCTGGTGGACGCGCTTCTGCGGTCACTCGGTCTGGAACAGTACTATCCCGCTGCTGGGAACCATCCCAGCACTCTGCTGGAAGAATATCCCGAGGTGCGAACACATGCCGGAGTTGACCAATTTGAACGGCTGCTTTCCCAACGCGAAGTGCTTGCTGAGGAGCGAAAGCAGCTTCTGGAAAAACTACGGCTGAACGGCTGCGTTTATGTCCCACGCCGCAATCTGCTGCTGATCGAGCGCTTCCAAATGGCCGCGGCGGCCGAAGAGGCTGTTCGCTTCGTGCAAGCGGAATGTCGCGGAGCCGGTTCGTTTCAGGGACCATGGTTCGGCAGTTCTCTCGAGCATTATTTCTACTTTGATGTGATAGATCGCGCGCTGATCACATTTGGCGCAAAAGTGCTACTGCCGGATTTTCCTGTGATGCGCGAAGGCGACCTGGTCGCTCTTCGCTCTCAGGCGCGCGCGGCTGGCGAACTACAGCCTCCTTTCAGCATTCGTGATCTCAACAAACTGCTCGATTTTCTTCTGTTGCACCGGGAATATGAGCTCCAGCCGCGACATTACAAACAGGTTCCTGAATTGCTGGCGTTTGGAATGAGCTGCTCCGGCGCGAAACGCGAGTTCCTGGTACAGCATCTCGGGGCCATGCTGGGAGCCGACTTGCACGACGCCTACTTGGCCGGAGTGCTGAGCAAGAGCTATTTGCGATCTCTCTTTTTCCGCAAAACGCATTTGCCGGGCGCCGCCAAAAAAACCTACTTCGACTTGGCAAAACAAGTCCGGCCGGCTTCGCCAATTCGCAACACATAGATTGCCTCAAAGCCTCGGGAGTTCTTTTGCTCATTCATCTTGATTTGAGGCCCGCGCCGATTCTCTCATTCTGTGTCACTACTTTTCACGACTTCAGCTCGGCGCCATCATGGAAGATTCTTTCTGCCATCATGGAAGATTCTTTCTATGGGTCAGCGGGTTCAGCGTCATCAGCGGTGAGGTTTTCTGATCCTCCGGTGACCCGATGCCCATTCCCTCTGTTCTATAATCAAGGGTTGCTCTAACCAGCCGATGCACACCTGTGGAAGGTACCCATGCCAACTGATGTAGTCATGCCCCAGATGGGCGAATCAATTTTTGAAGGCACCATTACCAAGTGGCTGAAGAAGCCCGGCGACAAGATCCAGCGCGACGAGCCGCTGTTTGAAATCTCCACTGACAAAGTGGACGCGGAAATTCCCGCCCCGGCCAGCGGTGTGCTCAAGGAAATCAAGGTCCAGCCCGGCGCTACCGTCCAGGTGAATACCGTAGTCGGAGTGATTGATGCCGATGGCGCCGGAGCTTCCGCCAGCGCGCCGCAGCAAGCGCAACAGTCTCCGGCCGCAAAGCCTGCCCCGAGCGCGCCGGCTCAAGCTGCTCCGGCAGCCCAGCCACAGCAACAGCCGGCCGCACAAACATCAGCGCCTTCCGGCAACAGCGGAGGCAGCGGCGCGGCGACTGACGTTGTCATGCCGCAGATGGGCGAGTCCATCTTTGAAGGCACCATCACCAAGTGGCTGAAGAAACCCGGCGACAAGGTGCAGCGCGACGAGCCGTTATTTGAAATTTCCACTGACAAAGTTGACGCCGAAATCCCTTCGCCCGCAACCGGCGTTTTGCGCGAGATTAAAGTAAAGGAAGGAACCACAGTCCAGGTCAATACCGTGGTTGCGACCATCGGAGCGCAAGCAGCACCAGCACAGCAGCCCGCCGCGGCGCCACCGCCAGTTCCTGCGGCTCCCGCTCCACAGCAAGCCGCACCTGCCGCCCCTCAGCAGCATCGCGAGCAGGTCATCAGCTTTCCCTCAGCCGAGCGTGGACGCGAAGAAGTGCGCTCCTCGCCGCTCGTGCGCCGCATGGCGCGTGAGAACAATATTGATCTCACGCAGGTACCGGGAACGGGCCTTGGCGGACGCATCAGCAAGACCGATATCCAAAACTTCATCCAGCAGCACGGGCCTGGAGCACAGCCGCAAGCGCCGATGTACGCGCCCACTCCAACTCCCGCGCCGGGTGCGCCCCAACAACGCACCGCGACTCCCGTCCAGTCGCCTTCGCCGCAACTTGCGCAGATTCCGGGCGAAGCTGTGCCCATGACGCCCATGCGCAAGAAGATTGCCGAACGCATGGTGGAATCCAAACACACCAGCGCGCACGTGCATACCGTCTTCAAAGTGGATATGACCCGCATCGTCCGGCTGCGCGAAAAAATCCGCAAGCCGTGGGAAGCGCGGCACGGTGTCAAGCTGACCTACATGCCGTTCATCGCCAAAGCCCTGATGCACGGCATCCGCACCAAGCCGGTGGTGAACTCTTCCGTGATCGGCGATGCTATTCAGTACCACAAGAACGTCAACATCGGAATTGCTGTGGCGCTGGAATGGGGCCTGATCGTGCCGGTGGTCAAAGGCGCGGAGAACCTCAGCTTTGTCGGCTTGCAGCGCGCCATCACTGACGTGGGCGAGCGCGCACGCGCCAAGAAGCTCGTGCCGGATGAAGTACAGGGCGGGACCATCACCATTACGAACCCGGGGATCTTTGGTCCGCAGTTCGGGACGCCGATTATCCTTCAACCGCAAGTCGCCATCCTCGGGATGGGCGGCATCTTCAAGGAGCCGGTGGTGGTGACCGACGCCGATGGCAACGATTCGATCGCGGTGCGGCACATCATCCGCCTGGTGCTGGGATATGACCATCGCATTATTGACGGCGCCGATGCCGACCAGTTCATGGTCGCGGTCCGTGAGTACCTGGAGAACTTCAACGAAGATATTGGGTAAGCTGCTTCAAGAGCGCTGTAATTGCCAAAATGGAACTTCTGGTTGGCGATCATCCGCGCAAGTCCGAGATAATGTTTTGATTTTTTCGCGTTCATTAGCGGCGAGGCACTCCGCTCCGCAGCTCTCAATTTCCTGCTTAGCACGTCAAACCTGCTTCGTCCCGGCCCACTCTAATTAGCTGGTGGGCACGTCCCAAAAGAGGAGAATATGGTTTTACTTTGGTGGATTATTGTGGGGCTGATTGCCGGCTGGGCAACAGGCAAGATCATGAAAGGCTCGGGTTACGGCGCGCTTGCGGACATTCTGCTTGGCATCGCCGGAGCCATCATCGGCGGCTGGATCATGCGCGCTCTCGGCGGGACCGGCCAGGGCGGAACGATTTATACCATCCTGGTTGCGATCCTTGGCGCCGTGGTGCTTACGCTCATCTTCCGCGCGATCACCGGGCGCCGGACCAGTGGTACCGGAAGCGGCGGAGTGCGTCGCGCTGCATAAACGCCTAAACAAACCGGCGCTTTCCGCTCAGCTAAGCAGGCTCAGGAAATCGCCGGAGCTCTTTTCAAATCCCGGGAACACCTTCGCCAAATCCTGATTGCCAAGGTGCCGGTACACCGCTTCTCCCAGCACCTGGCGGAAGTCTGTGGTCAGCGCCAAATCACGGCCCTCGTAGAGATGTTCCTGCTCCAGTCCCGGCCAGCGACCGTACACTTTCCCACCCTTCACCCGCGCACCCAACACGAACATCACATTAGCGTGACCATGGTCCGTTCCGCGGTTGCCGTTTTCGCGCGCCGTCCGTCCGAATTCTGACATGGTAACGATCACCGTGTCTTCTGCCAGATCGCCAAAGTCAGTCCAGAGCGCGGCGATCGCCTGTGAAAATTCTCCTGTGATGTTGGCGATCTGGCCCTGCACGTTGCCTTCGTTCACGTGGTGGTCCCATCCGCCGATGTCTGCAAACGCGACTTCGACGCCGAGATTGGCCTTAACAAGCTGAGCCACCTGGCGCAGGCTGTCGCCAAACCTGCCGCGTGGATAGTTTGCCCCCGGAGCCGGTGTGTACTTCTCCGGATCAGCGGCTCGCAGCATCTTCACCGCTTCAAAGGTCTCGTTGCCGGTCCCGTGCAGCACCGCATCAACAGACTGCGCATACATGGCTTCAAAGGTGTTGCTGGCGATCTGGCCTCCGCCTACTCCGAAGCCGCGAATATCGCCGATGGCCACCGCGGGCACAGGCCCGGCCAGCGTTCGCGGCACCGATCCACCCATTGCCACTGCGCGAAACGGCGAGGCCCCCGGCTCGTTGACCCCGGCCAGCGCGCGATTGAGCCAGCCATCCTCGGTTGCCTTCACTCCCGGTGTGCCGGATTCCATATAGTCCTGCGCGTCAAAGTGGGAGCGCGTATTGTCCGGCGACCCCGCCGCATGCACGATTGCCAGATGCTTCTGCTCCCACAGCGGCTTGAACGCGCCCATCGCAGGATGCAGGCCAAAAAACCCGTCCAGATCAATCACGCTCTGCCGCGGAATGGCGATGCTGGGCCGCATGGCGTAGTAGGCCCGCTCTCCATGCGGCACTACGATATTCAGCCCGTCCGCCGCGCCCCACTGGAATAGCACAATCAGGCGTTTCTTGCCTGGAGCTGCCGTTCCGGCGGCATAAATCGCGCGCGTGAGAAAACTCGGAACCATCGTCGTACCCACGATGGCGAGAGCGCCGTTCTTCAAGAAAATTCTGCGAGTGATGCTCATATCATCGCCTCTGAAATTCCGGTGAGCCCATAATCAGCCCCGCAATTGCGCCCACATTCGGCGGACGGGGGGGATCGTCCAGCTTGTGCTGCGTGATCTTGGGATCGTTCAACTGCTTCAGCAAGACGGCATGCGTCTGCGGGGAAACGTCTCCCTCCAGAATGTTCTGCTCCAGCGCGGAGAGCGCGGCCTCGGAGCTGGATGGCGCAGGCTCGTGCAGCAACTCTTGCGCATCCAGCGACGTTCCCGGCAACCGTCCCGAGCCGAGCGCCAGAGCAAAGTTCATGCGGTTCAGCAGCGCTGAAGAGTTCACCCACGCATCCGCTTTCATCGAGTAGCCGGTTGGCGGCTGCATTCCATAAAGCGGCATTCCCATGCGATTAACGAACTGCACCAGCGGCAGCGCATTCTCCACCTGCACGCCGGAAGCACGCGCCGCTGAGGCTACAAATTCCAGCGGCGTTTTCACCTTCGCGCGATACGCATCAGCCGACCAGAATTCCGGCGACTTGAACATCGTCCGCAGCACCTCGCGGATATCGCCATCCTTCTTTAGGAAAGTTGCAGCCATGCGGTCCACCAGCGATTGCGGCGGATCATCGGAAACAAACCGCATGGCCAGTTTGCGTGAAATAAATTTCGCGGTTGAAGGATGGCGCGCCAGGATCTCCAGCATCTCCATGCCTTCGCTTTCGCCGTGCTGCTTGATGGTGTGCCCCAGAACGTATTTCGGGCCGGGCTCGTGAGCGCGCTCATTGAACTTGAATTCGCCGCCACGCCGCGGCTCGTCAATCGTCCACCCGGTAAGGACCTTCGCCAGTTCCGTTACATCTTTCTGTGTGTAGCCGCCGTCCACGCCCAGCGTGTGCAGTTCCATGATCTCGCGGGCATAGTTTTCATTGAGTCCGCTGGGCCGGTTCTTGCCCCGCTTCTGCGGGGGCGCCATGCGTATTTGCCCGAAACGTCCGCGCCGGAACTGCCGCCGCTGCGGGCCGTACTCCGCCAGCTCAGAATCCGGCCCCACACTTTGCCAGTTATCGAGGTAGTAGAGCATCGCTGGACTCTTTGCCGTCGCAACCAGCAGGTCTCTGAATTTGCCCAGAGCGTGCGGACGGATCACATCGCGCTCGTACGCGGTGATCATGTAGCGGTCCGGGCCTTTGCCGATATAAACATTGAAGTGGTTGTACCAGAAGTCGGTCATCACCTCCTGAAGCTGGCGCTCGCTGTAGATGGCGCGCAGCAGCTTGGCTTCAGAAAGCTCGCCCCCAATCACGATCTGCGGGTTGATGATGGCTTCAATAGTCTCCTGCTGCTCCGGCTTCATGCCGTTCACCAGATCCAGCATCTTTGGCCCACGATACCTGCGCGCCAGGTCCAGCCGCTCATCTGGATACATGCTCAGGATTTTTTTGTAGCGTTCATCGGGTGAGAGCTGGAGAAGCTGCATGGAATCAATATCGGCGTACATTGCCGCTTCAGCGTGCTTCTGCCGGGCTTGCTCCGATACCGAATCCATATTTCCTGGGGTTGAATCAGCGCTCTGGTCTTTTTCTTGCGTGGACAGGTCCTGCTTCTTCTCCTGCCGCTGCTGCAATCGTGCAATCTGCGATTCGTATATGGCCCGTTTCGCCGTATCGCGCGGCATTGTCATGCGGCCATTCGCCACAGCCTTCAAGACTTGTGGCGGAGGGAAGTTCTCCACCATCTCCCGCGTGCTCATCTTCAGTGTGCGAAGCGGCGCCAGCCGGGACTCCATGGCGTTGTCATTGATTCGATCCGGATGGAGTTGTTCGTCAAACCACTGGTCCAGCCCCATGGCGCGGACGCGCTCCATGTCGCCGGGGCGCGGCCCGAAGGTGAATCGGTTCAGCGCGTGTACGATCCGCTTGTCTTCCGGCATCTTCGACGTGGATTGTGAGGGAGCTTTGGCGGTGAAAACGAAGGCCGAAAGCAGGAGGATCAAACCCAGGGCTTGCAATGGTTTCTGCGGACGACGCATTCCACCTCCAGTGGCTCTGGCTCCAGATCTTTAACCCCGTCCTGGGGAAAAGTTTCGCACCGCGCCAGATTACGTAAGAGTTACCCGGCCGCGCGTGGTGCGGTGATTCAGATCGGAAACCAGGTGGTCAATGTCGGTGGGCGATATGTTGCACGAGACCGCCGGATCGAGGAACGGCTTGCGCGAACGCTCTTGCTGCGCCGCCCACGGCCGCGGTGGCGACATCTGCGCTACTGCATCGCGCCGCAACTGCACCAGCAACGCATGCACGACGTCGGCATCGAGCTTCGCCGGCGCCAGCCAACTCAACTGCGC
>JAICYU010000067.1 GCA_025934025.1 Terriglobales bacterium
GCTGCCGCCGCTGGGCTGATGCTGCTGATTACCGGCGGTCCCACGACGGTGACACTCAGCAGGTTGCTCGAACCCGCAGATGTCACCACTTGAACGCTTGCCGCCCCCAGGGCCATGCTTGAGGGCACCACGAAGCAAGCCGCCGTATCACTTCAACTGTCCGGGTTTGGGGCTGGCGCTGCCGCTCCGTTGAGCAGTATGGTGCTGGTCCCCCGGCTCGTCCCAAACCCCGATCCCATCGCGCAGTCCGTGACCCCTCCACCAATCGGATCGTGCGACACACTCTGGATTACTGGCAAGGATGATTGGGCATGAGTTGAAATAAAAAGCGACGAAACAAGAAAGCAGAGCAGTGCGGGCCGGACTAAGGCACAGACAAATCGCATGAACAACGCCTCCGTTCTCTCCCTGCAAATAGCAGTTGGAGAGCAACAGCGAATTCAAAAACTTGTTTCTGCCTTATACCTAAAGCGGGCTGATTGGGCGTGCATTGTGGCAAATCCAGAGTAGCTTTGCAACAGGAATTTTTGCAGAGTTTTGTTAATCTTAGGATCAATTCGTAGTTGTTGATGTGGAGACGGAGAGTCACAAGAGGCCATGCTTATTCTGAAGCAGGTGAATTCAAGTTTTTGACTAGGTGGCCTGGTACTTTGGTAATAATAGAGCGCCAAGATTAAGTAACGGATGCTCATGGGGGTGCTGACGCTCCGAGCTTTGGGAGTTACATAAGCAAAGCATTAACCTCAGGTGCCGTCGCTTTGAACAGGTCAGTCTCTAAACGCGAGGATTCGTGACTATCACAGCCGGAAGGCTTTTCCTTCCGATTCAGCGTTTTCAGCGTTCATCTGCGGCGATGTGTTCCTTTTTCCACAGAAGCCCGGATTTCCACATGGAGCAATCAGCTTTGATCCGTGGCCGCTTTCCATCACAATAGAAGTTCATGACCAGCGGCGGCGATCTCGCGCAGATAGTGAAGCAGCAGGCGGACATCGTTCGCGTGGTCGGGGACTATGTTCCGCTGAAGCCTCGCGGAATGAACCACTGGGGCTTGTGCCCGTTCCATCAGGAAAAAACGCCTTCGTTCTCCGTGCATTCAGGACGGCAATGGTTTCACTGTTTCGGCTGCGGCAAGTCGGGCGATGTCTTCACCTTTGTGCAGCAGGTGGAGAACATCAGTTTTCTTGAGGCCCTGCGGCTGATCGCGCAGAAGCTGGACATCAAGCTGCCGAAGATGAAGTACAGCTCCGAGCACGAAGCGGACGATGCGAAGCTGCGGGCACAGCTCATTGAAATGCACCAGAGGGCGTGCGCGTTCTTTGAAGAGCAGTTGCGCAAGCCGGAAGCGGCGCAGGCGCGGCAGTACCTGAGCGGGCGCGGGCTGAGTGAGGAAACCGTCCGCGAGTTCCACATCGGCTTTGCGCCGGATTCAGGCTTCCTGCTGAAAGACCGCTTCAAAGCCGACTATAGCGAGGAATTGATGCGGCAGTCCGGGCTGTTTTCCTGGAAGGAAAGCGCCGAGGCCAACATCTACTCCAGGTTCCGCAACCGCATCATGTTCCCGATTGCGAACGATCAGGGCAAAGTCATTGCCTTCACGGGACGGACGATGGCGACCGACGAAAAAGCCGGACCCAAATATCTTAACTCTCCGGAAACCCCGCTCTACTCGAAGTCGCGCGTGCTGTTTAACCTGGACAAAGCCAAAGAGGCAGTACGCAAGTTGGGCTACGCCATCATCGTCGAGGGGCAGATGGACTGTATCAGTGTGTACTCGGCGGGCTATAAGAACGTGATCGCGAGCTCGGGGACGGCCTTTACCGAAGCACAGGTCCGGCTACTGGGGCGGTTCACGAAGAAGGTAGTTGTAAATTTCGATCCTGATACTGCGGGCGCCGCCGCGACCGATCGCTCGCTGGGAATGTTGCTGGAAGAAGAATTCGAAATCAAGGTTCTCCGGCTGGAAACGGGTTTCGACCCCGATCTGTTCATCCGCAAGCGCGGCATCGAGGCCTATAACAAGCAGCTCATGCAAGCGCCGGGATATTTCGATTACCTGGTGGAGCGGGCGCTCGCTATGTTTCCGGTTCGCACGCCGGAAGGCAAGCACAAGGCTGTGAGTTACCTGTTGCCGCATGTACATCGCGTGAGCAGCCGGATTGTGCGCGAGGCGCTGGCCGGCGACATCGCGCAAAAGCTGGGGATTGATTCGGCTGTGCTGCGGCAGGAATTCAGGTCGGCAGCGGCAAGCCGTGGCGTCGCCAAAATTCGCGCGACAGAACTGAAGATCAGCCCGGCGGAGAAGGTGCTCATCCGCGCTGCTTCTGCGGTGGAACCAAAGGAGCGCGCAATGCGCGCGACAGCATTGCGCGCGCTGGCGGAAGAGCGGCTGCACGAAGGCATGAGCAGTGAAGCGTTGCTGCAAGCCATTCTGGAAGCAGGCGAGGACATGGACGATCCCATGTCGCTGCCGCTCGAAGAAGCGGACCGCAACCTGCTGGCAGAGGTCGTAATGAAAGATACTCAGGCGCTCACGGAAGAATTGCTGGAAGGTTCGCTTGAGAGTTTGAGGCATCGCATTCAGATTTACCGCCGCGAGCGCGAGATCAAGCGTGGCATCATCGAAGCTGAGCGCAGCAACGATCCTATGACCCTTCTGCGCCTGAAACAGGAAAAGCTGGAGTTGGACCGCAAGCTGGCAGCCGCCATGAGCTGAGTATGCCTTCCTCCAACTCTTCTGTCTTCAATGGATTACGAGCCCTTAATCCCAGCTTGCTAGGCACAAATAAAGCGCCAGAAAGCGACATCCGCGCGCGAAACCATCTAAGGTTGGCGGCATCTATATATGGAGGCGCTTTTATCTCCTTTGTTTTGCGGCAGGTGGGCTGGTCAGGTGCTTTTCTTCTTGGCGCGGCTATGATAAGCTGAGTACCTTCGGGTCTTGCGCGCTTTCCAGCCTAAATCCCGCCGATATTCGCGCTTAGGGATACAAGCGCTGGCCCGGTTTTGTCCGGAACAGATACGGCCTTGAAACGGAGTAACGCTTATTAGCACAGCAATAGCACAAGAGGACCGCAGTTTGGCTTTAGACGACAAATACGACGATATTAAAAAGCTGATTGATGTCGGCAAGGAAAAGGGCTACCTGACGTATGACCAGGTGAACGACCTGATTCCCGGCGACGTCCATTCACCCGACGATCTGGAAGATCTGCTTACCACCATCGGCACCCAAGGCATTGACGTGCTCGATGGCGGCAAAGGTCTGCCTTCAGAACAGAAATTCGACGAACTGGAAGAAAGCGAAGACGTAGAACTCGACCTGACTCCGGGCGCGCTGGAGAAGACCAACGATCCCGTCCGCATGTACCTGCGCGAAATGGGAACGGTCCCGCTGCTTACCCGTGAAGGCGAAGTTGAAATTGCCAAGCGGATTGAGCGCGGGCAACTGCGCGTCCTGAAGGCGCTTTCGCGTTCTCCCATCGTGATCAAAGAAATCCTCGCTCTGGGCGAGGACCTGAAGCGCGGCGTCCGTTCGATTAAAGAGCTGGTCGCGTTTGATGAAGAGGAGATCACGGACGAGATCGTACAGGCGCGCTTGAAAGATTTCGTCGGCAAGATTGATGACGTCGGCAAGCACTACAAAAAAGCGCAGCAGCTTGCAGAGAAACTGGAGCAGATCCAGGCCAAGAAGAAACCCAAAGAATTCCGCAAGTGCCGCTGGGCACTGGGGCGCGCGCAGGTGCTGGTTTCCACCGGCATCCGCAATCTCAAGTTCACTCATCCTGAGCGCAAGCGGCTGATTGATAAGGTCAACAAGACAGTTGACTCCATGCGGCAGCTCGATCGCCAGATCAACAATCTGGACAGGAAGATCGAGGCCAGCCGTGTTGAGGAGACCCGCCGCGAGTTCCGCCGCATTCAGCGAGCGCACAAGCTTGATCTGGAAAAAATTGAGCACGATACCGGAGTTACTTATCCCGAGCTCAAGCGCACGCAGCGGGAAATCATTCAGGGCGACGTAGACGCCGAAGCTGCCAAGCGCGAACTGATCGAAGCCAACCTTCGTCTTGTAGTTTCGATTGCGAAGAAATACACCAACCGTGGTTTGCAGTTCCTGGACCTGATCCAGGAAGGCAATATCGGCCTGATGAAAGCGGTGGACAAGTTCGAGTACCGCCGTGGCTACAAATTTTCGACTTATGCCACGTGGTGGATCCGCCAGGCCATCACGCGAGCCATTGCCGATCAGGCCCGCACCATCCGTATTCCGGTGCACATGATCGAGACCATCAACAAGCTGATCCGCACCTCGCGGCAGCTTGTACAGGAACTCGGCCGCGAACCTACTTCGGAAGAAATTGCCAAGCGGATGGACATTCCGGTAGCGAAGGTCCGCAAGGTGCTGAAGATCGCGCAGGAGCCCATCTCTCTCGAAACGCCGATTGGTGAAGAAGAAGATTCGCATTTGGGCGACTTCATTGAAGACCGCTCCATGGTTTCGCCGGCCGAGGCGGTGATCAACGTGAACCTGAAAGACCAGACCGCTCAGGTGCTGCGTTCACTCACACCGCGCGAAGAGAAGGTCATCAAGATGCGTTTTGGCCTGGAAGACGGCTCCGAGCACACGCTTGAGGAAGTCGGCCAGTCGTTT
Source organism: Terriglobales bacterium (assembly GCA_025934025.1). Lineage (GTDB taxonomy): Bacteria > Acidobacteriota > Terriglobia > Terriglobales > Acidobacteriaceae > Angelobacter. Next base: position 4,652 of record JAICYU010000067.1, read on the forward strand.
GCGGTCACGCGCGAGCGCATCCGCCAGATCGAAGCGAAGGCATTGCGCAAACTGCGGCATCCTTCACGCTCAAGAAAGCTGAAAGCCTTTATGGACGGAATTCGCGAAGCCTGATTCTCACCACTGATTTACACCGACACTGATAGAAACGGCGCTGCCAAAGGCAGCGCCGTTCTTCTGTTCTAATCGTCTACTCCTGTGCAGGAACAAACGCCGCGGACTCACTTGTTAGAATGAATGCAGCCAGCAATGCTGAGTTTTACAGAACATTTCGATGTTGTGGTGGTTGGCGCGGGCCACGCCGGGTGCGAGGCTGCGGTCGCTGCTGCGCGTATGGGACTGAATACCGCGCTCTTCACCCTCAACGTGGACTTGATTGCTCAGATGTCGTGCAACCCCGCAGTTGGCGGAATCGCCAAAGGGCATCTCGTACGCGAAGTGGACGCGTTGGGCGGCATCATGGGTGAAGTCACGGACGCAGCCGGAATCCAGTTCCGGTTGCTGAACACCTCGCGCGGACCGGCGGTGTGGTCGCCCAGAGCACAGTGCGATAAACAGCAGTATCGCCTGAAGATGCGCGAACTGCTGGAGGCCCAGCCCAACCTCAAGATCAAGCAGGCAGAGGTGGCCGAACTGATCCTGGAGGAACCACCGGGGCAGGGAGATACGGCGGCCAAGATTGCTCGCGGCGTTAAACTGCGCGACGGCCGCACGGTTGGCGCACAGGCGGTCATTATCACCACAGGAACATTTCTCAATGGGCTGATCCATTGCGGTGAGCAGACCTATCCTGCAGGGCGTAGCGGCGAGCCGCCATCACAATTGTTGGGCGAGTCACTCAAGTTGCTGGGACTCCGCGGCTGCCGGTTGAAGACCGGAACTCCGCCGCGCCTGGATGGGCGCACGATTGATTGGTCACGTTTCCAGGTACAGCCTGGCGATGCCGATCCAACGCCCTTCAGCTTCCGCACAAAAAAGATCACCGGGCAGCAGGCGCCGTGCTACATCGCGTTTACCACGGAAGAGACGCATCGCATCATTCGGGAGAACGTCCACCGCTCTCCCATGTACTCCGGCCAAATCAAGAGCATTGGGCCGCGCTACTGTCCCAGTATCGAAGACAAGATCGTGAAGTTTCCCGACAAGATTTCGCACCAGCTCTTTCTTGAGCCGGAAGGGCTGAACACCCACGAAATCTACGTCAATGGGATGAGCACCTCCATGCCGATTGATGTGCAGCTCGCGGTCATCAAGTCGGTCCCGGGACTTGAGAATGCGGAGATGCTTCGTCCTGGCTACGCGATTGAGTACGATTCGATTGATCCCACCGAACTGGCACGCACGCTGGAGACCAAGAAGATTGCGCGCTTGTTTCTGGCGGGCCAGATCAACGGCACGTCAGGGTATGAAGAAGCAGCGTGCCAGGGACTGATGGCCGGCATCAATGCTGCGCTCAAAATCAAGCAGGAGCCGCCTCTGGTGCTGGACCGCACTGAAGCCTACACGGCCATTCTGATTGACGACCTCATCAGCAAAGGCACCAACGAGCCCTACCGGATGTTCACTTCGCGGGCGGAATTCCGGCTGCACCTGCGCATTGATAACGCCGATAAGAGGCTTACGCCTCACGGCCGTCGTGTTGGCTTGATTGGCGATACAGCGTGGGAGGAGTTTCTGCTCAAACAGGTTCGCGCGGAAAAGCTCAGCGCGTTCCTGGAAAAGACGCGTCTCTCTGCGTCCCTGCTGGAAAAAATCTGCGCTGCTCAACAGGACCGCATCTCCAAGGGAAGCGCCGCCGAGCAACCACCTCCGGAAGAGGAGCACGCCACCGTTTCCGCACCAGACACGAACGGAAGTGATCTTACCAAAGCACTCGGCTCTTCGTTGGCGCAGTTGCTGAAGCGTCCGGAGATCGTGATTGAAGACCTCGCGCGAGTGGTCGCAGAGACGCTGCCAGAATATTTCTCTGAGATTGATGGGGTGGCTCCTGCAACGGGTCGCAGTTCTCGGCAATTCCTCTCCTCAGCCGCGCGCAATGAGATGAAGACGGTGGAAACTGAAATCAAGTACGCCGGCTATCTCGATCAACAGCGCAAATCCATGGAGCGCCTGAAAAAGTCTGAGCAGCGTGTGATTCCCGAGTGGTTCGACTACGGCAAAGTGAGCGGCCTTTCGCGAGAGATGAACGAGAAGTTCCAGCTTATTCGTCCGCGAACCCTGGGACAAGCTTCGCGTATTCCAGGCGTGACTCCGGCGGCAATTTCGTTGCTCAACGTCCACATTGAAATCCAGGGACGGGCTGCTTCCCGCGCCCAAAGTGGGCTGGCATAGCCGGCGTTCCAGCGTAAATGTATCCTGCTCGACAAAACCACTTATGAAGCACTCTCCAATCAAGCGTAGAGACTGTCGGTCCGCCGCGCATCTTTCCAGACGAACCGAACTATAATGTGGCCATGAAGAAAGTGGTCCATGCCGCTTGCCCGCACGATTGCCCGGATGCTTGCGGCGTTCTGGTGACCGTCGAAGACGGGCGCGCCACCCGCATTCAGGGCGACCCAGCGCATCCGATTACGCGCGGGTTCCTTTGCGCCAAAGTCACAAAGTATCTAGACCGCGTTTACTCGCCTGGTCGCCTGCTCTATCCCATGCGGAGGGTAGCGGCCAAGGGCCAAGGCGCTGGCGACGCGAGCGATTTCGTGCAAATCTCGTGGGACGAAGCACTGGACGAGATTGCGGCAAAGTTTAAGACGATTTCAAACGAATTCGGACCCGAGGCGATTCTTCCTTATTCCTATGCCGGCAATATGGGGATCCTGAGCTATGCCGGTATGTCCCATCGCTTCTTCTACCGGCTGGGCTCGTCGCAACTGAATCGCACCATCTGTTCCGCGGCGGGTGGAGACGCGCTGAGTACCGTGATCGGCCGCAGGCTGGGGACAGAGCCGCAGCAGTTTGCCGATTCGAAGTACATCATTGCCTGGGGCGCCAACATCCACGGAACCAATATCCATCTGTGGCCGTTCATTGAAGAAGCGCGGCGCAAAGGCGCGAAGCTGGTTGTGATTGATCCGTACAAGACGCGCACCGCACGCTGCGCAGACTGGTATTTGCCCATCAATCCGGGAACCGACGTCGCGCTGGCGCTGGGCATGATGCACGTCATCATCCACGAAGGCCTTTTCGACGTCGACTATGTTTCGCGGTTCACAGTAGGCTTTGAACAATTGAAGGATCGCGCGCGGGAGTATCCGCCGGAGCGGGTGGCGCAGTGGACCGGCATTCCGGCCGAGGACATCCGCAAGCTGGCGCGCGAATACGCCACAGTGCGGCCAGCCGCAATCCGCGTGAACTACGGCGTGCAGCGCTCGGAAAACGGAGGCATGGCCGTCCGCGCTATTGCCATGCTGCCGTGCATCACCGGCTCATGGAAAGAAGTTGGCGGCGGACTGCAGCTTACGTTGAGCCAAAGTTTTCCGCTGGACCGCCGCAAGGTCGAGCGCCCGGATTTGATGGCGAAGAGTCCGCTGGGTCGGGCTGCGAGAGTGGTCAACATGTCGGAGTTGGGGAAGGTATTGACGACTCTCAATAAGCCCCCAGTGAAAGCCATCTTCGTGTACAACTCCAACCCGGCGGTAGTTGCGCCCAACCACACAGATGTGATCCGCGGATTCCTGCGTCCGGATCTGTTCACGGCGGTGCATGAGCAGTTCTTTACCGACACCACGCGCTACGCCGATATCGTATTGCCGGCAACCACGTTCTTCGAACATAAGGATCTTCTTGGCGCCTACGGACATTGCTACGTGCAGGTTTCGAATCAGGCAATCGAAGCGCGTGGAGAGGCAAGATCCAATACCGATCTCTTCCGCGCGCTGGCCAGGCATATGGGCTTCACGGAAGAATGCTTCGAAGAAAATGTGGACCAAATGATTGACCAGGCGCTCGCCGCCGACGATGGCAAGCTCGATCCTCAGGGATGGCTCACAGGCATCACTCGCGAGCGGCTTGAGCAGGAAGGCCACGCGCATCTTAAGTTTGGAAGCGAGCCGTTCCTTCCGTTCGCAAATGGGGGATTCACGACTGCGAGTGGCAAAGCGGAACTGTACAGTGAGGCTCTTGCTGCCGAGGGGCTGGATCCGGTGGCCTCTTTCATTCCACCACGGGAATCGCGGCACTCGCAACAGGCACGTCGCTTCCCTCTGGAACTGCTGGCAAGGAAAGCAGACAATTACCTGAATTCCAGTTTTTGCAATGTGCCTTCGGTGCAAAAGATGGAACACCCGGAACTGCTGGAGATCAATTCTCAAGACGCCGCGCCGCGTGGGATCAAAGAAGGTGATTGGGTCCGCGTCTTCAATGACCGAGGTGAAGTGAAGCTGCGGGCTCATGTAAACGGAACGGTGCAATGCGGTGTGGTGGCAGCCAAGCTGAATTGGGCGCGACTGGCGCCGGACGGCAAGAGCATCAATGCTTTGACCTCGGAGACCCTCACCGACATCGGCGCCGGACCCACTTTCTACTCCTGCCTGGTAGAAGTTGAATCGGCGGCAAAACTGTAAGCCGGGGAAAAAAGTTGCAAGTTTTCACCACAAGGCCATTCCATGTAGACGGAGAGAACCGTCGTTGGGCGGCTTGGCTCCTTCCGCAAGCTCTCAAAAGGGATAGGGATTGTGGCACTGGGGCCGTAACTCCCGTATAATCTGAGTTTTCCCCAACTTGGTCTGAGGGTACTCATATCTTGGTGTTCCTAAGAGAAGCCAGTGAGAAGTGCGCCCGGTTCGTCCCCGTCGCGCTGGCTCTAGCTTTCATATTTTTCGGTCTCCTTCCCCACATTGCGCGTGCCCAGGAACAAGGCGGGCAAATCATTCAGGACATTGATGTAATTGGGAACCGGAAGATTCCTAAAGAGACGATTCTTTCCCGCATCTATACCCGCGCTGGAGACGTCTATGACGCGGCAGCTCTGGAGCGCGATCTGCGTTCAGTCTGGAACACCGGATATTTTGATGATGTGCGTATCGAGAGAGAGCAGACGGCAAAGGGCTGGGTCATCCACTTCTACGTGCGCGAGAAACCGAATATCCGCACCATTGAATATCACGGCCTGAATTCAGTTTCCCAGAGCGACGTGCTGGACCGGTACAAGAAGATCAAGCTTCCGCTGACGGTTGACAGCCCCTACGATCCCACTAAAGTCATTCGCGCCAAGGTTGCGCTGCAGCAGCTCCTGGCCGAGCATGGACGTCAATTTGCCACCATCAACGTGCTGGTACAGCAGATTCCGCCGGCCTCGGTGAGCGTCACCTTCAACGTGAAGGAAGGCCCAAAGATCAAGGTTGGCAAGATCCGTTTTCAGGGCAATAAGCATGTTTCCAGCCGCAAATTGCGCGCGGCCATGAAGAACCTGCACGCTGTCGGCATTCCCAGCTCGATTTTTCTGGAAGGAATTTTCTCCAAGACCTTCGATTCGTCCAAGCTGGACGAAGACGCTGAACGGGTTCGCGATGCGCTGCAGCACAGCGGGTATTTCAAAGCCGTGGTCGGCGACCCGAAGACCAACCTGCGCACCATCAACGGCGGGTTCCACATTCCCTGGATCCAGAAGCGTCCCGCCAAAGTCATGGACATTAACATTCCGGTGGAGGAAGGCCAGCGTTATCGGCTACAGGCAATCACGTTTAAAAACAGCAAGGTCTTTGGCGGAAATACCAAGTACTTGCGCGCTCAGTTTCCCATCAAAGATGGCGCGATTTTCGACACGCACTCCATCGGCAAAGGAATCGAAAACCTCCGCAAGGCCTACGGCACGCTGGGATACATTAACTTTTCCGCTGTTCCCACTCCGGAAGTTGACGATGAAAAGAAGCTGATCACGCTGAATATTGATGTGGATGAAGGCAAGCCGTTCTTTGTCCGCCGCATTGAATTTCAGGGCAACACCACAACGCGCGACCGCGTGATCCGCCGCGAACTGCTAGTGCAGGAAGGCCAGGTCTTCAATACTCAACTATGGGACATCAGCGTCCTGCGACTGAACCAGCTCGACTATTTCCAGCCGCTCAAACCAGAAGAGGACACGGAACGCAAGCTCAACGAGCAGGATGGCACCGTGGACCTGCTGGTGAAAGTGAAGGAGAAAGGCAAGAACAGCATCGGGCTTACAGGCGGAGTGAGCGGGCTGGAGGGTTCGTTCATCGGCCTCAACTACCAGACCAACAATTTTCTGGGACTAGGAGAGACGCTTCAGGTCCAGGCGAATGTGGGCAGCCTTTCGCGGGTACTGCTCTTCGGATTCACCGAGCCTTATATGTTTGATCGTCCGCTGCAACTCGGGTTTACGGTTTACAGCCGGCGCTTTGATTTCAACCAGGCGCGGCAGGCTTCGATCATCGCAGGCCAGCAACTCAATCTTCCACAATCGGTGCTGAACCAACTGCTCAATTACAACCAGTCCAGCACCGGAGTTACCGGATCACTCAATTACGCGTTGGGACATTCGTTCAACCGGGTTGGAATCACCTACTCCTTCGACAACACCAGCATCAGCACGTTCAGTGATGCTTCGCGCAATTTGTTTCAGACGCTGAACTTCCGCAACATTTCCGGCCCGAATGCGCTGCAGGGAATTCTCACCAGTTCGGTGACTCCCACCTTCGGTTTCAACACCATTGACAGTCCCATCCGGCCGCACAAAGGAAAGAGTTTGTTCTTTTCGACCGAAGTTGCCGGACTGGGTGGAAACGTCCGCTTCTACAGGCCGTTGGCGTACTACACCCAATGGATTCCCACAGACCACCAGAACACGTTTGGAATGCGCTTTCAGGGAAGCTTCATCGGCGGGTTTGGCGGGACGGAAGCGCCCCCGTATCAGCGCTTTTATATGGGCGGCGAAGAAGATTTGCGCGGCTTTGATATTCGCACTGTATCGCCCTATGTCTTCGTGAGCACGGTGCAGAACTTTCCGCTCACGAATCCCGACGGCAGCCCCGTGCCGGTTGATCCCAGCAATCCGCGCCGCGGCGCAGTACAGGTTCCCATTCCGGTGAATAACATCACTCTCCCCGGCGGCGACACTTCTCTTATCAGCAATTTTGAATATCGGATCAAAATCGTGGGCCCGGTAGTGCTGGCTCCTTTTGCAGATTTCGGAATGGACTTTGTCACGCTGCCATCGCAGTTACAGATCGCCCCTGACGCGATTTCACAACTGAACAATACTACTTTCGGGTGCCCTGCGATTGGGGCAAATTTCCAGTGCACGGGCGGCTCTGGAATTCCGTTCAGTGGGAATCTCAACGTCGTTCCGGGAACGAACTACACTCCACGCATGTCCACCGGACTGGAACTCCAGGTACTGCTGCCGATTGTGCAACAGCCATTCCGCATTTATTACGCGTACAATCCGTTGACGCTCAATACGATCGTGAGGTCGCCGAGCCCGATTGTCCGCTCCATGTTCCCGCCGGGCGCCGCGGGTGATTTCACGTTCCAGCAGGCAATTGCAACATTGGCGCCGGATTTCCGGCTGAGCGAGCCCAAGAAGACCTTCAGGTTCACCATCAGCACCACGTTTTAGGAGAAATGCTTGTTTGACGCTCGGCTGAGCACGGCCTATAATCTTAACCATCCGTTCCTTTCTGCATCCTACGCACTCATAAGCGGACCGTCTGTTAGCCCAGAGGCGCGCCGGTGGAGAAGCAGCAGTTTGGTCGCAATCCTCTGTAAACAAGATTCAAGGAGCATCTTTAGCCATGTCAGGCACGTTTAAGAACAAATTTCTCGCTCTCGGCCTTGGCCTGAGCACCCTCTTCACGGCGTCATCTCTGGCGCAGGCAGCAGCCGCGCCCGCGCCGGACGGCTCCTCTGCCGCGAGCCCCACCACGCCGTCGCCCACAAAGATCGGCATCGTCAACATTCAGGAAGCCATCATTTCCACCAATGAGGGCAAGAAAGAGCTTGAAGTCCTTCAGCAGAAATTCAGCCCCAAACAGGCGGAGCTCAAGAACCTGAATGATGAAGTGGAAAACCTGAAGAAGACCTTCCAGGCGCAGAGCGATAAGCTCAACGATGAAGAGCGGAACACTCGGGCCAAAGAGATTGAGGCCAAGCAGAAAAGCCTGCAGCGGAGCTATGAAGATGCGCAGAACGATTTTCAGCAGGCTGAGCAGGAGATGATCAACCGCATCGGCGGAAAAATGCTGGCTACGCTTGAAAAATATGCCAAGGCCAACGGCTACGCGGTGGTGCTCGATGTTTCCAATCCGCAAACGCCGGTGCTATGGGCCAATCAGGGAACCGTAATCACGAAAGAGCTGGTGGACGCCTACAACACCCAGAATCCTTCAGCCGCTCCGGCTGGGAAGCCGGCTGCGGGAGCTGCGGTAACGCATCCTGCTGCTCCGCGTCCTGCTGCTCCGCGCGCAACGGCGACACCGAAAAAACCTTAATTGTTCCGCAAACACGCATAAAATGGCCGCCAATTTCTGGCGGCCACTTTTCTTGCATTAAAGCGCAAATTGAGGAACATCTACGCATGCCTGCGGTGTCCATTCCTTCACCGGAGGCGATATGTTTACAGAGAGTTTGCTTGATTCTTCACCGCGGGCTCGCAGAAGCAAACGGTGGCCGATGGCAGCCGCCTTTACTCTCGAGGCGACGGCCGCAGGATTAGCTGTGTTGTTGCCGCTGCTCTCCACCGGAGTGATTCCGGTGCATGCGCGCGATGTCATCACAACGCCGGTGCGTAGTGTTCGCATTGCCGAGCAAGGCTCGCGCTCAAGATCCAGGAGCGCCCCAAGCCCCACGGGAACGGTGATTGTGCAACTGATGCAGCGTCCCGACGCGCTCTATATTGGACACTCAGCCAACACGTCGCCGGAGCCGCCGAGCCTTGCTCCGGGTCCGATTGGCCAGCCGAATGGAATTCCTAGCGACTTCATGGAAGGAAACTTTGCACCGCCAAAACCTCCGGCTCGGGAACGGCCCCGGCGGATCTCCGTCCTTTCCGAAGCTCAGCTTATGAAGAAAGTTGAGCCGGTCTACCCACACATTGCCATCGTCGCAGGAATCTCCGGAACCGTGAAGCTCCAAGCCATCATTGGCAAGGACGGATCGGTCGAAGATCTTAACGTGGTCGCAGGCCGCCCGCTGCTTGCAGAGGCCGCGCTGGACGCGGCCCGGCAATGGCGCTACCGGCCCTACGTGTTGAACGGGAAGCCGATCGAAGTGGAAACTTTCATAACCGTGGTCTTCCGCAAGCCAGGCCAGTGAACATTAAGGTAAATGCTGCTTAGTCCTGTGGAAAAAAATGTGCAATTCGTGAGCAGAGGACAGGCTTGTCAAGTAATTTCAATGCGAAACGAGGGTTTGCACAAAAGAGTTGCAAGCTGCCAACTTATTGATTTAAAGCAAGTTGCTCGTCTTGGGCCAGCCATCGATAAGGCGGGACTCTAGGCGCGGCAAGCAACAGATTGCATTCAAAGGATTTGCACAGATTGAAAGAGCAACTTTACAGTGGACTAAGCATCGCTTAAACGCCTTCTCCTACCTTGAGCACGGCAAGGAAGGCCTCTTGCGGAATATCCACTTTGCCGATGCGTTTCATGCGCTTCTTGCCTTCCTTCTGCTTTTCAAGAAGCTTGCGCTTGCGGGTGATGTCTCCGCCGTAACATTTGGCGAGAACGTTCTTGCGCATCGCCGGAACCGTCTCGCGGGCAATAATTTTCGCGCCAATGGAAGCCTGAATGGCAACTTCAAACATCTGGCGCGGAATCAGTTCTTTCATTTTGGCGGCAAGCGCGCGCCCGCGATCGTAAGCAAAGTCGCGATGAACGATGATGGAAAGCGCATCCACGGGGTCGCCGGAAACCAGAATATCGAGCTTCACCATGGGAGATTCCCAATAGCCGGAGAGATGATAGTCGAGCGAAGCATAGCCGCGTGAGATGGATTTGAGCCGGTCGTAAAAATCCAGAACGATCTCGTTCAGCGGCAGTTCGTAAGTAAGCATCACGCGGGAAGCGCTCACGTACTCAAAGCCTTTTTGCCGGCCCCGTTTCTCTTCCACCAGCTTCAGGATTCCGCCCACGTATTCTTCATTCGTCAGGATGGTGGCGAGAATCACCGGCTCTTCCACTTTGCCAATCTCGCTTTGCGAGGGCCAGCGTGACGGATTATCCACCTCAATCAGCTCGCTGTCAGTTTTTGTGATCTTATAGCGGACGCTTGGCGCCGTGGTAATCAGGTCAAGCCCGAACTCGCGCTCCAGCCGCTCCTGGATGATTTCCATGTGCAGCAAGCCAAGGAAACCACAGCGAAAGCCGAAGCCCAGCGCGGCGGAGCTTTCCGGCTCAAAGAAGAAGGAAGAATCGTTGAGCCGCAGCTTTTCCAGCGCCTCGCGCAGTGACGTATGCTCGTGCGCGTCCACGGTGTAGAGGCCGGCGAAGACCATCGGCTTGATCTCTTCAAATCCGGGCAGCGGCTCAATGGCGGCTGAGGAGTCGTCAGTGATGGTGTCGCCAATTTTGGTTTCCGCAACGTTCTTGATGTTGGCGATCATGAAGCCAACTTCACCCGCAGAGAGCTCGTCAATTTCCACCGGCTTGGGAGTCAGCACCCCGAGAGTTTCAACGTCGAAAGTCTTTCCGTTGGACCAAAGGCGGATTCGCATTCCTTTACGCAGCGTGCCTTGGACGATTCGGGTGAGCACGATCACGCCGCGATAGGGATCAAACCAGGAATCGAAGATCAGCGCCTGCAGCCGATTTTCAGGATTGCCCTTGGGCGGAGGAAGTCGGTGCACGATGGCTTCCAGCACTTCCGGAACGCCCAATCCGGTCTTGGCACTCACCAGTTGCGCATCTTTTGTATCGAGCCCGATCGTCTGCTCGATCATCTCTTTTACGCGCGGCACTTCAGCGCTGGGAAGATCAATTTTGTTGATGACGGGAATGATATCCAGCCCATTATTGATTGCCAGGTAGGCGTTGGCCAGCGTCTGCGCTTCCACGCCCTGTGACGCGTCCACCACCAGCAGCGCGCCCTCGCACGAGGCTAGCGAACGGGAAACTTCGTAAGAGAAATCTACGTGCCCGGGAGTGTCAATCAGATTGAGCTGGTA
>JAICYU010000256.1 GCA_025934025.1 Terriglobales bacterium
AGGTTGTCGCGGAGTTCGTCTTTGGTCTTGCGCGTACGGAGTCTCTGCTCGGAAAAAGGGCTTTTCCTAAGCTCGCCCAGGGTACGTGGAAGAGTCATGAAGGGCCTCTGCTCGCAATTATACGCCCGCCGTTTTTTGGAGAGCCCCGCGGCGCGCTCAGCGAACGTGGCCGTTGCCGCTGGCTTTTTCCCGCGCCCGCATGGTCTTTTCGAGCTGAGGAATCGTTGCGCGATAGTATTCGATGAGAGTTTCCAGGCGCTCCGCTTCGGACTTCATCTCCAGAAACGCCTGCTTGAAATCCAGATCAACGGGAAGTGCGTTGGCGAGATGGAAGGAAAGAGAGGGGACGTTCTCCTCGATTTCCGCTTCCTGCCCCAGCACGCGAAAGAGCTGCTTGTGAAGCTCGACCGCATTCGCAGAGTCAGTGTCGGGGACGGTCGGCGGTTCCTCGTCGTCAAACCACGTGACTTCCGCCTGAAGGAACTCGCGATCGTGGTTGAGTTCCACAATAGAGAAACGCTGCTTGCCTTCGGCGGAAATGTCCATGCGGCCATCGTCGTATTGCCGGTCTACGTTCAGGATGACCGCAGTGCAGCCGACCTCAGCGACGGCGTTCTCTTTGGCGCGCACCATGCCAAAGCCCTTCTTTTCTTCCAGGCACTCTGCAATCAGTTCCTTGTAGCGCGGCTCAAAGATATGAAGTGGCAGTGGCGCTCCCGGAAACAGCACCAACTCCAGCGGAAATAGCGCAAGCAGGGGCACACGCAAATTTTATAGCAGCGTGCTTGACGAAAGCCTGCCCAGGCACTACAAACATGAGCCATGAAGTTACAGGGCAAAGTCGCGGTGATTACCGGTGCTTCCATGGGGATTGGCGAAGCCATCGCAAGGTTGTTTCTGGCCGAGGGCGCCAAGCTGGTCTTGTGCGCGCGCGATTCGGCGCGAGTTGAAGCCGCAGCTCAGCGCATGGGAGCCGCTCCCGGCCAGGTGCTGACCATGGCATGCGACGTAAGCCAGCGCGACCAGGTACAGGCACTTGCACAGGCGGCCCTGCGCGAGTTTTCGCGCATTGATATCTGGGTAAACAACGCCGGTTTTGGATTGAACGATTCCATTGAGAAAATGGACATCGGCCAGCTTCGGACCATGTTCGATACGAACTATTTCGGCGTAATGGAGTGCATGCAGACGGCAATCCCAATTATGCGGCAGCAGGGCGGTGGGGAAATTGTGAACATCTCTTCCGTCGCCGGTCACATCTGCGTGGCTTACATGTCCGGATATGGTGCGACCAAGCACGCGTTGAATGCGCTGGGCGAGGCGGGGCGAATGGAACTTGGCCGCTACAACATCAACGTTCTGACGGTTTGCCCCGGCTACATCGCCACCGATTTCGCCAGCAACATGCTCAAAGGCAGCAATCCGCAGCGTGTGGGAGCATCAGTGAAATATGGCGTTGGGGCAGACGTGGTGGCGCGTGCCACTCTCAATGGAATGTTGAAGAGGAAACGCCAGGTCGTGACGCCATGGCATTACTGGCTGGCCATCAAACTGAACGAGAATCTTCCCGGTCTGGTGGAGTGGGCCATCCGCCGCAGCATGAAGCCAACCTCGCAGGTGCTGGCGGAAGCGGCTGCCAAGCAGAAATAGCCAGGAACTGTGTCACTGAGCCGGATGGGAATTGTTTTTGGGAGCCTCTGGCTTTATGGGATCAGTCGGGTGTGACTCTTGCTTTGTTTTTTTAGGGTTGTAGAGAAAGCTTGTCCGCAGCTCCAGTCGGCTGGCTGTAAACTCTCTTGGCAGCGGATCAAATGGAGTTGAAGACGCAATCGCCCCATAGGCTGCACGGTCAAGAGGTTCATCCGAAGATCGCCGCTCGATTCTGAGCCCTTGTACACTCCCGTCTGGAAGAATCACAAAACGGAGCACGACGAGCCCGTACTTTCCCTCTGGTCCTCTTGCATTGTCAGGTATCAATGAGTTCCAATTTTTTTGAACTTTCTTCTTGAGGCCAATCAGGTAGGGGTGCAAATCGACTCCCCTAGTGTCCGAGAGAACCTCTATATTGCCGCCGGTTGTGCCGGATCCCCCGGATGAAGCTGGGCGGCAGTGCCATTTCCAGGGAGAGGACTGTTCGAATCTGATCGCGCAGGAGAAGGCGATGGGGTGACCGGAACAGGGACTGGTTTCTGCTGGCCGAACCCGCACAACGGGACCAGAATAGTCAGGAAGAACATTTTTCCGGCAAAACCCATCCGTTCCGTCCAATCCTCTCGGTTCAGAGTGGCTGATTGTACCTGAAGTGAAGGAAAACTGTGGCTACGAAATCTCTTCCAACATGCCGCTCATCTCTGAGAGCGCGTGCCTGTTCCCAGTGCGGTTCGCGGCGTCAATGCCTTTTTCCAGCATGGCTTTGGCTTCCGCAGTTCGTCCTGCACGCTCAAGCGTCTGCGCGGCCATGAAGTATCCATTCGTATAGTCCGGATGAAGTTCCAGCAGGCGGGAAAATTGGCTGAGAGCTTCTTCAGTCTGCCCGGTCTTAGAGTACTCCATGGCTAAACCATAGCGAGCAAAGGCATCGCCCGGATTGAGTTCAAGAAACTGCGTAAGCATTTGCAGCCGGTTCATCTCATCCATAGCGAAAAATTCTACACAACCACAGGCTTTGAAAGTAAGATGTGCGTGCCGTGGCTTGTCCTTTCTTCTTTCCTCATCAACGTGCATTCAACATCCAGTGGAACTTCCCGTCGCGGTTACCGCTCGGCGCGGGTTTTTGCGGGACATGCCGGGCCGGCAGCGCCGAACTCACTCCCACTGATGCGGAGCTGCGCGAATTTTGCAATCTGGGCTACGCTGGTAAATGTGCGAGGGTACCGGCGGACCGTCGCGCCGATTGTGTGCGGTTCGCGGTTGCTGAAGACCAGGGCGCTCGAATTCTGTTGCAATTTGTGTATGAGCGCGATCATGCTCCGGTGGAGTGGGGGGTGCTTGAGTACGACGCAGCAGGCGACCGATGGACTTCAAAAATCAGTGATCAGACCATGCAGCGTCAGGCGGAATGTTATCTGGCCGTCTATTTTGAGAAGCGGCCCCGACTAATGGCAGCGCAGCAGCCAAACGCGCAGTAGATCCCGCTCAGCGCCCACGGAACTAGCCTGACTTTCTGCTGGTTCACTGGACTTTCTGCAAGCGTTCGATCAGCTTCTGGGCCAGGTTGTCCTCTGACTCTGACCACAGCACGCGCCCGCTGATGCCACAGTTTTTCTCTACGGCGTTGGTGAAGTTCACCAGCTTTTGCACGTTGGCCTTGATGCGGTTTTCAACACCTTCGGAGAACTCTACGTCTTCGTAAAGAAACGGCGTGTCGAGGCCAAAGTCCACCTGTACATGGCCATTCTGCTGGTAAGTGGATTCCTCAAACTCAGTCCCAAAGGCGTAGAACTTGACTGGCTCGGGGCTGAGTTGCCAAGTGGTGTCGAGTTCTCCTTCCTGAACTGGCGTCCAGAGGTCCCACGTTGCGTCAATCTCATAGGCGTTGTCTTGATGGGGAAATTCGGCGGCGAGCGAAAGTACGCGGTCGGGGTCCGCGCGATGATCAAATGTTTGTTGGAATACGACTGGCTCATCCCAGGAGATGCTGTGCAGGGCCACATAACCGATGCCGGGGCGCTGCGCGGAAAAAGGGAACTGCTTTATTACGGAGTGCAGGCGCGGCAGAATCTCCTGCTCGTGGAAGCTGGGAAACCAGATGCTTAGATAGAGTCGGTCAGGCATATTAATAAGCCAGCTATTGTACTCGTGAGATGCGTTGACAGTTTCCTGAGAGGCAAGGTGATCTGCGCTGCTCGGCGGAATCACAACGTTACATACAAAATATTCAGTTCTCGCAACGGCTTTAGATTTTCTCTCGCCAAAACTTTTTCAGCAGGAACTAAGTACAAAAATTGATTTGGTGAAGCAACTCCGTTGCGCAACCCTGCTGAAAGTGGCTGAATCTGAGCCAATACTGTGCGCCGCTTCTCTTCAGTCTGGGCTTTTTGGGGCGCATCGGTGCTGTTGCTGCTGATCGCTGGTGCAGTTCGCCGATGCGAAGCGCAAGCCAACGTTCAAGGGCAATGGACCGCAGTCCAGACCTGGCCAACGCGGGCGGTCCATACCACCGTGCTCCCTGATGGCCGCGTCTTCTTCGTCTCCTATTACACCGAATCACTGCAACCGCACATTTGGGACCCAGCAAGCAATACCTTTTCGCCGACTGCGGCATCTTCTTACGCTCTGTTCTGTGCCGGGCACACGCTGATGGCCGATGGTCGAATATTCAT
>JAICYU010000236.1 GCA_025934025.1 Terriglobales bacterium
CGGTAGATCTTCGGAAGAATGAGTATTCCAGCCGCGACCACCGGCGGCCAGCGAAGCATCAGGAAAATCAAGGCCATGACAGCCGCGGGGGTTGAAATGAGGCTTCCGCCCACACCATCCGCGGCGAATTGGAATGTCCGCAAGCCCGAGAGATGGGCAACCACGGCCAGCATCAGGCCCAGAGCCCATCCCAGAAAAAGTGAAACAGCCAGGTTCTTGAGCGTGAGCGGCAATCGTTCGCGCAGCAGATCGCGAACAGGCTGGTTCAGCGCGGTTGACGTGCCCAGATCCCCGTGCAGCAATGATTTCAAATAGTGCGCGTAAAAATGCGGAATATCGCCATCGGCCAGTCGCGCCTGCCGAATCGCTTCCACGCTGGCGGTAGAAAGGCCAGGATTCAGTTCCTGTTCGTCAGAAGCAAAGCCCGGGGCCACGCGAATCAGCGTCGCGCCGGCCAGGCTGGCCAGAAGCATCAGGACAAGCAGCCGCAGAGCAGCCAAAGACAGAGAACGAACCATTAGTTCGCAACCACGTCGCGCGCCAGGTCGGTATCGCGCGATGAAATCGCCAATCCTTTCATGGCGCAATGGTGTTCCTGCTTCTGTGAATACATGCGGTGGTCAGCTTCAGCCAGAAGTTTCTCCGCATCCATTCCGTCGGTTGCGGACACCGCGCATCCCACGCTGAGCGAAAGCCAATCCACGCCGCAGATCTCTTCGCCCGCCCGCTTGGCCAGAGCGCTGAGGCAGACGCCGCGGGCTTCGGCAGCCGGAAGGCTCAGCCCGGGAGCTACAATCACGAACTCGTCACCGCCCATCCGTGCGACATAATCGTATTCGCGGCACGAGCCTTGAAGACTGCGGGCAAACTGGCTGAGAATGCGGTTCCCGTTCAGGTGACCAAAGCGGTCGTTGATCTTTTTGAATCCGTCGAGGTCGCAGACCATCACAGTGACGGAAGTCTTCAAGCGCTTGCAGCGCGCCAGTTCGCGATCCAGATGGAGGAACAGCGAACGCGCATTAGGCAGCCCGGTGAGATAGTCGGTTGTCGCGGAGCTTTCCGCTTCCTGGAAGGCGAGCGCGTTTTCTACTGTAGCTCCCACCTTGGGACTGATCGCCATCAGAATTCGCTGATGGTCTGAGGTGTATGCGTCAGCGTCCGCGTGATAGAGCGTGAGCACGCCAACCACTCCCTGCGAACCTTCGAGCGGCACGGAGATGGCGGAACGAAGCGGCTGGAATTTTTCTTCATCAGCAGCATAGCCCGGCTCGAAGGAAGGGTTGCCATTCACAATCGCCTTCTTGTTTTGCGCAACCCAGCCAGAAAGTCCTGCGCCCATGGGAATACGCAACGAAGCCAGCAGCGGGAAGTTCTCTCCGCTGGCAAATTCGGGAACCAGACAGCCATCCCGCATTACATAAGTCGCAAATGCATCGTAGGGAACCAGCCGTTTCAACCTGATGCTGAGCACGGAAAGCGTTTCGCTCAAACTCAATGAGTTGCCCAGGTCGTGGCTGAGTTCCAGCAGCGCTTGCGCTTCATACCGGGCGGCTGCAATAGACGAAATGAAAGTTGCGTGGGTCGCTTCACCAGGTTCCGGAGCGGCAAAGCCGTTCGCCGGGGCCTCACCGCGCTGAACCTTCAGGTCGGTCGAAAGCTTTTGACGGTCCAACGTGTGGCTCTGGTTGTTCACGATCTGCTCAAGCTTCTTGTAGTCACGGTTGAGAATCGCCACAACCTGCGGATCGTAAGCTCTGCCCGCCTGCTCCACTACCTTCTGCATGGCTTCATCCAGTGGAAGCGCCTTGCGATATTGGCGGTCAGTAGCGAGAGCGTCCAGGCAGTCCACGGCAGAAAGAATTCTGGCGCCCAGCGGAATTTCTTCAGCTTTGAGGCCGTCGGGATACCCAGTTCCATCCCAGCGCTCGTGATGCGCGCGGACAATCGGCACCACCGGATAGGGAAACTTCACGCGCTCCAGGATTTCCGATCCGACGATGGGATGGATCTTCATCTTGTCGAATTCTTCCGGCGTGAGCTTGCCGGGCTTGGAGATGATGTGCTCCGGAACCGCCAGCTTGCCAATGTCGTGCAGCAGCGCGGCCGCGCGCAAGGCTTCCAATTCATCATTGGGCAGATTCAGCTCTTTGCCCAATTCAATCGCATATACACGCACACGCTGCAGATGGTCGTGCGTGGTCTGGTCTTTGGCTTCAATAGCCAGCGCCAACGCCTCAATGGTGCGCAGGTGAAGGTCCGCCATTTCCGAAACGTGCTTCTTTTCCGTTTCCAGACGCCCCACATAGAGCCGGTAAGAGCGGTAAATCAGGAACATGCCCGGCAAGGCGAGAAGAGTCGGCTGCCAGCCCACAACATGATTGGCCCAGCGGACCAACGCGGCGATCGCGCCGCCCACAAGGTAATAGGGCAAGGACCAGAAGTAGCAATCCGCCCATATCTTGGTGAGGCTCTTTTTTTCCGTGAGCGAGATAATGCCGGCCACGGGCAGGGTGTTCATCACAAAATAAACGCAGGCGGCCAGCATCAGCAGAAGTGACTGGTTCACGTGCGTTCGCGCCAGCGGCCAGTAGTAGGCGTAATACGCCAGCCAGATAGCCACTGCGGAGCCGGACACGTTAAAGAAGAACTGGTGCGGCTTGAGCCAGCGCTGCCAACTGATGAAACATTGGGCCAGAATCGCGGCCGTGCCCAGCAAGAGCGTTTCGCCGAACGTCAGCTCGGCGATTCCGATAAGGATAAAAAGAAAATTGACGGAGATGGTCCCGGTAATCTCCGGGAGCTCGACCCGCAAGCGGGACGCCAAAATCGCAGTGAGAAGGTAAGCAATGAACTTGGCCGGATCATCTACACTCCAGGTGTAGGCTCCAAAAGCAGCAACCGCAGCGCCCGCCAGGCAAACAATCCCGAGAAAGATCTTGGCTGACCTAGACATCCGGCTTTGCCCCCTTGCTCCCCGGCCTGATATGGGCAAGAGCAGGGCCAAAGCCGAAGGCTGTACTCCTCTTTAGCGGTTCGCGCTTTGATTTCAATTGCATACCGCCCAATTCCTGCAGCCTGAGAGCTCCGAAGGAATCAGGGAATGTGTGACAGCAATGTCACAGGAGAGAACCATCCCGTCACCGTGCTTGTCACAAGTTCCACCCCGAAATTGCGCTGAATATTTGAAAATCTTTAGAACTTTTTGCCCTATGGGGCCGATAACTTCAGTAATCCCAACAAACTAGTTCCTGATTGCGGTTGCTCTTCGCCTGCGACATGATTGGTGAACCAAAGTGCTGTGCCTTCCGGCATAGTCACACAGAACGGATGAGGAGAGGGATTGCCCACGCTCCTGCAAAATTCGCTGGAAATGCCCGGACAGGTGGTTCGCAGTGAATCGCTGAAACGGGTGATGGCGTTGGCGCGGCAAGTAGCAGCGCATCCGGCTGCCGTTCTGATCATCGGCGAAACCGGCAGCGGAAAAGAAATGGTCGCGCGGGCCATTCACCAGCATTCCCTGCGCTGCAACAATCCGTGGGTTGACGTCAATTGCGCCGCCATGCCGGAGCATCTGGTGGAAAGCGAGCTGTTCGGTTACGAAAAAGGCGCGTTTAGCGGCGCCGATACGCAAAAGCCCGGCCTGTTCGAAATGGCTGACAACGGCACGCTGTTTCTCGATGAAATCGGCGATCTCGACGCCAAAGTTCAAGTCAAGCTGTTGCGCGTGCTTGATGGAGTTCCGTATTACCGGCTGGGCGGCAGCAAAAAAGTAAAAGTTGACGTCCGCATTGTCGCCGCCACCAACCAGAACCTGGAAGAGCTGGCGCATATCGGAAAATTTCGCCGCGATCTTTACCATCGTCTGGCGCAGTTCAAGCTGGAGATTCCACCGCTGCGGGAGCGTCCGGAAGACATGCTGGCCATCGCCGAACAGGTATTGCAGCAGCATTGTCCCGAATCGCGCTTCACCAGCGACGCCACGCGCGCCATGCGCGCTTATTCCTGGCCGGGGAACATCCGCGAGCTGCGCAATTCGGTCTTTAACGCCGTCATGCTGGCGCGCAATCCGCAGCTTGAAATCACTGCCGCCGACCTGAAACTACAGCCGCAATCTCCCCAGCCGGAAAGCGAAGCGCCGCTGGACCGCGATTTGGGCGATTTTGAAAAAAGCCGCGTCTACAGCGCTCTGGAACGTTCGGGCGGAAATCAGGGCAAAGCAGCGCAGGCGCTCGGCATTTCCCGCCGTACGCTGCTGCGCAAGCTAAAGTCGTATCGTGAAGGCCAGGTGGAAGCGCCGGTCGGCAGCATGTGCGTGGAGCAGCAGCGCTATTACCGGGTGGAAATTGATACCCCGGTTACGCTCCTGTCCGATGGCGAGATGTTTGAAGGCACGCTGACCAATATCAGCATCGGCGGCGCGGCAGTTTCCATGCCGTCATCCTTGTCGCACGGTGGAACCGTGAAACTCCGCTTTACGCTGCCGGGGACGGGGATTCTCGCGGAAATCTACGGACGCGTTGCCTGGGCCAATCATGAAGGGGAGCACGGAATCCAGTTCAATGAAATCCCTGCCGGCATTCGCGGCGGTCTCCAGGAATGGCTGCACGAGCGCATGAAGAAGGATGGCTGGCACGCCGAGTGCGTGGGCTAGAACGCGTTTCCTCAGCGCCTTACTTTCCAACGCTGCTGCAGCGAGTTTTCAAAGAGAGTCTGTCTGTTGAAGCGCGGGCCCAACAGCCCCCGGCAAAGCAGGAAACCGCATAGCCGGCCGGAGTGCCCGCGGTCCAAAAAGTATCCCAAACAGGCTGACGC
>JAICYU010000158.1 GCA_025934025.1 Terriglobales bacterium
CAGGAAGTTTGCACGCAGAGCACGATTCCGGTGCAGGCGCTGGGCGGAGTAACTCTGGAGAACGCGCGGCAGTGCTTCCAGGCCGGCGCAGCCGGAGTAGCAGGCATTCGGCTGTTTCAGTTGCAGGGCGTGGCGGCGCTCGCACCTGGGTTAAGAATGCGCCGTACCTAGGAGGTCACTTGACTGACGCGCACGTCAAGAAAAGAGTAGCGCTTGAGTTTCACATCTTCTTTTTCTAGAACCTTGTCGAACTATTCTTTCTCAATTCTCATTTCTTAAACCTCAACTCCTGCTGCTGAAGTTTCTTCTTGGATTTCTTCTGTGCGGCGATTAGATGCTTTATCGGTTCTTCTGCTGGAAGATCTTCAGGCATTGTTCCGCCGATGCGGTCAATTGCATCTCTGACTTCAGAGCCGACATCGTGGTGGATTCGGATCGCGGCATTCTCGCCCTGAGTGCGTTCACGTTCCAACTTCTGCTGCGTCTGCGTAATCCGGAATTCATTAGCCGCTAATTCAGCGTGCCCGGCACGGTCAAGAAGGTCTTCGTCTTGCAGGATGCGCTTGCGCACCTTGATTTCCTGCAACCCCATGCCGTACAAGCCGCGATAACCAGCATCGGTGAACAATCCAAAGCGCTTCACGCCTGCATTCCTGGCCGTCCCCGCGAGAATGTTGTTCCCTTTCCGTACTCGCTCGCGAAGAGCAATTCGCTTGCCCTGATCGCTGAGTTCTTGCCTGTAAGTCTGAATTGCAAAATATGCCTGCGCAGTTGAAATCTCAGGCTTGCTGCTATCACCGTTCATCGCGATCAAGTGACATGCATATCGGGTTAGATAACAGTCCGCTCGCGACAGCTTTGCTCCCTTTCCGGCACTTATCACCTTCGTGGTATCAAGAAAGTGATAAGTAACCTTAAAGCCAGCACTTTCACATGAAGTTTTTGACTTTTCGATTACTGTCTCGAAATTCTCCCACCTTTCATATCCAAGAATGGGCTGAATTTCGCGCGCCATCCAGTAATCTTCGCCGTTTGGAGCAAATCGCTTTTTGGCCTCAAGAGCTTTAATAACAGAGTCAAGCGGATTCATATTCTTCTGGGGCGAACCTCCTAAGAGCTTACAATATAGCACGGATGGGAAATCCGTTTCCCATGTTTGCCAATCCGGCAAACGATTGCTTTCTGTTTCCACTCCGATATATAATGTGCAATTAGAGGCGGAGGAAAAGCGATGGGACTTCGTGAAAACTTTCAGAAGCTGACAGACAAGAAGCAGCAGGAGATCAGGAGCCTAGAGATGCAACTTCGAGAAGCATCTGCCTATCTCCAAGCCCTCCAAGACTCGATGAAGCTGCTTCCCAAGGACGTTGAGTCATCCAGCGATGCTGAGCACAACTTGCGCGAAGGGAGCACTCTCGCAAAAACTCGCGATCTGTTGCGGCATGCGGGATCACCGCTCCCAATTGCCGAAATATTAAAGTTGCTTGGCAAACCGCAAGACAAAAAGAACCGAATTTCTCTCGCAGGAACGCTGTCTGGCTATGCGCGAAAGGGGCGAATTTTTACAAAAACTGCTCCAAATACGTTTGGGCTAGTGGAATTTGGCACTGCTGAACCAACGGCAGAAGTGGAGGATGAGTTACCGGAGGAATTCGGGAGTATGACGCAATAACGAAAACGGTGAGCGACTAGCAGCTGCAGCGGCTCCGTTTCATAAAATGCTTTATGTGTTGGAGTTCGAGTTTTCCTCCGTACGCATTATGAGCTCCTTACGGTTTCTGTGATATTGAAAGGAACAGCCACCCCCAAAAATTGGAATTCGAGGTGGGATGCCGTGGGATTTATTCATACTGGCGCTCGCGACGCTTGTCGCCGATAAGCCAGTGGAGGAAAGCCGAAACCACAGTCAGCAGAATGGCTCCGAGAAATCCCGCCGTCCAGGAACGGACTTCAAATCCGGGCGTGATCGCAGCCGCTACTTTGAGCATCAGCGCATTGATCACGATAAGGAACAGACCGAGCGTGATGAAGCTCAGAGGCAGAGTGAGAATCTTCAGCATGAACCCGAGCGTGGCATTCACAAAACCAATCACGATGGCCGCAATCAGCGCCACGATAAAGCCGTGCACCACAAAACCGGGAACAAAGTAAGCGACAATCAGCAACGAGATGGCGCTGACCAGCCAGCGAATCAGAAGTTTCATGAGCCTGCTCTCTTGCTCTTCTGAAGAGAATTCTACTTGATGAAAATGGCCTTGGGCAGCATCACGTGGACGCCCTTATTGCCGTCCACCAGTTCCGTGATATCCACGTCCCCGGCAACGCTGGTCAGCATGTAAGCGTCGTCGCGGCTGAGATGCTTTTCCTCCACCAGGAAATCAATCATTTCGCGAACCGCGATTTTCGTCGCGGCGTAAAGCTCATCATGGAACCCCATGCTGATGTAATGGGTGGGTGTCTCCGCTCGCGGATACTTCAGGCCGGTCTTCTTGTGAACAATGAACTGGAGCGTGCCGGTCAGTGACGTTTCAAGAGCTGTGATGTCTACTTCACCGTTACCTTGTCCCACGTGGCCGTCGCCTACTTCAAACAGAGCGCCTTTGGTCCACACCGGCAGATACAGCGTTGTGCCTGCGACGAGTTCCTTATTGTCCATGTTGCCGGCGTGAAGGCTGGGCGGAGCGCTGTCAACGCGGCCGAAAGCTTCCGGAGGAGCTACGCCCATGCTGCCGAAAAACGGATGCAACGGGATCTCAATTCCAGGAGCGAACTTGGCCACCATGCGCTCGCGATCCAGCGGGATGATCTTCATCTTGCGATAAGGGAAATCTTCGGGCAGGAAGCCACGTGTCGGGCCGAAGGCGTTGTAAGCATAGAGAATGGCGAGATCAATTTTCTGAATGCGCACTTCCAGGGTGTCTCCCGGTTCGGCTTCTTCGATATAAACCGGCCCATTCAGGATGTGCCCGCCGGGGCCTTTGTTGGTGACTTCTTTGTAGATATCGCGCAGGCTCTGCTGCACCTGGTCGGGCGGAACGCCAGCTTTCTCAAGCCCTGTGGGACTGTTGGTGATGAGCGTATTGAACTCCACCGTATCACCGGAATGGATGCGCAGCACGGGCGTGGCCTTAGCGTCGTAATAGCCCCAGGCTACAGTCGCGGGCGTTGCCGGAAGCGTGTAATGATGCGGCGTTGTCTGCGCCAGGGCGAGAGATGAGAACAGGAGAATTCCCAGAATGCGAAGCATGAGCCTCCTTACAAGGAAAGCAGGAATTCTAGCAGGGGACAGGCTCATCGCCGCAAAATCGAATTCGTCGGATCCAGCAGCAATTGTTTTGTCCCGGGCGGCGCAATGAGCTTGAAATCAGTCTCCACGTCGTCAGCGAAGACGAATGCCAGAAAGCGGGTCCGGCCTATGGCGTCCACGGCGTAAAGGGGCACCGCCGTAACCAGGTCTTTGGCGCATTCTGTTTGGCGAATCGTTCCTGCAGCTCGTACCTTGCCTTCGGCAGAAGTGAGCTTCACGCGTTCCAGGCTGAGGTGCGGAACGGAAGCGCCGTTCACCCAGCTATCGAAAAACCATTCCAGTGATTTCGTCTTCTCGTACGCAAGTGATGCCGGCATCACCTGCTCAAATGCAACCTCTAGATCATGAGTGGAAATTTTAGAGTTGGAAGGCCTGCTCAAGAGCGACCGCAGCGCCGAGAAGAAGAGTGCATCATTCTTATCGCCACTGGCCTGGCGCAGCATGGTGCGGAGCATGTGGATCAACCATGTGCCGCGGCCATAAAGGACTTTCTGATACGCATCGGGAAAACGCGACGATGTGAGGCGGGCGCCAAGCGTCACCGGCCCGGCATCAGCGATGATTCCGCTGCTGCCCGGCTTCAGCAATTCGTTGCGATAGTAATTGAGAGCGATGGCAGGGGCTTTGGGATCGCTCTTTTCCAGCATGAGCAACGCGCAGTAATTTGCCAGAGCTTCGATGATCCATTCGTCGCGGTAAGAGAGCGAATCCACGGCGTCGCCCCACCACTGGTGTCCCGTTTCATGCGCCAGCATCATCCGGCTGAGCAGAAGCTCGAGATATGGGTCGCTGATGCCGGCAGCGCTGCGCTCATCGCGATCGAGGAATGCAAGGCTGGAGAGATAGATCAGCCCCGGCCAGGACTGGCTGAGCACACCAGGAAGTTGCGTTACTTCGAGATTCGGATAGGGGAACGGATCGAGTTCGCCGGAAAGAAAGCTGACCGTGTCTGCGGTTTGCCTTGCGATCTGCTGCACCTCACGCGCCGGATCCGGACGCTCTCCTGCGTGCAACTCGCGGGCAAAAAGCTGCGGCTCAACCGTCTGGCTGGCGTAAGCGCGAATCGAGACCCCAGCGGAAGACGCTTGCCCCACAGTGAACCGCCCGAGATTGAACCCGGCGCGCGAGATTGGCTTGGAGCTGACGAAGCGCGTAACAGTGCGCCCATTCTGGCGCGAACTTGAAACCTGTTTGCCGGTCGCGATGAGGGACCAATCGTCAGGATAGTCGAACGTAAGATCAAAATTAGAAAACTCCGGCCCTGCATTTGGATACCAGGTTCCGCGCGAGCCGATGTAGACCAGGCCATTGCCTTCATCCAGCATTACCGGGCCCGCATACTTGAACGAAAGTTGCTCGGTTTGGCCGGCCTGAAGCGGTTGCGAAAAGACGAGCTCGATCAGATCGTCGCCGCGCCTGGCCAGATCGCTGCCGGAAATGGCCTCATTCTGGATGAACTCGACGGGCCGGCCGTTCAGGCGCACCTCGCTGATGTGCAGATATCGCGAAAGCTCCAAGATCACCGCGCGTTGTCCTGAACGGTGCGGAACCAGCGTCGCTTCTGCTTCTGCTTCCATGCTGCTGGGCGGCTGCACGGTGGCACGGATGCGGTAATCCAACAGATCGAAGCGCGGCGCCAGATGTTCTCCAGCGGTGCCTGCCTGGCGCACGG
The DNA here is from genome assembly GCA_025934025.1 of Terriglobales bacterium. Lineage (GTDB taxonomy): Bacteria > Acidobacteriota > Terriglobia > Terriglobales > Acidobacteriaceae > Angelobacter. The sequence goes on from JAICYU010000158.1 coordinate 4,980, forward strand.
AACGCATGGGGAAAGAGGTCCATATATCGTAGTACGACGATAGGCCCGCGATCTTTGGTTGGGCTACGCTGATCTGTTCCTGGCTGTTGGTATCCAGATACAAGTCGAAGATCCCCAATTGCGTGCCCCCGACGCGCAAGTGCAGATAGCGGGAAGCCGCATCGGCCGAATTGCTGAGCGCCTGAAGGAGTTGAAGGCCGTCGGACCTTGCCAGCTCCGCCGCCGGTCGCTGCCAGCGGGCGATGAATTCGGCGGCATTCTGGTCCGGGGGAAGCGGGCGAAAGCCGGCGCGCAGGTCGCGAGTGACGGTGTCATCAGCGAAACGGAGATAGGCGCTGCCAAAGCGCTGTTCCAGCACCGCCGAGCCGGTAAACAAGCCGAGTGAGGTGCGCTCCGCGCGGTCAGGCGCGATGAGCAGAATTTCGCCCACTCCCTCAAATACCGCGCCGGTGATGTGGCCGTCGGTGGCTTTCATGAGCGCGATGGTTCCGTCGTTGAGGGAGATGTGCAGGTCTTCGCGTTCGAGCGTTACTTGCCGGATGGAGTGGACCTCGCCAGGATCGAGCTCCGCGCTGAGAATTTGGCGATACAGCTCAATAGCTTTGCCTGTTGCTGGCGGCTGCGTGCTTGCGGTGCTCTGGGCGCGCAGGCGTTCACCGCCCAACAGGAGTAACAGAAGTAACACCTTCGTCATTAGGGACGGCAAGCGAGGCCTTCCAGTCATGCCATAATGTGCGCGCGTGCGTTTGATTATCCCATTTTGCTGCGCTGCTCTGCTCGCCGCATCGGCGTACGCCGACACAATCGTGCTCAAGAGCGGCACACGCATTACCGCGGATTCTGTTACAGAGCACAACGGACGCGTGGAATACGCGATTGGCGACAACACCTTCACCATTCCGAAGTCCATTGTTGCGAAAATTGAGAGTGGCTCTCCAGTATCGGCTCCGGCACAAGAAAAGAACAACATTGCTGCCGAGCTGCCGCCCATGCGCGAGCAGATGGCGGTGGATGATGCGCTGATTGCGCGCGTGATCCGCAACGACCAGGTGGACGCCGGCGCCCTTGCTGCTGTTGAAGCGGAAGGAGTGCCCGCGCGGTCCGCCGGCGCTTACGCTATCGCCGCCAGCTTTGAGCAGAACAGAAACCATTTGCCTGCGGCTGCGCGTTACCTAGAGAACGCGCTGCATTATCTTCCGGACCAGCCGGTGTTGCTGGAGCAGTACGCGTCCACGCTGCTGCAACTGGGCCGTTACTCTGAGGCATTTTCGGCGGCGGAGGCAGCCACGCGCTCGGATCCGCGCTCCGGCGTCGCTTTCGCGTTGTTTGGCTACGCCTGCTACAAGAACGACCATGTTCCTGAAGCGATTGCTGCGTGGAAGAAATCGCTGGCGCTGCGGCCTGACGACCAGATCAAGACACTGCTGGAACGCGCGGAACGCGAGTCGAAGACAGAAGCTGAGTTCCGCCAGGAAGAGAGCACTCATTTCACGCTGCGCTATGAAGGCTCGCAAGCGCCGGACGATCTGCGGCGGCAGATTCTGGACGCGCTGGAAAGCGATTACAGCGACCTGCAGAATGACCTGGGAGCATCGCCGCCGAACATCAGCGTTTCTCTTTACACCGATCAGGTATTTCTGGACGTGACGCACGCACCGGCATGGTCCGCCGCGCTCAACGACGGCAAGATTCGCATTCCCATATCAGGAATTAAGTCTCTTACGCCGGAGCTGGCGCGAGTGCTGCGCCACGAACTTACCCATTCGTTTATTCAGAACATCACGCACGGCCGCGCTCCGCAGTGGCTGAACGAGGGAATTGCTGAATTCGAGCAGGGCGTGAACATGTCTGCATTCGGAGGCAGGCTCGCGACGCTCTACGTGACGGGACATCAGATCCCGCTCAGCCAACTGGAAGGCAATTTTGAAGACTACAGCTCCGGCGAAGCTTCGGTCGCGTACGCCGAAGGACTGGCGGCAGTCGAGTACATCCGGCGGACGTATGGCATGGGCGATCTGGCCAGGATTCTCCAGCGGTTGGGAGATGGGCAGCCGATCGAGTCGGCGCTGCGGAGCACCATTCACGCAGGCTACGCCGAACTCGAGGGCGAGATCACGGCGTACTTGAAAAGCAGTTACGGCGCCTGATCCTCATATCTTCACGGGATCTGCGCGCAGTTCCCGGAGCAGCCCATTCAATTGCTCGATCACAGCTTCCGGCTGCGTGGATTTCAGAGTGAATTTCAGCGCGCCGCCGGGAGAGAACTGCGCCCCGCGTGATTGCGCCACAAAACGAGCCAGGCGTTCGGGATCAATCTGCGCTTCTTCCGTGAACTTGATGGTGACCGAATCGCGCTTGCGGTCAATGCTCAGCACCCCCACGTTCTCCGACAGCAGCTTGAGCGCGGAGGCCGCAAGCAGATAACGCACCGGAGCCGGAGGCGCGCCGTAGCGGTCCTGCAGTTCCTTGGCGACGTCCTCGAGCTGGTCTTCGGTCTCAACGCCTGCCGCCCGCTTATACATGCGCAGCCGCTGGTTCTCCTCGCCGATGTA
>JAICYU010000108.1 GCA_025934025.1 Terriglobales bacterium
GGGCCGGAGTGCTCAGCAGAAACAATGATGTGCGCCGATTCTTCATGCTTCCTTTATTATAGCGTGGAACACCGTTGCTTCCCGCGGTTACGGTGGTGCATTTCACCATGCAATCAATGCAGCTCGACTGTTTCGCATCTTCAGCCCGCGCGTGAGTATCAGATAATCGTAATTACCCGATGACGGCCGAAACTCATCGTTCCCGCGTGGCCCTGTGCTTTGGCTTGGTTTATGTATTGTGGGGCTCCACCTATCTGGCCATGCGAATTGCCGTACGCGATTTTCCTCCCTATGTTGCCGGCGCGGTGCGCTATCTCGCCGCCGGGCCCGTCATGCTGGGCTTTTGCGCACTGTCGGGTAGAAGAATCCGCATCAATCGCCAGGACCTTGTTCGGTTATTGGGAATCGCCGTACTGCTGCTCTCGCTCGGCAACATCGGCGTACTCTGGGGCGAAGAATATGTGGCCAGCGGCTTTGCCGCTCTGATTGTCGCCCTTTTGCCGATCTGGGTGGTCATCATCGAAACGTGGATTCTGCGCGACGGGAGAATGTCGCGTCAAGGAATGCTCGGGCTGGGTTTCGGCATTATCGGGCTCCTGGTCCTGCTGTGGCCGCGTCTCACCGCCGGCACTCATCTTGGACACATGGAGTTAATCGGTACAGGAATCCTGGGAGTGGGATCCTTCTGCTGGGCGCTGGGCTCGGTTTTTTCCAGCCGCTGGGAGATCAGCGTGGGCGTGTTTTCCTCAGCCGCCTGGCAGATGACCCTGGCAGGATTTGTCAATGCCGCTGTGGCCGCTCTCGCCGGCCAGTTCCGCCATGCGCGCTGGACCGCGCCGGCCTTTGAATCGGTGGGATATCTGGTCATCTTCGGCTCCTGGATCGGCTATAGCGCGTATATCTGGCTGCTGGAACATGTCCCCACTCCCAAGGTAGCAACTTACACCTACATCAATCCTATCGTCGCGGTATTTTTAGGCTGGCTGCTGCTGAAAGAAAACGTGGATGGCTACATGCTGGTGGGGACGGCCATCATCATCGGATCAGTTGCGCTGGTGAATAGTTCGAAGCTGCGATCGCGCGAATCACGAGTGAACGAGCCGGATCTTTCCACATCGGCGCTCTAGTCCATTTTCCCGGTTCACGCCGTATCCGTGGTCCTTCACTGATCGTTGCTCGTGTGCTCCTGTTCTAATAGCATCTAAAGAATTGACTATGGATATGACCTGGGTGACGGACCGCATCGCGGTGGGCGGCGGAATTTGGAACGACCAGAACATGACCGAGCTCCTTTCCACGGGAGTCACGCACATTATCAACATGCAGATTGAGTTTGATGACCGTACTCTTGCGGAAGGCCTTCCTGTAAGCGTGCTGCACAATCCCACCGAGGATGATTTTCAACTGAAGTCCCCGGAACTGTTGCAGCAAGGCGTGGAGTTTGCCTTGGAAGCGCTCGAGGATCCTGACAGCAAGCTCTATGTTCACTGCGCCGCGGGTGTTCACCGCGGCCCCATGATGGCATTGGCGGTGCTGCGGGCGTTGGGCTGGCCGCTACAGAGCGCGAAAGAGCAGATTCTGAAGCGTCGTTATGTAGTGGACTGGGCCGATTGCTATGTGCAAAGCGTGGAAGAGTTCATGAAGGTCTATGAGGCTGCCCGCGAAGCGCCATCGTCAACACACAAGCGGAGCTGAGATCAAGCTTCATTTTTCATCTCTGCGTGGCTGTCTCGCTTAGAATCACTCCTTATGCCTATTGAGGCGGTCCAGCATGTGCGCCGGATGCGCGGAGGCGCGCAAGCTCAATTGATGCGCGCGGCTGACGGCCATTTTTATGTCGTCAAGTTTCAGAACAATCCACAGCATCTGCGCGTGCTGGTGAATGAACTGCTGGCCACCCGGATCGCTGAACGGGTTGGCCTTCCCGTTCCTGTAACGGAGATCATTCAGGTTCGCGAATGGCTCATCAGCAACACTGCGGAGCTTTCCATAGAAACCGGCACCCGTCCAGTGCCATGTGCGCCGGGACTGCAATTGGGAGCACGATATGTCTGCGATCCGGCCGGGGCCCAGGTGTTCGACTACTTGCCGGAAAGCATGATGGACAAAGTAAAGAACCGGAGCGCGTTTGCCGGCATGCTTGCCCTGGACAAGTGGTTGGGCAATGCCAATGGACGCCAGGCAGTGTTCTACAAGAGATCGCGCGAGCAGAAATACAATGTCAGCTTCATTGATCAGGGATATTGTTTTAATGCCGGCGAATGGGACTTCCCGGATTCGCCGCTCCGTGGCGTTTACGCGCGCAACAAAGTGTATGAAGACGTGAGCGGCTGGGAGTCGTTCGAGCCCTGGTTATCATGCATTGAAAAATTCGATCCGGAGTGGGTGCGTGAGATCGCCGGCGCGATTCCTCCGGAGTGGTATGAACATGACTGGGCTGCGCTCAAGCGGTTGACAGACCAGATCGTCGCCCGGCGCAGCAAGGTGCGTGAACTGATCGCCGCATTCCGCCACTCCTCGCGGCAGCCATTTCCATATTGGTCAGAGACAATACAGAAAGCGATGGTGCAGTAATGGCCAGAAGGCAGCAGTGCAATTTTTTTCTTCTTCGCTACGTGCCCGACACAGTGAAGAACGAGTTTGTGAATGTCGGATTGGTGCTTCTGGCGGAAAACGGCTCGTCCGAGGTGCGCTTTACCCGTGACTGGTCGCGGGTTCGCTGTTTGGATGCTCACGCGGACACTGAATTGCTGGACTCGCTGGAGAGTGAGCTTCGTGACCCCCTGCGTGCCGGCGACGACCGAGATTCCATGCTGAAGCGCATTCAGGATTCTTTCTCGAATGCGGTGCAGCCTTCCGAAGCCAAAGCATGCCTGGCCGAATCCCCCGCCAAAGAAGCTGACGAACTGGCGCGGCTGTATCTGGAACGACCGCGCCGTCGCGGAACACGAGAGCTGAGTTCGCGGCAGATGATCCGGCGAACCATGCAGGAAGAGTTCGAGCGAGCAGGCGTTTGGGACCTGTTGGGCAAGGAGATCAAGGCGTCCAAATACACACACAGCGGCGACCCTCTCAGGATTGATTTCGGATATTCACCGAATGAAATTGTCAAACTCTGTCACGCTGTCGCGCTCTCCAGCGATGTGAACGCCGCCAAGGTGCTGGCCTTCAGCTTTCCACAATTGGCCCACGGCATTCAGCGGGTGGAGAAGAAACGCGCTGAGCTGACCGCTGTGGTGGAGAATGATCTGGATCGAAGTGACGAAGCGATAAACTTTGCCTGGCAAACTTTGGAGCAGCAGCAAATTCGGGTGATGCCCTTGGCCGGGATGCGGCAATATGCCGAGACGCTGCCCGGGAAATGAGAATCTGATCTGCCTAATACGCCTTTAGCTTTCTCGCCTCGCGTACTACGTCCTCAACTTTGGGAAGAAAGTAGTGCTCCAGCGGCGGCGAGAACGGCACGGGAGTATCGAGCGATGTGATACGCACAATCGGCCCATCGAGATCGTCGAAGGCTTCCTCGTTGATGATGGCCGCAATCTCCCCCGCCAATCCGCCGGTACGCGTGTCTTCATGAAGCAGGATGACTTTATTGGTTTTCTTCACCGTCTGCGTGATCGCATTGCGGTCGAGCGGTGATAAAGTCCGGAGATCGAGAATCTCTACGTCAATTCCCTCTTTGGCCAGGATGTCAGCCGCTTCCTGCGCAGTGTGGACCATGGCAGCATAGGTAATGATGCTCAGGTGCCGTCCTTCGCGATGAACGCGCGCTTTGCCGATGGGAACGATATGGCCGTTCTCCGGCACTTCTTCTTTGATCCGGCGATAGAGAAATTTGTGCTCCAGGAAAAGCACGGGATTGTTATCGCGGATAGCCGATTTAATCAGCCCTTTAGCATCGGAAGGCGTGGCCGGTGCAACCACTTTCATCCCCGGCGTGTGCACAAAATACATCTCGGGATTTTGCGAGTGAAACGGGCCTCCGTGTACGCCACCGCCAGATGGTCCGCGCAGGACGAGCGGCGCCGGTGCGCCCCAGCGGTAATGGGACTTCGCCACCATGTTGACGATCTGGTTGAAGGCACAGCCGATGAAGTCCATGAACTGGAACTCGGCTACGGGACGCAGCCCTGTGAGAGCAGCGCCGAAAGCAGCGCCCACAATGGCAGACTCCGCGATGGGCGTGTCAATCACGCGCTGCGGGCCAAAGTGATGGACGAAGCCGTCCGTCACTTTGAACGCGCCGCCGTAAATGCCGATGTCTTCGCCAATGCAGAAAACACTGGGATCGGATTCCATCTCTTCCCAGAGTCCCTGCCGGATTGCTTCGAGGTAGGTTGCTTGAGCCATTTTATGAAACCTTACCGCTGATGAACGCGGATAAATTCAAAGGGCTTGCCATTCAATATCATTTCCCGAACCGCGCGGAAGATACGTTCCGTAACCTGGGCAATCGAGGTAGCTCAGTCCGTCGGGCGGAAGAAGAAGTTTACCGATCTTCGCGGCGCCAAACTCAAAGCAGACTCGTAAAACTCGGTTTACGTGGGCACTGAAACCCTGTTCGATATGAAAGCGCCAGTCTGTTGTCAATATTGCCTTAACGGCGCCTTGGCCACGCATCGTCACCAGCCGGACATCGCCAACCCGTAGGTTCCGTGCAGGTGCGTAGAAGAACTTTACTTCTTCTTGCTTTCCAAAATCCATGTCTTCTCTCCGAACCTCCGTCTCATTCAGGAGGATTCGAAGATCCCGATAAGGAATTTTGGGAACCGAGCTGGTGGGCGAAATGTGAAAACTACTTTATGTCATTGCAAATAGGCATCTTATTTAATTTCTTTAGAACCAAACAAACGGCGAACCCTAATAACGTAACACTCATGGTTGGGCTACTCGAAGCCTTAACCAATTCACTTGAAATGTATCGCTGCCTCGCTCTCCTTCAGCTTTCCCTCGCTCCGTCTTGCCTTTTGCGGCATGCCGTACTTGGGCTTTACCGTGTGGCAGCCATCGCAATAAACGCCCTCGGCAGCCGTGTGCGGCTCCGGCATGGGCGAGTTCACGGCAAAGTCGCGCTCGGCTTCGAGCTCTTTCTCAACCTCGGCGACCATTTTCTGGTTCTGCTGTGGCGTGAGCCATTTCTTTTCCAGCAAGTACTTTTCAAGACGGTCAATCGGATCCCGCTTGCGCCAGAACTCGTGCATCTCTTTGGGGACATAGGCCGCAGCGTCATGGATGGCATGGCCCTTCATGCGCATTAACTTTGCTTCGATCAGCGTTGGGCCTTCGCCGCGATGAGCGCGCTCCACGGCTTCATACGTTGCATCGTAAACCTGGCAGGCATCGGTGCCGTCAATGATCACGCCCGGCATACCATAGCCGATGGCGCGGTTGGCCAGATCTTTCACCGCGACTTGATACTCGGTAGGTGTGGAGTAGGCCCAGAGATTACTTTCGACGATAAGTACAAGCCCGAGCTTGCGTACTGCCGCAAAATTGATTCCTTCATAACTCACGCCGGTGGATTGGCCGCCGTCGCCGATCCACGTGAGGCAAGCCAGTTCTTTACCCTGCAAGCGCGCGCCGAGCGAAACGCCGGCCATCACCGGCAGCAGATCGCCCAGCATGGAGATGGGCGACACCATGTGCCGCTTTTCAATGTCGCCATAGTGCGAGGTACCATCTTTGCCATGCGTCGGCGAGCCGGACTTGGCCATGTACTGCATCATGATGTCGCGCGCGTGAAAGCCGCGCACAAGCTGCGCGCCCTGGTTGCGGATCATCGGCGCAAACCAATCATCGGGCCCAAGCGCGTAAGCCGAGGCGCAGGAGCAGGCTTCCTGTCCCAGGCCGAAGTAGACTCCGCCCACAACCTGGCTCTGCTTGTAGAGGTTCTCCAGCGCCACTTCCATGCGGCGGTTCATCACCATCCAGCGGTAGAGTTCAACGCACCGCTCCTGGCTGAGATATTTCGAGTCGCGGATGGGAGGAACCGGGGTGTTCAGATCTCCGCGAATTTCGTAATGGACTTCAGGGCCGCTAGTGACTTCTACAACCTCAAATTCCGGCTGCTCCAACCGCCAGTCAGGAATGCCGTATTGGTTGATTCGTGCCGGCGGAACTTTCGCGGACGTTTTGCTTCCAGGACGGCCATTCGATGGCGTGGCGCCGTTTGAAGTCGCGGGATCTCGTTTCGACGCGGAGGATTTGGGTGCTTTCGACCGAGTGCTCATTGGGACGGATACCAGTTTATACCGTAGCGGGCGCTTGTGGGCTTTGGCTGATTCAGCTCGCTATGCAACCGATTTTACTTTTTGCTCGCGCCGCGCCTCGCACCGCTTGCGGATGGCCTCGTATTTTTTTTCCAGCGCGTCCAGCTCTTCATCAGAAAGCTTTTCGATATCAATAAGATCGTCGCTGGCAGGATGGTGCGAGCGAATCAGTTCATCCAGCTTCAGGTGCAGCGCCTTGGCATCACGGTTTTGGGTGTTCTGGATGAGAAAGACCACTAGAAAGGTGACGACACTTGTTCCTGTATTGATCACGAGTTGCCAGGTATCGGAGTAGTGGAAGTAAGGGCCTGTCAGTCCCCAGATCACCAGAATTGCCAATGCGGAGAAAAAAACATAAGGGTGCCCGACGATTTGGGCCGTCCGCGAAGCAAAGCGGCTGAACCAGAAGTTCACCGTGCCGGCTTTGCTGATCTGCTGTCGGGCTTCAAGAAACGGCTTGCGGTCCGCAGTGGACATGAGGACAACCTCGTTCTTACTCAGATGAGAGGAAACGTGATGAGAGTTGGAGAATCAACAGATTTCGCGGTAAATCGCTATCTAAGTGCCGGCTGTTCTGTCCAGAAATTCAGGCCAGGTGAATGTCTTCTTCTGCCGCCAACTCGCGTATTTGTTCCGGCGGACGAGCTGGCGTGTCCTGGTTTGCGGGTGCGGTCTGCAGCAGCGCGTCCAGAGAATCCAGCCAAAGCGTTTGCGCCTCAAATACGCGGCCAAAGTTCCGCGAGGCTAGTTCCGCCACGTCTTCCAGATTAGGAACCTTCCTCTCGCGACCGGCGAAGGTGTGCTGCATCTCCTGCGCCAGCGAAGTCACTGGTTTATCGGAAATGCCGCATGGCACGATCAGCTTGAAGTAATCCAGGTTTGTGCTGACGTTCAAGGCAAAGCCGTGCGACGTCACCGCCCGCGAAATGTGGACGCCGATGGCGGCAATCTTCGCCGTCGGGTCATCCTGGGTCCAGACGCCGGTGAGCCCCGGCACGCGCTGCGTGGGTACGCCAAGATCACCGCAGGTGCGGATGAGCGATTCCTCCACTTTGCGGACAAACTCCACTGCGCCGATGCGAGGCGTGAATCCGCGCAGATCAAATATGGGATAACCAACGAGCTGTCCTGGGCCGTGAAATGTCACGTCGCCGCCACGATCGGTTTCAAACAGCTCGATTCCCTTCCCCGCGAGAAAATCTGGGGAAGCGACAACATTCTGCATGCCCACATTGCGCCCGAGGGTGATCACCGGCGGATGCTCCAGCAGCAGCAGAGTATGGCCGATACGTCCTTCTTTTACTAAATGGACCAGGGTCTGCTGAAGCGCGAGCCCGGTTGAGTAGTCCACTCGTCCGAGATAGACCAGATTGATAACGCGGAGCTGCACGTTTCCATTCTAGCGTGATCAGAATGCTTCAGTAGTGCGGGACCGCTGCATCCGCGCAACGGAGTCTTAACGTCCGGTAAGTTTGTGGCCGTGACCGCCGTGTTCGCTGCGTTCCCCACGCTCGCCCAGGGCGATGCCGCCTGCTGTAGCAATGACGACTTCGCCCACAGTCCCAATCTTGGAACGCCTGTGATGGGCCTGCGATTCAGCCCACAAAGGAAGTGAGTTCTCGTCGTCGGCGAATGTGCTGGGTTGGGAGATGGAAGCCGGCAAACTGCCGTCTGTCGAGCGGTTCTCCTGCAAGGGCAAGGTGGTTAAATTATCGGGATAGCGAAACGGCACATCCGCAGAAACCGGGACCGCCCTCGCGCGACGCACGATTTCGTGGCCTCGGAGACTGTGCGTGGCTTTCGGTTGCGCTTGGGTCTTGTTCCTCACCACGTTCTGGATTGCCACCGCGTTACTGAGGTCAAATTCAAGCGAAAGCGCCGGAGCACAGCGGACGAAAAGCAGCAGACAGAACACTCCTGTCCCGGCGGCGTAGAGATTCCTCCACCAGGGGATCTTCCGCGGCTCCGCAAGGATTGACCGAATGCGGGTGCCTAGCACAGAAGCAGAATCGGCGAAATCAATTCCAGGCGATGGCCGTGGGACGATCATTCTCATCCGCATGAAGCGAGCGAGGTTGTCAGCATAGTCGGCGCGGTGTTCCGGCCGGGCTTCAACCACGGCCAGATCGCAGGCCAACTCCCGCTCCAGCCGCATCTTTTTTCTCGCGAACCAAACCGCGGGATGGAAGCAGAGCAGCGCGCAAATGGCGTCGCTCAACCCGGCTATCAGGTAGTCGCGCCGAACAATGTGGACCAGTTCGTGGCGGAGCACGTCCACCACATCAGGAGCTGCGGTTTCAGAGCAACTCTCCGGCAGCAGAATGCAGGGGTTCCACCAGTAAACCGTTCCCGGAGAGATCATCGCCGGCAACATCAGCAATTTGCAGCGCGTGACCCCAAGGTCCCGGCATAGCGATACCATCACGTCATTCAGAGCAGAATCAGGCGCAGAAGCGAACCGCAATAGCGCCCGCAATCTGTACGCCTTCACCAGCCTCCGGCAAATGAAAAATGCCAGGACGGCAATGTAGATGAACGCGCACCCCACCACTCCTCTCGCCATCAGCGCAGCCGGTTTCGCCGCGACGAGAAAATGCTCGATCGAGGCAGAAGGATGCGGGCCGAAGGAATCGCCCGGCAGGGAACGCATGAGAGCCGACTTGGCCACCCTGAGCAGAATGGCTGCCCAGTAGGTCGCCGATCCAAGCAGAAACGCCGCCCACACTAAAAAGCGGTGCTGCGGCCGGCGGACCATGCGAACAATGCATCCACACAGGACGCCAAGCACCGCGATCCTGAGCCACAATGTCAGGAACGCGCCCGTAAACTGGAGGAACGGTTGAGAGTGCATCAGAGCCAGAAGATCACCCGCGGTTAAGCTGAGGTCCCCGCCTTTTGCAGGCGATACTTGCGAATCAGTGCCTCAAGCTGTTCCAGTTCAGCTTCCTTGACGGAGCCGGCCTCGAGCAGGTTCACCAGAAGCTCAGTCGGCGAGCCGCCAAAGTTCTGGCGCAGCAGAGTTTGCACGGAAAGCCGTCCCACCTGTTCCTTGCTGACGCAGGGAGCAAAGACGAACACGCGGCCCCGGCTCTCATGGCGGACCAGGCCTTTTTCTTCCATGATCCGAAGAATGGTTTGTGTGGTCTTGTAATTCGGCCGCGGCGAAAGGCTGGGATGGTTGATGACTCCGTCCACGGTTCCCTGGCCAAGTTCCCAGAGCACTTGAAGAATGCGCATTTCTGCCCGGGTGGGCAGAACTGTATTGGTTTGGAGGTCCATAAGCACTCCTATTATCTCGCAGTTGAGCACAATTTTGGACTGGCAAATTCCAACTTTAGCCTCGTAATCACAAAGCCCTGCGGCCCGGAACCTACCTTCCCGCCCCGCTTTCGCGATACTGCCGGGATTGTACTCCGCTTCTCACCCTCAGACCGCCTGGGCTGCCTTCTTGGCTTCGGCGGAGTCGTAGCTTTCGCCGTAAATGGCCGGAACCTTGCCGCCCATGGGTCGCAGGTAAGTCGAAAGCTGTCCGCGATGATGCACTGAATGTTGCAGCATGGTCTGGAGAAAAGCCACGGCCGGCAGCTGAAGAACGCCGCGGAAATCAATCACCCGGGCAAGCTGCTCGGGCGAGAGTTTCTGCAATTGCGACAGCAGCGACTGGAAAGTATCCCCATACCAGCGCGCCAAATCCGCTGAATCTCTAACCGAATCCGGGCGATTGATGGCCGCCGTGTTGAGCTCGCCATTGATGATGAACTCGAGAAACCGCTTCTCCGCGGAAGCAATGTGCCATGCCAGTTCCAGCGCGGTTTTGGCCACCGGCTCAGGGCGATAATCGCCGCGTCCGGGTGGAATGGCTGCAATCACGCTCTTTGTGGTTGCGTGCTCGCGCTGTAATGACGGCAGAAAAATCGTTTGGAAAATCAGTGCTGCCTGTTCGGGAGGGAGAGAAGTGTTTGCCATGCAGCAAGTATAAAAGCAGCAGCGACGGAACAAGAATTATAAATTGCCCACGACTTTGCTTGTAATTTCGTGGCCGCAACACCTCGAGGAGAGAGCTGCTGGATAACTCGTTACAGCTTAAGTTGAATCTAAGCTCCTGATTCAGACCCGCTCATCCGGAGAAACCGTGCCCCGAGTGTTTGCCTCCATACTGCTGATCGCATTGGTGGTTCTGCCCGCCCGGCAGGCGCCGGCCTATTCGATTCTGACCCATGAGCAGATTGTGGACGTTCTCTGGCAGTCTAATATCGAGCCGATTCTGCTGGCGCGCTATCCCGCAACTACGCCGGACGAGTTGAAGATGGCGCACGCCTATGCCTACGGCGGCTGTCTGGTGCAGGACATGGGCTACTATCCCGGCGGCAACAAGCTCTTCAGCGATCTTGTGCATTACGTCCGCAGCGGAGATTTTGTTGCTGAACTGATTCGCCAGGCCCGCGACGTGAACGAACTGGCTTTCGCTCTGGGAGCTTTGGCGCATTATTCCTCTGACATCACCGGCCATCCCACCATCAACCGCGCCGTCGCCCTCGAATTTCCCAAGCTGGGCAAAAAGTACGGCAATCAGGTCACCTATGCGGACGATCCGGTGTCGCACATTCAAACTGAGTTTGGCTTTGACGTTCTTCAGGTGGCGCAGCAGCGGTACACCTCTCAGGCCTACCATGACTTTATTGGCTTCGAAGTGGCAAGGCCGGTGCTCGACCGCTCGTTCCTTGCGATTTACGGCATTCCTCTCAACCAGATTCTCCGCAATGAGGACCTGGCGATCGGCAGCTTTCGTCATGCGGTGAGCGACTGGATGCCGCGCCTGACCCAGGTGGCGCTGATCACCAAGAAGAAGGAACTTAAGCAGATTCCCAATTTCAATCCGCGAAAGTTCCGCTACATTCTCAAGCGATCGCAATATGAAAAGGAATGGGGCAAGAGCTATTACCGTCCAGGCTTCTTCGCCAAGTTTCTGGCGGTCATTGTGAAGATCCTGCCAAAGATTGGTCCGCTGCGCGCGCTGGACATCAAGCCACCGACTCCTGCTACCGAGCGAATGTACATCAGGAGCGTGGAGGAAACGGTTGCCAACTACCGCGACTCGCTGCGGCGCGCGGCCGATCAGGA
>JAICYU010000150.1 GCA_025934025.1 Terriglobales bacterium
AGTGAAACCCCGGCTTTCCCGATTGGCTTGGAAATCCCGCCAACCCCGCGGGATTCCCACTTTTCCACAACCCCGGCTGCTTCTAAACTATGCTCGACCTGATTTCGTAGTTGCGAGTGTGCGAACTTTGGGGGCAGGTCATCGGCTTGGCGCGCCGGAAGAGTATTTCGTGCCCAGGATTCAGAAAGTCATTCAACCGCGCGACCTCAGATACTACACGGACACTTATAAAAAAATTGATGACGTGTTCTATCGCAAGACACCAGCCGGCGAGGTTCGCATCCTGGTCTCGTACGCGGTGGACAGCTCGGTTTCGCATTTGCATCCTGAGATTCGCGTCGAGAAGATCCATTTCGTCTTTGATAAAGATGTTCCTCTGCGCAAGGCGATCCAGGCCGTTGATGAGCTGCGGGCGTTGTGTGACAGCGGATGCATCCTGAATGGTTTCTCTTCGACGGTGGTGGCGCAGCCTGCATTGCCCAGCCAGGCTATGGCGGACCTGGCACAGCAGATGAAGCCTCACTGGCGCGGGCAGGACATGAGCGACGCGACACCGGGCGCGGAAGTCTATTTTGTGGACAGTCCGTATCCCGTGGACTTCGAGCATAGCCCGGTGGACCGCATTGATCTCACCTTGGTCAGCAACGCCGGCCATGAGAAGTACGCTCTTTCCGTGATGAACACCGGCACCACGGTGCTGGACATGTGGCGGCCTCGAATCGCTCCGCGAGCAGAGGGCGTCACTGCGCGCAATTCCAAGTAGCCTATTCCGTCTTCTTTGCCTACCATGCTGTTGCTGGAGCGGACTTTGAATGATTGATGACAGGCGCAAGAATCTGGCATCGCTCAGCTTCACTGAGAAAATCAGAATCCTTGAAAAGCTACGCGACCGCAGCCTGGTGCTTGCCGCAAGTCGCAAGAAGCTGGAACTGAAAAAACAAGACGGCAGAAAAGTGTAGAGGCGTCTACTTCCGTCATCGCTTGTGCAGGAGCTTCTCATCGTTGCTGACTAACTGAGATCCTTGAAGAACATCGGTCTCTAGAGCTTCACCGCCACGGCAACGCCATCTCGGATGGGCGAAATCGTGGTGAAGAATTCCGGCATCGAGTAGAGCCGCCGATTGAACTCCTGAATGGCGCGCGTTGAAGCTTCCCCAGCATTGGCCTGGGCGACGCGCCCGCTCCACAGTACGTTATCCGTGATGAAGAGCCCGCCGCGACGAAGCCGTGATGGCGCAAGATGGAGCACGCGCGGGTAATCTTCCTTGTCCACGTCATTGAAGATGATGTCGAATTCCTGTTTCTGTTCGGAAAGCAATTCCAAGGCATCGCCCACTTCGATGTGTACGCGCTCAGCGACACCTGCGCGCTCGAAATAGCCACGCGCTTCGGAGGCATTCTTCTTGTCGCCGTCGGTATAGAAAACCTGACCGCCTTCGCCGACGGCGCGCGCCCACCACAGCGTCGAGTAGCCGATGGCGGAGCCCATCTCGAAGACTCTCTTGGCGCCAATGATTCGCGCGTACTGGTAAAGAACTCGCGCTACTTCGGGGCCGACGATCGCAATGTCGCGTTTCTCCGCTTCGCGCTCCATTTCCTGAAGGACGGCATCGCGCGCCGGCAGCAGCCCGCCGGTGTAGCGCTCGGCCGCTTCGTTCACGATGTTATAGCCGGCCATCAGGAAAGCGTCTCGCCCGGACGCATGGTGTGCAGCTCAACTCCCAGGTCCTGAATTCTGCGCTCCAGTTCTGCCGGCGTGCCGGTGAGCAGAGGGAAGGTTGCGAAGTGCATGGGGATCACCGCTTTCGGCTGGAGCAGCTTGCATGCGTAAGCCGCTTCGCGCGGGCCCATGGTGAAGACATCGCCGATGGGAAGCATGACGAGATCAGGCTGATAGAGCTCATGAATGATTCGCATGTCGCCGAAAACATTGGTATCGCCGGCGTGGTAAATCTTGAAGCCGTTCTGGAACTGAATCACGTAACCGCAGGGCTCGCCGCCATAGATCATCTGCCCGTCGTCTTCGATTCCGCAGGAGTGATCGGCATGCACCATCGTGACGTAAACGTCGCCCACTTCTTGTGATCCGCCTTTGTTCATCGGCATGATCTGCTGCGCGCCCTTTTTGTTCATCCACATGCAAAGCTCATACACGCCCAGCACTTTGGGGTTGTGCTGCCGGGCCAGCGCTACAGCGTCGCCAATGTGATCGCCGTGCCCGTGGGTGCAGAGCATCAGATCAATCTTGTCCAGCTTCTTGCGGTCACTGGGAGTTGCGGGATTGTTCATCACCCAGGGATCAATCAGCAGCTTCTTCCCTGCCGGCGTTTCGATCATGAAAGTTGCGTGGCCAAGCCAGGTAATCTTGATTCCGTTCAGTTTCATGTGGTCCTTTCAGCTTTCTTTCCACTTTTTGTAACCGCCGGCCAGCGACATCACGTTCTTGAATCCCATCTTTTTCAAGTTGCTTGCCGCCAGGGCTGAACGTCCGCCGCCGCCGCAGTAGCAAACGATAGGAGCATCTTTGTCCGTGGTAACGCTGTCAATCTTGTGCTCGAGAACGCCGCGCGGAACAGGAAGCGCGCCAGGGATGGCTCCTTGCGCTACTTCGTCCGGCTCGCGAACATCAATCAAGGTAAACTTCTGGCCGGCTTGCTGCATGCGCTTGAGCTCAGGCGCGTCAATCTCTTTGGTCTGCTTTTTGGCTTCGTCCACGAGTTGATGGTATTCAGGCAGCGGCACTTGGCCCCCTCGAACGAACGCAAGATTCTAAATGAGTCGCTGCTTGATGGCCAGGTTCGCGCCACCACGCGACCGGACTTCTATTCTCGTTTAGAATGGCTGGTCTCGAATTCATCGGAGGTCGTTTGTTATGAAGCTGTCGCTGCTGCGTTGCGTCGCGATTGCCGCCGTTTCCAATGCGATGTTGTTTGCACAAACCGCTCAGCCTACTCCGCCCACGAAGCCTGAGATCAGCTCGCCCAAAGACGCAGGCAATCGCAAGAGCGCAAATACAGGACCGCAGACGCCTCCCGCGAATCCTGCTCCCGGAGGAGCGGACGTTGCCGCGACGCGCCCTGCTCCGAAGTTCGACATAGCCAATCTCGACAAGTCTGTAGACCCGTGTACCGACTTCTATCAATACGCGTGCGGCAACTGGATCAAGAACAATCCCATTCCGGCCGACTATCCGGAATGGGTCAGCTTCACTGAAGTTGAAGAGCACAATCTGGCGGTGCTGCACCAGATCCTGGAGAAAGCCAGCGTCAATGATCCCAAGCGTAGCCCCGTAACGCAGAAGATTGGCGACTTCTATGCTTCCTGCATGGACGAGCGTGCTGTGAATCAGGCGCGCTGGACGCCGCTGAAGCCCGAGTTGGACAAGATCGCCGGAATCAAGAATAAGGTCGAGATGATTGAGGTGATGTCGCACGCTCAGATGATCGGCCCCAATCCGCTCATGGGATTCAGCGCCGGCCCCGACCTGCACGATGCCGACATGACCCTCGCCGATATTGACCAGAACGGCCTCACGCTTCCTGACCGCGATTACTACCTGAAAGATGATGCGCCAACGCTGGCCATCCGCAAGGCTTACACCGAGTACATGCAGAAAATGTTCGGGCTGCTGGGCCAGCCGCCGGAGCAGGCTTCGCACAACGCGGACACGGTGCTGCGCATTGAAACACAGTTGGCCAAGGCTTTCATGGACCGCACTCTGCGCCGCGATCCCAAGAATGTGGACCACAAGATGAAAGTTGCGGAGATTGAAGCCGCGGCGCCGAACTTCCATCTCGACCGCTACTTCGCCATTTCCGGAGCGCCTGCATTCACGGAGCTGAACGTCAGCAATCCTGATTATTTCAAGCAGGTCAATCCGCTGATTGATTCCATTTCTTTGGACGACTGGAAGACCTATTTGACGTGGCAGATACTGGACAACGCCGCTCCCTGGCTCTCCGACGATTTTGTGCAGGAGAACTTCCATTTCCAGCAGGCGATCTCCGGACAGAAAGAGCTGCCGGTCCGCTGGAAGCGCTGCGTGCAAAAGACTGACAGCGCGCTGGGTGAAGCTCTGGGCCAGCCCTACGTGGACGAGACCTTTGGCGTGGAAGGCAAGCGCCGCATGCTGGAAATGGTGGCTTCGCTTGAAAATGCGCTGCGCGGCGACATCACAACTCTGCCCTGGATGACGGAAGACACCAAGAAGCAGGCGCTGGTCAAGCTGGCGGCCATCCGCAATAAAATCGGATATCCGGAGAAGTGGCGCGACTACAGCAAGCTCACGATTGCTCGCAGCGACCTGCTGAGCAATGTTTTTCGCGCAAACAATTTTGAGTCGAACCGTCAACTGCAAAAGATCGGCAAGCCGGTAGACAAGGCAGAGTGGGGCATGACGCCTCCCACGGTGAACGCCTACTACAGCGGCAGCCACAATGAAATTGTTTTCCCTGCTGGAATTCTTCAGCCGCCGTTCTTCGATCGCAGCATGGACGATGCCATCAACTTCGGCGGCATCGGGTTGGTGATCGGACACGAGCTGACGCATGGCTTTGACGATCAGGGACGCAAGTTCGACCCCAAAGGCAATCTGCGCGACTGGTGGACACCCACCGATGCCACCGAGTTCGAGAAGCGCGCAAGCTGCGTTGCCGACGAGTACTCGAGCTTTGTTGCCGTGGATGACATTCATCTGAATGGCCGGCTCACGCTGGGCGAAAACACTGCCGACAACGGCGGAGCTCGCATTGCTTTGGCCGCGCTGCACGACATGATGGCCCGCAATCATCAGGACCCGAACAGGAAGATTGACGGCTTCACTCCTGATCAGCGCTTCTTCCTCGGTTTCGGACGCGTCTGGTGCCAAAACATTACTCCTGAGCTCTCGCGGCTGCTGGTGCGTGTGGACCCGCATTCGCCGGGCAAGTGGCGGGTGAACGGCGTGGTGCGCAACATGCCCGAGTTCCAAAAGGCGTTCGGCTGCAAGAGCGGTCAGCCCATGGCGCCGGAGAACTCCTGCCACGTCTGGTGAATCAGTGGCCGATCAGTGAAGGCAATGGAGCAAGCCGGGGCGAACGGCTTCGGCCGTGCTCATACCAATCCTGGAATACCAGCACGTTCCAGAGCAGGTACTGCCAATTGCGTGCGCCGGAAAGATGCTCCTGCCATTTCTTGCGCACCTCCCCCACATTCAGGAAGTGATGACGCGAGAGCGCGGCAGGTGAAAGGCGCTCTTCCGCCCAGGAGCGCAGCGGCCCGCGCAGCCAGTGTTCCAGGGGAACGGCGAACCCCATCTTCGGCCGCTCAAACAGCTCTTTCGGAACGTGCTGGTAAAGCACCTGCCTCAAGGCCCACTTGCTGACTCCATTCCGGATCTTGTAGTCGAGCGGAAGCTTCCACGCAAACTCAATCACGCGATGATCAAGAATGGGCACGCGCGCTTCAAGACTCACAGCCATGCTGGCGCGGTCCACCTTGGTGAGAATGTCGTCCGGCAGATATACCTGCTGATCAGAGAGCATCATCTGCTCTTCCAGGCTCGGCAGCGCGCCGGATTCAGCAATCACGCGCCTGACGGTCGCAGGCTCGGAAGCTCCCGGCACCAGAGCTTCAGGATTCTGCCAGTGAGACAGCGCGCGCAGATAGATTTCATGAGGGCTCCGCGACGGCAGGAACTCGGCAATGCGATGCGCTTTGTTTCCCGCTGCACTCTGGCGTTTCGCGGGAGAGATCAGCGGACGCGCCAGAGCGTACGCGCGATCGAGAGTTTCCGGGGCGACTGCACGAATCACCGCCGCGGCCAGTTTGCGTCCTGGATACGGCAGCAGCTTGAACCGGTTCCACATGGAGCGCGTAAACACGTAGCGGTTGTAGCCGCCAAACAGCTCGTCGCCTCCATCGCCCGAGAGGCTCACGGTCACCTTGGTGCGCGCAAGCTTGGACACAAGATAGGTTGGGATCTGCGATGAGTCGGAGAATGGCTCATCGTACATTGAGGGCAGCAAGGGAACCACATCGAGCGTCTGCTGCGGCGTGACGTAGAGTTCCGTGTGGTCCGTGCCCAGATGCTGGGCAACGCGTTTGGCATGCGGCGCCTCGTTGTACTCACCTTCATGAAAGCCGATGGTAAAGGTCTGGACGGGACGGCTGCTCTGGGCCTGCATTAGCGCCACCACCAGCGATGAATCAATCCCGCCGGAAAGAAACGCGCCCAGGGGTACATCCGAGATCATGCGCAACTTCACGGCTGAAGCGAGTGTCTGGCGCAGCTCTGCAATGATCTCTTCTTCACTCCCTTCGAGCCGCGAACTCACGCCGGAGCGGGCTGCCTCCGCCGGCGACCAGAAACTGCGAATCTGCGGCTCAGAGCTTGCGTGGTCCAGCGTAAGAATGGAGCCGGGCTGGAGCTTGCTGATGCCCTGATAGATACAATGCGGCGCCGGAACGTAATCGTGGCGCATGAAGAGCGCCAGCGCGTCGCGGCTGATCTCCCCGGTAAACCCGGGAAATTCGCGCAAGCTCTTTAACTCAGACGCGAATACAAAATCGCTGCCGATACGTCCGTAGTAGAGCGGCTTGATGCCAATGCGGTCGCGCACCAGATGCAGTTTTCTTTCTTGCCGGTCCCACAACGCGAACGCAAACATGCCGATGAAGCGCTCGACGGCGGCTTCCAGACCCCATCGTTCGATTGCCGCCAGCATCACTTCAGTATCGGAATGCCCGCGCCAGCGCTGTTCGCCTAATTCGCCGGCGATCTGGCGGAAGTTGTAGACCTCGCCGTTGAAGATGATTGCGTGCCGCCCGGAAGCTGATTCCATCGGCTGATGGCCTTCAGCGGAGAGATCGAGAATCGAGAGGCGGCGATGAGCCAGGCCGACGCCCGACGACGATTCGAACAAGTACCCAGCATCGTCCGGCCCGCGATGTTCCATAGCAGACGCCATGCGCTCCAGAATTTCGGGCGCGGGCTCAACCGCAGGCTTGCTCAGCCAGAATCCGGCGATACCACACATCTCGCTACTTCTTCTCCGGAGTGGTCTTGTTCTGCTCGTCTTGAATCAGGCGTTGCACTCGCAGATCGAGCCGGGCCAGCAGAACTTCCATCTTCTTCTGCTGCCCTGCGGCGGTGGCCTGCATGCTTTCGCGGATCATCGCGGGTTGTTCCCGCATGATCTTCTTACCCGCAGGAGAGGAATAGAAGGCAATCATCGCCTGAACGTCGCTGCGCGTGAGATGGCGCTGGTAGACGGGAACCACCTTTGTGAGGAGATCGTCGAGAACGAGCGTCTTGAAAACATCGTCCACCGCAGCGTGGACGGACTGGAGCTGCTCCGGCGTGGGATTGGGAAACTTCTCGCGGAAACTTTGCTCCGCCGTGCCCTTCATCTCTTCTTTCATAGCATCCACGCTGATCTGAATGCTCTCTTTGATGCGCAGCAGATCAAGCAGCCGCAGCACCTGTTCGGCGCTTGGTTTCTCGTCCGCAGAGGCAACCGTGCTGCGAGACGCCGGCTGATGCGGCGCAGCAGGCTTCTGCGCAAACGCGGACACGCTCAACGCCGCACAAACAAAGAGCAGGAATAGCGGTTTCATTCGGAGTCTCCGGCTATTAGCATGACACATTTCTGGCAGGATCGGCTGCCAGGGAGAGAATCGCCTTAGACGGGCGAGCCAGCGCTGACAATGCTTGCGGGTCAAACTAGAAGCAAACCCTGAGTCGCAGCTTCTCGATGGAAGTTGAAGAGTCCCCGCGAGAATCCTCTCTTCGAATGAGCAGCGTAAGCTAATGGAGTGAGATAGCCGTGAAACGACCTCCCAAGAAGAGGACCTCTAGGAAAACTCCGCGCAGCACCACAAAACGATTTCCGCGAATGAGCGATCCCATCCGGATTGTTCCACTCCATCTGCCAAGCGAACTGTACCGCCCAGCGCCGGGGATTGTTGCGCCCGCGGCAGCTCAACTCACATATCGCGGCGGACCTCTGCTGGAGGCGGTAGAAGTTTTTACCATCTTCTGGGGCTCCGCGTGGCAAACCAGCCCGCCGTCTGATCTCGCAAGCCAGATCAACGACTTTTTCAAATTCGTAGTGGACAGCGCACTCATCAGCCAACTCGCAGAATACAACGTGCCCGGGCACTCCATCGGTCACGGATCGTTCCTCGGCAGCGAAACGGTTACTCAGCCTGCTCTTTCGAATTCGGGTACGGATGCAGCGCTGCAACAGATGCTGCAGCAGCCCGCGGAGATGGCGCAATTGCCTTTGACGATGGCGTTGGCCAG
>JAICYU010000129.1 GCA_025934025.1 Terriglobales bacterium
GGTGAAAAACAGCAAGTACGTTGATCTGCGCGAAAACTATCCGCCGCTTGCTTACTACCCGCAGTTGCAGGATCCGAAACCGGATCCCGACACTAAAGTGATCGTGCGCTCAAGCATGGGATTGGAGCCGCTGCTGGATTCACTGCGCAACACCGTACGAGACGTGAACCCGGCAATCACCATTGACTTCCACCCATATAACGGAATGGTGAAGCAGTCGTTGCTGCGCGAGCGGCTCCTGGCGACGCTCAGCGGGTTCTTCGGCGTGCTCGCCATCGTGCTGGCGACCATCGGACTGTATGGCGTGATTGCTTATCTGGTGGTGCGGCGCACCAACGAGATTGGCATCCGCATGGCTCTGGGCGCAACACCGGCACGCATTCTCGGCATGGTGGTGCGCGAAGCCGCAACGCTTCTCTCAGGTGGATTGATCGTGGGAATCCTGCTGACGCTCATTGCCGGAAGACAAGCGGCGGCGTTGCTCTACGATCTCAAGCCTTACGATCCAGCGACGATGCTGGTTGCGGCTCTCGGCCTCTCGGCCGTCGCGCTTGCGGCAAGCCTGCTGCCCGCGCGCCGCGCCGCACGTCTGGAGCCGACAATTGCCCTGAGGGAGGAGTAATTGATGCTTGGTAATTGGTAGCTGATATTACTTTTTTTTCACGCATTATTGCCCTGCGCACCTCATCACTTCAGCAACTGAGGTCTGCCGCCCTCCCGTATGTAAGCCTCAAAAAGGTCCGAGAACGATACAGTTACCAACGTCACCGAATTCCATTTTCAGAAATTTCAGGGCTCTGACGTAACAAGTTTCGTCTTCGTCTGGGCAACAGCTTCAAAGTAGAAGCACCCACCTTCGCTTCTTCCGGCGACAGGGTTTGTAAGGCCATAAGTCGTGTCTCTTCAACGCCTCGCTTGCTGAAAACCTGATTCTATCGCTGCCGAGATAGGCGCCGGTCGCAAACACCTGAGGCATGGCTGGTGATTACCAGAGTCACTGAATTTCCATTTTCAGAAATTTTCAAGGCTCGATGTAACAACGTTTGTTTTTTTCTGGACAATAGCTTCAATTCAGAAGCATCCAGCTTCTCGTCTTCCGGAGAATTGGAGCAGTGAGAAAGTGAGAAAGTCAGTCGAATTAGTTGTTCTGTTGCTGCTCGTGATGGGAAATTGCAAGCTCGCCGGCGCAGAGTCATCGCGCGGCACTCTGGCAGTTACGGCTCAGGTCCAGACCTCAGCCATGTGGGTGCAGGAAGCTGACGGCAAATGGAGCCTCATTGTGGCCAATGCCGCCGATCCGGCAACCACGTTCATAGCCGGAGATCGCGGGAAGGAATCACATCGCGGCCATTCCCGGGCCAGCACCGCACAGGTGCGGAAAAACGCGTCAAGGACACAACATTCCGTCTCTCAGGGAGGTTCATGATGTCTCAAACTGTTCAGCGCCTTTCGGCGCTGGTTCTTTCCGGCAATACCGAAGCCGTGCTGGTCAACCGCGTTCTTGAATCGCATGGCTTTCGCGTGGAATGCGCTGCAAACGCCAGAGCAGCGGAAACGCTTTGTCGCGGCGAGAGGTTTGACCTGGCCGTTTACGATCAAGCGGTGAGCGGCGCCATGGAGCTTGCCGGCCCGCGCTGCCCCACATCTCGGCCAAGAGTCACCGTGGGAATCCTTCCTGCGACCGGCGCCACGGAGAGCATGAGGAAGCGTCTGCACTTCGTGGTGCGCAAACCTTTTAGCAGCGATCTCTTCGCCCGAACGGTGAAGGCTGCTTACGGCCCTATTGCCGCCGATCGCCGCCTAAGCTTCCGTCACTCAGTGAGGATTGCGGTGTCCACCTGCACTCTCAATCATCACGGCGCGGCGCGGTCTGTGACGGGCGCGCAAATTGTGAATATCAGCCAGACAGGCATGTGCCTGCAGACGCCGGAGATGCTGCCGCAAAACGCCGGTCTGGAGATCGCCTTTGCGGTTCCGCAGCGGGAAGTGGCGCTGCAAGTGAAAGGGACGGTGATGTGGGCGCACGCCTCAGGACGAGCCGGCGTGAAATTCGACCAGCTCAAAGCGCCGGACCAGCGCAACCTTGAAGATTGGCTGGACTCGCTGCTCCCAAATTCCGAAGCTTCCTGAAGTGAATGAATTGGATGAGATGGACTGAATGGACGCGGTGGACGGAGTGGACGAACAATGGACGCAGAGATGGCAAGAGCGACACGGATAACCCGCTAAGGCCCAGGAAGCTAATGGCAAAAAGCTAACGGCCAAAATCCAAGAGCCAAGAGCCGAGTACCAACTACCTACGTACAAAAAAGCCGCTCTCTTGTGGAGAGCGGCCGTGGAGAAACACATGGTACAGGGTCTTTCTTGGAATCAGTTAATCGCAGCCAGCTCCGATGTTCTGACAGAACTTGGGCAGCGCCGCGCCGCCACTGGCTCCCGTTGCGGGGAGAGTGATGGTCTGTTCCTGCATCACGCCATCCACCAGCGCCAACCCGTTGCCGAGGACGAGCGACGGATGGTCGAAGGGCGCGCTCTGAGCACGGACACGTTCGTCCGTCAGAGACTTGAGGAAAGCGACCACTGCAGCTTTGTCGTCAGCGGAGAAGCCGGCGCGCTTGAGCTGAGGATCTACGTCTGCGGAAGGGAAGTCCCCGCCGCGGCTGTAGAAGTCCACGAGCTGCGCGAGCGTGGCCTGGCCGCCGTTGTTGAAGTAAGGAGCGGTCAACTCAATGTTGCGAAGTCCCGGAGTCTTGAACGCGCCGCGGACAGAAACCGAAGCGCCGGCCGGAACTGCTGTGCCGCTGACCAGCCCTTGCGAGGCCAGTTCGGCAATCGAGAGAGATGAGATGCCGGCGGGATCGCCTGCGCCCACGCCGAGATCGTCAGTGGTAGGACGCACGCCGATGTTGTGGAAGCCGACATCGTGCCACTGGCCGTTTTCGAGCTGCTCGACCACGCCGCGGCTGGCAACGTTAGAGATGGCAGCGTCAGTGAACTCGGCTCCGCTGTGGCAATTGGCGCATCCGCCCTTGCCGGTGAAGCGGTCCATGCCGCGCTGCTCAAGCGAGGTGAGCGCGGTGCGGTTGCCTTCCATGAACTGGTCAAAGCGCGAATTGTCAGAGACCAGAGTGGCTTCGTACTCCTCAATGGCTACTCCCCAGAACATCGAGAAGTTAAATTCCATCAGGCTGTACTCGTTGGTGTTCTGCGGTGTGCCGGTGTGCAGAAAGTTACCGGAGGCATCAACCACTGCATCAGAATTCCACCACTTGGGCTGGAACGCAGCCTGCACCAGGGTGGCGTAGGACTGAGTGAGTCCCTTGTTGGGAGCGGCGCTGATGGAGCCAAGTACGCTGTCATCGAGCGCAACGTCCTGAAGCGCAAGAGGAGTGGTGATGGAGAGCATCTTCTTGCCGATTTTGATGAACGGCCGGCCGGTGGCAGACATTTCAACGTCTGCGCCCGGAGGTCCGACGGATTGCGAAGCCAGCGCCGAATTGGAGAGCCGGAGCTGAGTCTGGCTGAAGCCATTGGCAGCGGAAGAGTCCACTTGGAGCAGGAAGGCATTAGCATCGCCTGCGCCGAAGGGATTCACGCCGTTAAATGTGCGCTGCGCGCGGCCGTCCCAGAAGTTGCGATAGTTGAAGACCGCGTTGATCACAGCAGGCGCGTTGCGTGGCGTTACGCGGCGAGTGTTGATGCTGCCGCCCTGGCCGTCAGGAATGCTGAAGATGGCGTCAGGAACGGAGGTCTCATCTTCCGCGCCCTGGCCGAGAATATCGTCATTAAAGGTGAAATGGAACACGCCAGCAGAGCCGACGACATTCTTGTTGTCCGACAGCACGGCCGAGCCGGAGCTGGCGATGTTCGAGAGCTTGTGCAGCGGGAAATCCGATGCCGTGAGCGTGTAGTTCGCAGTGATCGGGGCCTGGAAGGTCTGAGAATCAGGTGCTGAAGCGTTGTTGGCGTCCACGCGATTGAAGCCGGGGTTGAATTGATTCACCCAGCGATTGTCGGCGCCCGCGTCAGAGTGGCAGGAAGCGCAGGCAGTCTTGCCATCGCTGCCAGCCTGCATGTCCCAGAAAAGCGCTTTGCCCAGGACGATTGCGGCTTGCTTGTCGAGCACCACGTCGCTGAGTTCGGCTGCGGTAGGTCCGGGAACGTTGATGGTCTTCAGAGAAGCCAGCTTGCGCTCGCCGTTCTGCCCATCGTCCCCGCCATTTCCGCCGTGTCCTTTTCCACCGGGACCGCGGCCCGAGCCGCCGTTTCCGCCCTGGTCGTCACCGCCGTTGCCGGCTCCATCACCGCCGTTGTTTCCGGAATTGCTTCCGTTCCCAGAGCCTCCGCTGCCCGGTGTCTTGCCGGCGCCGCTGGACCCGGGGGTCGCACTGGTGTTGCCGGGGCTGTTCTTGGCCAGATTAGGCCCGTTAGATCCACAGCCCAGCGTGAACAGCGTGTAGGACGCTATCGCCAGCAGGGCCAATTTCCGAAGTGATTTCTGATACCACATGTTTGCCACGCTCCTTGCTTGCTCCTGGGACCGGTAATCAGAACACACGCCGGATTCGGCACTGTGCGCGCTCGCTGGCGCCGCCGTTGGGAAGCTCACATCAACGACTCCGGAATGCTTCCTAGCGGCTTTCAGTTACCTGATCTGCGCCGACAGCCGGCGCTCAGAGTCTTAGTTTTCGTGGTTGCTGTCTGGGAACAAATCTGATGGGCCCGGATAGCAAGCCACCCGTCGTTTCCTTTGCAGTCTGATTTGGGCCGGTTGGAAAGTAATTAAAAGGTAATTAAAAAATCTAAGAAAGCTACTTATTGCATGCTTTTCTTGCACGCACCCGCACGATTTCATGCGTGACCGGCACCTCTCCTGCCGGCCTGCATGCTTCCTGGCTCGAACGTGTCGCGTTACGAGCGTGACACTTGACTATGACTGCCATGCGAAAACCACTTGCTAGCACCTTCTCGTCATAAGCTGATTCTTAATTAGGAAGATTAATGCAGCTCTAATTTGCTTCTCACCCCGTGGGCGGGATTATGCCTGTGGTGGAACAAGCTTTCTTGCTCCACTCTACTGCGCACGGAGGCTGTAGCTCTCCCCCTTAGAACGTGCAGTTTGACCGGGCAGCGGTTTCCGACTGGGGGACATATGACGGATAGCAGTTCTCGAGATTTTGGCGGCGCGTTGCGGATTGCAGCGGCTTTTGCGGTGGCGGTGCTTTACGTGGTTCTTACGCGTGTTGGATTTTGAAGGGCACGAAGTTTGTTGAGTGGTAACGTTCTGCCGGCGATAGCTAACCGGCCTCCGGCAGATCACCAGGATTGAACCAAAGACTGGAATACCCTCTCATCGTCAGCACAGTCGAACCTGACTGTGCTGATTTTCTTAGAACCCACGC
Organism: Terriglobales bacterium; assembly: GCA_025934025.1. Classification (GTDB taxonomy): domain Bacteria; phylum Acidobacteriota; class Terriglobia; order Terriglobales; family Acidobacteriaceae; genus Angelobacter. The sequence goes on from JAICYU010000129.1 coordinate 5,403, forward strand.
CGCATCAACATTTCCACGCTCAATCGTGGCGCGGACTCCCGCTGAGTCAATCTCTCCACATATTTGGCCAAGACATCAACTTCAATGTTCAGCAGATCTCCGGGCCGCACTGTTTTCAGGCTTGTAGCTTCATAAGTATGCGGGATAATCGCGATCTCCAGCTTCGTTCCTTCGATCTGTGCGACGGTCAAGCTAATACCTTCAAGCGTAATCGAGCCTTGCGGCACTACATACTTGCAGAGCTCCCGAGGAATTGTCGCAGTCAGTCTCCAGTCATCACCACCTGGCACTTTCTGCAAACTAACTAATTCTCCTGTCCCATCCACATGACCTTGGACTATGTGTCCTCCCAACCGATCCCGCGGACGCGCTGGAAGCTCCAGGTTCACCAGCGATCCCTTGCGCAGCTTTTCCAGGGACGTCCTTCGCAGAGTTTCCTGCGCCAAGTCGGCAGAAAAGCGACCGCGCGCGATCTCAACCGCCGTCAGGCAGACTCCGCTCACGGCCACGCTATCGCCCTTCTTTAACTCACGCGAAATCCCCTTTGCGGCGACGCTGAGACGCGTTCCGCGCGGCGTCGCTCGCACCGCCTCGATCTTTCCTGTCTCCTGCACGAGTCCGGTGAACATCAGCCTGCAATCTCCAGGGGTGCATAAGGATCGCGAATGTAGCCTTCCACCGCGAAGTCTTCTCCGAAGCGATGCAGCGTTACATTCTTCACCGCAGCCGCTTCGCTCATACGCCGAAAGCCCGCGCCCGTGGCAAACGGAACCGCACCCGTGCCGGCCAGAATTTTTGGCGCGTAATAGAAGAAAACTTTATCCACAATTCCCGCCGCCAGCGCCGCCCAGTTCACCAGCGCGCCGCCTTCAATCAGGACGCTGGTGATCTCCAGTCCACCCAGTCTGCGCATAATAAGTTCCAGATCAGGACGACCGTCGCTTGCTCCCAGCGCGATCTGCTCCACGCGAATCCCGCGCGCCTCCAACTCGCTGCGTTTCTTTTCTTCGGCAAACGAGCAGAACACCAGCACGTCTTCCTTCGCCGTCTTCACCAGCTGCGACTCCAGCGGCAATCGCAGACGCGAATCCAGGATCACGCGCACCAGGGGCCTTCTTCGCTTCTGTCCCGTCCGGTCTGTGAGCAAAGGATCGTCAGCAATGATCGTGCCCACCCCCACCATGATCGCGTCTGACTCATGCCGCAACTCCTGCACATGTCGCCTCGCTTCTTCGCTGGTAATCCAGCCTCCTGTGGCTCCACCGGCGCCCATCGCAGAAGGATTCACTGACTCTCCCGGCGGTGGCGCGATCTTGCCATCCAATGTCATGCCCGACTTCAATGTCACCAGCGGACGCTTGCTCACGATATAACGCGCAAATGCTTCGTTCAGCTTGCGCGCCTCACCTTCCAAGAGTCCCGCATCCACCGTGATTCCCGCAGTCCGCAGTCTTTCAAATCCCTGTCCCGCAACTAGCGGATTCGGGTCAGCCATTGCGGCCACCACTCGCCGAATGCCCGCAGTGATCACTGCATCCGCACATGGCTTGGTTCGTCCCTGATGGCAGCACGGCTCCAAGTTCAGATACAGCGTTCCGCCTCGGGACTTCTCGTCTGCCTGCTCTAGAGCCAGTACCTCAGCGTGCTTCGGACCTTCGTAAATGTGGAATCCTTCGCCTGCGATTTGTCCATCGCTGCTCACCACAACCGCCCCCACGCGTGGATTCGGCGAGGCCAGCGCTGTTCCTTCGCGCGCCAACTCCAGCGCCCGCCGCATGAACTGTTCGTCTTGAGCAGAGAAATTCACGATCCGCGTTCACCTGTCCCGGCTTGCTGTGGATCCGCGTTGATCAGCGGTGAGGTGTTCCTTCCTAGGCCGCAGCTCCTTCCGTCTCAAACATCGAAGCCACGAAGCTTTCAGGATTAAATGGCAGCAGATCATTTGCCTTCTCCCCCACGCCCACATAGCGCACCGGCAAACCGAGCTCGCGAGAAATCGCAACCACCACGCCGCCTTTTGCAGTGCCGTCGAGTTTGGTGAGCACGATTCCTGTTACTCCCGCCGACTCAGTAAACAGCCGCGCCTGTTGCAAGCCATTCTGTCCGGTCGTGGCATCCATCACCAGCAGCACTTCGTGCGGCGCGCCGGGAATCACGCGATGCGCCGTGCGCTTCATTTTTTCCAGTTCCGTCATCAGGTTGGCTTTGGTGTGCAGACGGCCCGCAGTGTCCACAATCACGCTGTCGGTATGGCGCGCCTTGGCTGCATTCAAGGCATCGAACAACACCGCCGCCGGATCGCCGCCGGGTTTGGTCTTGATCACCTCAACTCCTGTGCGCGACCCCCATATCTCAAGTTGCTCAATCGCCGCAGCGCGAAACGTATCCGCCGCGCACAACAGCACGGTTTTTCCGTCGCTGCGCAACGCGTGCGCCAGCTTGCCGATGGTGGTGGTTTTTCCGGTTCCGTTGACGCCGACCACCATTACCACTTCCGGCTCACCTTTCAGTGGTTTTTCTGACTTCTGTGGAGTTGACTTCAGAATTTCCAGAAGCTGTTCCTTGATCAGCCCCTTCAACTCGCCGGTGTTCTTGATCTGCTTGCGGTCAGCTCTCTCCCGCAGCTTGCTCAGGATTTCGTCGGTCGTGCTCGTCCCCAAATCGGCCCCGATGAGAATGGCTTCCAGGTCGTCGAGCGTGCTGCGGTCAATTTCTTTGGTGAAGGCCATCACCTCGTCAATGCGCTCGCTCAGGTTCTCGCGCGTGCGCGTGACCGCCTTCTTCATCTTTTCCGCGAATGTGGGTTCAGGAGTTCCAAATAGCGTTTGAATCATTGCCAGTCAGCTCTTCTGCGCTCCGCGAAGCGCCGTAAACCCTTGATTATAGCGGCTGGCCTAGTCCTGACCGAACGGCTTGAATGCGTAACAGTGAACAGCAGGTTCCATCTCATTCTTTCAGTGGGAATTTCGGAAATAAATCTCGGCAGGCGAAAAAATCGGCCGGAATTTCTTCCGGCCGAAAACAGAAGGACTTTCAACTCTACGGCGCAACTCTGCTGATATGGGTTGACCAGTTGCCCAGCGCGGCGCGCGTGCCAATGCCATTCGTATCCACGCACTGGCCTGCCGGCGCAATCAGATATTGAGCGTAGGTGCAGGTCTGGGCTACGTACTCTGATGCCACCCAGATGTCGTTCCCGTCAACTGCGGCTGCTCCGTAATCTCCCCAGCGTGGGCGACCACTGCCGAAAATCCGGTATGAGGTGAAACCATCCCACGGGCCTGCGCCCTGGGCGGCAACCTGAATGGGGCCCATTCCAGCTAGAGCATCCAATCCTGCCAAAGCGGCGCTTGGGAACTGGCTGTCGCCGGTGAAGGTAAAGGCAATCACGCCTCGTCCGCTCGGGGTCACGCCGATAGCAGGATACGTGAGGTCCGCGCCTGCTACGCCAGCCTGTCCTTGCACAACGAGCTTCTTTGAGTTCGGATTAAGTACAAAGAAGGCAATGCCGGCACGGTTCTGACCGCCGACGTTCACTGCCGTGTCCAGAGCGCCCCAGAGCTTGCCGTTTGCGAATGAGACCTGCTGCATGCGCGAGTCGTTCGCATTCAGCCCGCCATTGGGTGGACCAAAAGTTGCATTGTTGTGGCTGGCAATACCGGCAATGGCTGTGTTGCAATTCGGGAGGATCACAAGATCGGCGATGCACTGCGAGAGTGGCCGATTTCCAGCTGGTTGTTTCGCCAATCCCGGGACCGCATACGTATCTACCGTCACAGTGGACACATTCAGGGTTGGCGCTGGTGAGGCAGTGTTGAGTGAAGAAGTGTTCAACATAGACCACAGCAGGATGGTTTTGCTTGTGCCATCATCTGAGAACACCGCATTGGAGCTGAGGAAAAACTCTGTGCCGCCGTTGTCGGTATCGAACTGATTCCCCGGAGATTGAGCAGCCCACACGGTAAAACCAGCGCCGTCCGGTCCCGCGCCCAGAGTGTTGAACAGGACCACGCTGCCGCTGCCGCCGGTCAGCAGGTTATTGCCGATGGCATAAATCTGCGCGCCAAAGAACCCCGGCCCGGAGAATGA
>JAICYU010000011.1 GCA_025934025.1 Terriglobales bacterium
AAGGCAATTGATAAAACAGCTTCATTGTGTTCGTGAACAGACGCAGGTGAGCCTATCAGCTTCAGCGGCAAAACGAAAAGGCGGCCCGCAAGCCGCCTGCAAAGGATTGGTATAGTTTACCCGGCAACTTCTTCAAGCTGCTTCTGGTCTACATCAAAATTCGAAAACACGTTCTGCACGTCGTCGTGGTCTTCAATCGCTTCCAACAGTCGGATCATCTGGTTGGCCGCCGGTCCTTCCAGCTTGATGTAGTTCTGCGGAACCATGCCCAGTTCTGAATGAGCGACTTCGAAGCCGGCCTTTTTAACCGCGTCAAGCACCCCTTCATAGGCGCCGGGATCAGTAATGAGTTCCCAGCTCTCTCCGTCGTCGTTGAGGTCTTCGCCGCCGTTTTCGAGCAGCAGATTCATCAGGTCGTCTTCTTTGGCTGCGCTCTTGGGAACAACAATCGAACCCTTTTTGTGGAACATCCAGGCCACAGAGCCGGATTCACCCAGGTTGCCGCCGCCCTTGGTGAACATATGGCGGATCTCGCTGACCGTGCGATTGCGATTGTCGGTGGTTACGTCCACTAGGAGCGCCACACCGCCGGGACCATAGCCTTCAAACGTGATTTCCTCATAGGTCGCTCCAGGCAACTCACCGGTTCCGCGCTGGACGGCGCGCTTGATGTTGTCTGCCGGCATATTCTCCGCCTTGGCGGCAGCAATCGCTGTACGCAGGCGCGGATTGCCTTCAGGATCGCCCCCGCCGCTCTTGGCGGCCATGGCGATTTCCTTGATGAGACGGGTAAAAATCTTGCCGCGCTTGGCGTCCAGCGCGCCCTTTTTGTGTTTGATTGTGGCCCACTTTGAATGGCCGGACATGTGGATAACCTCGAAAAATCAAAGATTTAGGCAGCCCGCAGGAGACGCGGCAGTCGCTAACAAGCGCATGAAAACAAAGTAGATTATAGCACGCGACCCGGATATTTACGGTTTCGTCACCGGCCTAGCGGCGGCTCGCGATTTGAAGGCAAACACCACAGCCAGAAGCGGCGGCGACAGCAGCACTCCCCAGAACGGAATGAGAATTCCCAGAACAATCGGCGCGGTCAGCGCGATCCAGAATGGCACTTTAGCCGTCCGCTTCATCAGGTAAGGCTGAAGGAAAAGTCCATCTGTCACCATGATGACCGCGAACAAGATCAGCACATAGAAAAACTTCATGTGGTCCGAGCTGATGGCGCCCGTGAGGGCAGGACCGATCACTGAAATCATGACACCGAAATTCGGAATGAACTGAAGCAAGCCCGCCAGCACCGCCCACAGTGGCGCCCAGGGAATGCCGATAATCAACAATCCGACCAGCCACATTAGCCCCACTGCGAGCGAGTCCTGGCATTGGGCAATGAACCAGTTCCTCAGCGCCGAGCCGGTGGTGCGAGCGTGGGATCTCCAGTCCATCAACACCTCAGTTTACTCTGCGTCGGGAGCACCCCCGCGTGGTATGCTCTGCGCTGCTGGACGACGGAGGCTATGTTAATGCGGCTCCTCCTGTACGTTGTGCTATCCGTTCTTGTCGCTTTGGGAGCAAATTTCACTTATGGATTTGCCTGTGGTGCTCTCGGAGTGTTCTTTCCTCGGCTTCAGAAGGTTGGGGGCGGTGCAGTTGTGTTCTATTCCGTGCTGGCTCTCGGGCTCATCTACTCCCGCTCACGTCTGAACCGCGGATCACGCGTCAGACCAAACGCTACGACTGCCAACCCGATGATCTCCCACGAGGAAGAGAAAGCACTGAATGCTGACTGCTGAGTGCTGATTGCTTTGTTCGCTGCCGCCGTTGCTACAATGAACTCATGAAATTCGGCGTCATCGTTTTCCCCGGCTCCAACTGCGATCATGACAGCTACCATGCAGCCATCACCGCCACCGGACAACAAGCCACGATGCTATGGCACGAATCGCATGACCTTGAAAATTGTGACGCCATTGTCGTTCCCGGTGGCTTCGCCTACGGCGACTATCTTCGCACCGGCGCGATTGCGCGATTTGCGCCGATCATGGATCAAGTGCGCAAATTTGCCGCCTCAGGCGGGCTGGTGATCGGCATCTGCAATGGTTTCCAGATACTCTGCGAGGCCGGGCTGCTTCCCGGAGCTCTTCTGCGCAATGCGGGACTCAAGTACATCTGCAAGTACGTAAATCTGCGGGTCGAGAATGCCGACACGCCGTTCACCAATGCCTGCAAACCGGGAGAAGTCCTGCGGATTCCTATCGGCCACATGGAAGGCAACTACTACTGCGATCCCGGGACTCTGGAATCGCTGCGCCGCCAGAATCGCATCCTCTTCCGCTACTGCACGCCTGAGGGACAGATCACGCCGGAAGCCAACCCTAACGGCTCGCTCGACAATATCGCCGGCATCTGCAATGAAGGACGCAACGTGCTGGGCATGATGCCTCATCCTGATCGCTCGAGCGAGTCTCTGCTCGGCTCTTCCGACGGCGCGCGAATCTTCCGCTCCATGGCGCTTGCGCCGGTTGTTTCCACGCGTTAAGCCTCTTCTCTGTTCTCCGCCGCATCAAAGCTGTTGAAGATTCATTGGGGGTTGTATGCGTGTAAACCGCATTGCGGTGCTGTTCTCTTCTCTCCTGCTGGCATTCTGTCTGGGCTGTTCTACCAATAAGGCCAGCACGCCTGACGTGAAAGATCAGGTGTCAAAAGCGCTCAACAATGCTGGCTTCAAGAACCTGTCTGTGGATACGAACACTGACAAGCAGCTTGTCACGTTGAAAGGGGACGTGAAATCTCAGGAAGAAAAAGACCGCGCTGAGGACGTAGCCAAAGGCGCGTCAGCGGGATATGTGGTCTCGAATGAGATCGGCATCCGTCCTGAAGGCGTGGAGAACGCGGCGCGAAAGATTGACGCTAACGTGGACGATGCAATTCAGAAGGACTTCAAGGCTGTCATCATCGCCAATCGTCTGGAGAAGCAGCACATCCAGTATGACGCTAAGAATGGGGTGCTTACTCTTAAAGGAAAGGTTGACAGTCTGACTCTGCGCGAAGAGGTGGAGAAACTTGCCGCCAACGTGCCTAACGTGCAGCAGGTTGTGAACGAATTGGACGTGAAGAGCACGAAGAAGCGTAAGAGCGCCGGAATGTAACTGCCAGCCCCAGATTTCTTATTTGAAGGCTTCCTTGTTCACCACGTAAGGCATGCGGGCAACGTCGCCGCCATAGTTATTTTCCAGAACATCCATCAAACCCTGAACGCAACGGCCGGCCATTCCTTTTTCCGGATCGGCCGAAAGCCGCGTAATGGTTGCTCCGCTGGCAAAGTGGTGAAAGACGCGGCAGCGGTCTTCGAGAGCCGAGTCAAGCAGAGGCGAATCCGCAGGCAACGGCTCGCGCTCAAACACATCGAGGGCCGCGCCTGCGATCCAGCGTTCTTTGAGAGCCCGCGCCAGGGCTTCTTCGTCCACCACCGGGCCGCGCGAGGTGTTGATGAGATAGGCGTCTTTTCTCATCGAACGCAACGTTTTCTCATTAATGAGATGAAAGGTTGGCGTGCCTGACTCGCCCTCGCGCACCAGTGGAACGTGAATGCTGATGAAGTCGGCCTGGCTCAACGCCTGTTGCAGGTCCACATAGCGGATCCAGTTCTTGTCTTTGGTGAAGCGAAGCTGGTGGCGCAGATCCATCACCTGCTGGATCGCTGAAATCATCTTCTGGTCCTGGAACACAGGGTCATAGCACAGGATGTTCATGTCAAATCCCGTACATTTCTTGATCATCGCCTGACCAATGCGGCCGGTCCCGATCACTGCGATGCTCTTGCCTGTGACTTCGTCGCCGAGAAACGGCAGATACGGGTGCCAGGATCCCCACTTCTGCTCCCGCACCATCTTCTCGCTGTCCCATAGCCGGCGCGTCACTGCGCCCAGCATGAAAAACGCAAACTCCGCGGTGGCTTCGGTCAATACATCAGCAGTATGAGTAAACGGAATCTTGTAGCGATTGGCGTCGGTGCGGTTGATGTTATCGAACCCGACAGCAATCTGCGCCACCACTTTGAGCGTGCCCTTGCCGGCTTCAAAGACTTCCGCATCAATCTTGTCGCGCAGGGTGGTGATAAGCCCGTCAACGCCGCTGCGGACTTTTTCGACAATCAGGCTCTTGGGGGGAGGCTCGGGGTTGGGATAGACCTCAAGTTGGTAGCCTTGGTCTCGCAGTTTCTGTTCAGCAGGATCGCCAATATGGCAGGTAGCAAAGACGCGGACCTTTTCTTTTTTCATAATGAACAATTGCCGCAGATTTGCGCAGGTGATCGCAGATAAAGCCAACTCTGGTCAGAGGAGTTCATCGTAGCGACCCGAACAAATCCTGCTGTAAAAAATTGACGAAGCTCGCTCTGATCAGCGTTTATCTGCCGGAAATCAGCGGCAAAGATTAGAGATTCTTCTTCGTCCAGGCTTCAATCCGCTGCAATGCTTTTTCCAGGTTCTCCAGAGAATTGGCAATGCTGAACCTCAGATATCCTTCGCCGTATTGCCCAAAAGCCGCCCCGGAAAGACATGCCACGCCCGCCTGCTCCAACAGAGCTTCGGCCAGCTTCTTGGAGGTCCAGCCTGTTCTGCTGATGTTGGGGAAAGCGTAAAAAGCTCCGTGCGGCAGCCGGCACGAAAAGCCAGAAATTTTGTTGAGACCCGCGATAAAGCGGTCGCGCCGCAGCTTAAACTGCTGGCACATGTGAGTGACGGACGACTGGTCGCCCCGCACGGCCTCGATTCCCGCAACCTGGGTGAATCCCGCGCTGCATGAATTGACGTTGGTCATCAGCCGTCCGAAGTATGCTGCCAAGTCCTTGCGCATCACGCCGTAGCCGAGACGCCAGCCGGTCATGGCAAACGTCTTGGAAAAGCCATCCAGCATGATGACGCGATCTTTCCAGCCGTCCAGCGACATCAGCGAGTGATGCTGGCCTTCAAAAATCAGGCGGCTATAAATCTCGTCTGAGAGCACCATGACATCGCGATCGCCAATTGCGGCGGCAATGTCGCGGATGTCCTGCTCCGTAAGCACACCGCCGGTGGGATTATGCGGAGAGTTGATGACGATCAGTTTGGTGCGATCTGTGATCTTGTCGGCCAACTCGTTTATGTCGAGCCGGAATTCATTTTCTTCCCGTAGATGAAGCGGCACCGGTTTGGCGCCGGTGAAGTTGATGAGGGATTCATAAATCGGGAAGCCAGGGTTGGGATAGATGACTTCATCCCCTTCTTCAACCAACGCCGTGAAAGTGAAGTAAATAGTTGGCTTGCCACCGGGAACAACAACGACTTCTTCCGGCGCAACCTTCACTTTGCGCGAGCGGCTCACGTCTTCGGCAATGGCTTCGCGGAGATCGGGCAAGCCGGCGGAAGGCGTATAGTGCGTCCAGCCGCCGCGCATGGCTTTGACGCCGGCATCAATCACATTGGCCGGAGTATCGAAATCCGGTTCGCCAATTTCCAGATGGACGATTTCTTTGCCTTGCGCTTCCAGGGCGCGCGCTTTGGCGAGGGTTTCAAATGCGGTTTCAGTTCCCAAGCGGGCCATTCTCTTGGCTAGCCGCAATTCAGTCTGCGTAGTCAGTCCTGCGCTCATAATCTTTTTCTAACTGGTCTCTTGGATGCTATTCGTTGACGGCCTGCTCCTGGCTTTGCGACCGAAGCACGTGCGCCACGGTATAGGGCACGCGTCGCGAGGGTTCCTGGAAATTGCGTACCTGCAAATCTCCCAGCAGGCCCAGCGCGAGCATCTGGCCTCCAAACACGATCATCACCGCGGCAAAAACCAGCAACGGCCCATGCTGGCCCATCACTCCCACATGCCACAGCACTTTGGAGAGCATCAGCCACAGCGCAATGCCCAATCCGCTGAATAAAGACAGCATTCCCACACTGCCAAAAAGGTGCAGCGGACGATACATATATTTGAGCAGAAAGCGAATCGTGATCAGATCAAAGAAAACTCGGAAGGTGCGCGAGATCCCATAATGCGAAGCCCCTTTGGGCCGCACGATATTTTTGATGGGAATCTCACAAATCGAAGCTCCATACCATGATGCCAGCGCCGGAATGAACCGGTGCAATTCGCCATATAACGGTAATTGCTGAATGATCTCGCGCCGGTAGGCTTTGAAGGTCGTGCCGAAATCGTGAATGTCCACGCCGCTCAGCTTGGCCATGGTCCAGTTCGCGATGCGTGAAGGAATGCGGCGCATGACAAAGTTATCCACTCGCTCTTTGCGCCAGCCACTCACCAGATCGTAGCCCTGTTCGAGCATCTCAATGAACTGCGGGATGTCCTCGGGATCGTGCTGCAAGTCGCCATCCATGGCGATCAGGTACTCGCCCTGTGCATGAGCAAAACCGGCAGCGAGAGCGGAGGTCTGGCCAAAGTTGCGCCGCAGCTTTACCACCACCACCCGGCTATCAATAGTCACGATCTCGCGCAGCAGTTTATAGGTGCGGTCCATGCTGCCGTCATCAACGAACACCAACTCGAAGGTTTCTCCCGTGGCTTCCATGACGGCCTTGAGGCGGTCGTAAAGAGAGGTCACGCTCTCCTGCTCATTATGAAAAGGAACGATGATGGAGTACTTAGGCATGCAAATCTAAATTATACCCCTCGCAATTTGACCCTGTGCAGTTCAAAAGAGAGTAAAAACGGGTAGTTCACCTTTGGTTAACTCAGATGAACAGCCGCGCCGGTTCACACTCGTAAACTTTTTAGTGTACGGCGGCAGTAGTGGACGCCGCCTGCTTGGCATGGACATGCGTCGCCTGCCCTGCGCCGTATCTGGCATGAATCTTTACCGTGCGGTCGAGTTCGTCCGAAACTTCCAGAATTTTGAGTCGAAGGTCCTTATCAAGCGGGCGCGTTTTCAGAAAATTGCGGACTTCAGCTTGCGCCTGCGCAGATTGCTGTCCATCAATGAAGGCGTTGAGCCAAGCGAGCATGAAGAAAATTTTGCGATTACGCTTGACCTGCGGAAGTGCATTCAGAGCTGGCTTGAGATACGTCAGCGTCAACTGCGACTGGTTCCAGTAATTGAACGGAGCAAGACTCTGCTCCACCCAATCTTCCGGCAAAGAGGCGTCATGCAAGTATTCGCTGAAGTATTTCTGCTTGGTGGTCTTCTGGGGGGCGGCGGCCTGGGCCATATAGGCATACTTGCGGCCTTCGCCTGAAGGGTCGCGCTTCTCTTCTGCCGCAAGCACCGCCGCGGCATCAGGATCATTAAGCCCGATCAGCGAAGTGACAATGTTCCAGCGGTCAAGTTGCCGCAGTTCCACTCCGGGGATGCTGAGTTTCCCGCTGAGAAGGTCCTTCAAATAGCCTCTGCCTCGCGGTGTTTCCGCCACCGAGCGCAGCCCGCGAAACCAGATGATCCGCATGTCCTGCTCTGGAGCGTGCAGCATCTGGTCATAGGCCAGCGCCTCGGCCTTGGGAGCGAGTTGAGTTCGTACTTGAGGAGTGACATACCGGTGCAGCGCCGTCACCATGTGGCCGATCGCATTCTGCGCCAGCGTTTCGTCTTTTTCCTGGGGCAGCAGCTTCAGGGAGAGTTCAACGTACTCCTTTGGGTCCATTTGCGCTTCGCGCACGGACTCCCACAATGAACCCCAAAGCAGCGTGCGTTCAAACACGTCGCTGATGCCGCCAAGCTGCGCGATGACAGCCCTGCGACTGCGCGCGTCAAGAAGAAAACGGCCGTAAGCGTAATCCCTATCGTTGGCAAAGACCCACTCCGGACAAGGCTTCCCGACTGCTTCTTTTACGTTTGTAGTCGCGGTATCAAACTGGGCTTTGATGCGCTCCTGCTTCCCTTGCGGAGAGCTCAGCAGAATCTCTGTGGCAACGGGCCACAGGCCGCCTTCATTCAGGACATTATGCTGGTGCAGCGCGAAATGATTGATGGTTCCCTGCGCGCTGCAACTCCAGTCCACATCCACTTGGGGCATGCCGCGCCGCCGGATGTAGGCATCGGCCCAGGCCTGCAGAGACTTGCCGGAAGCTTTCTCCAGCGCGTGTACCAGATCGCTCCATTCCGCGTTGGCGAAGGCGTGATCTTTCAGGTATTGCTGCAAGCCTTCTTGAAATTTGTCTTCTCCAATCACGAAGGCAAGCTGCCGCATTACGCCTGGGGCTTTGGAATAAACAATGGCGCCATAAGCGGACTTGGCGTCTTTCAAATTCGCGATGTCCTGGTAGATGGGCGTGGTTCCGCGCGTGCCGTCAATGGCATAGGCTGCGGGCTTTATCTGCTGATAGAAGCGCTTCCATATGTGCTCCTCGGGCTTGAGGCCGGCCAGGGTTTGGTAGGCCATGTATTGCGCGAAGCCCTCTTTCAGCCAGAGGTCGTCGAACCAGCGCATGGTGACCTCATCGCCAAACCACTGATGCGTGAGTTCATGCAACAGCAGCAGATCGCGATTGATGTGGTCGCTGTGCGTGGGCGCGGTGCGGAACAGGACCGATTCTTCCCGCAGGAAAGTCGCTCCGGCGTGCTCCATTCCGCCGTAGGCGAAACCGGGAATCAGGACCAGTTCGTACTTGTCGAAGGGAAATGGTTGATCAAAATAGTCGGCCAGATACTTCGCGCCTTTGGCTGTGATGTCCTGAACTTCCGCAGCTTCCTGTTGGGCGCGTTTAGCTTGCGACTCGCGGACATAGATGTTCGGAACTCCCGCGTCAAGGTCGCCGTTGATTCTGAAAAACGGGCCGGCGGCAAAAGCGAAAAGATAAGTGCTGATCGGCGCAGTTTGTTCGAACTGCGTCTGCCGGATCCCTGGACGGATCGAAGAAGTTCCGCCCGACAGCATGTTCGAGACTACAACCCAGTCTTCCGGCGCGGTAACCGTGAGCTTGAATTTGGCCTTGAGATCCGGCTGGTCGAAGCACGGGAAAGCCATGCTGGCGTCCATGGGAACGAACAGCGTGTAGATGTACTCGCTGCCATCGTCCTTGTCTTCGAAGCGGGTCAGCGCTTTGCCGGCGGCGGCAATCGGCGCGGTGAAATCAATTTGAACATCATTATCGTCCTTCTCTGGGCCAAACTGCGGAAGCGCTTCAATTCCGCCGACGACTGCGTCGGGGCGGATTGGACGACCGAGGTTGTCCGTGAGAATTGTGGGCTTCTTCACCTTCGCAGCAGCATTGGGCGAGATCTTGAGCAACTCAGCCGGCAACACAACATGGCCGTTTTCAATCTTCGCCGGAATTTCCTTTCCATTTAACAAGATCTTGCTGATCGTGCCTTCGCGAAAATCCAGCAGCAGAGGGCCCGGCGTAGTCACCTTGAACATGAGCTCTTCGTGTCCGGGCGCGCTCTGCGCGTGAGGAGTCAGCGTGTACTCCAACTCGTACCGAATGCCTACGATGCGAGCCGCCCGCGAGCGCGCCAGCGCGCGGGAAACTCCAGGCGTGATCGCTATCGGCAAGGCAGTGCTCGTTTGGCGTTTTGGATGACCTTGGGCTGGGACAAGAGAAGCGGCGATCAAAAGAAAAAGGATCAGGCTCGATGAAATCTTGGTAGTCATTGGATTGGGTAATCCCAAATTATCATGCTTTGCAATACGCACTTAAAAAGCTGTTTGACCAATACCTGGCTCAGGTGTAAGCTTTAGTTCGATTCAAGTGCATCAGTTCAGCGCCAATCCGCTTCTCGCCAACATGGCCATGTGCATGTGTTGTTGTATCTGTCCGGGCGAGCGGCCGGGGTTGCGCACGACTTCCTGAATCAAAAGTTTTAAGCAAGTTTAGGAAAGCCAGGCCGCTCAGATTCGAGATGAGCGGCCTTCCTGTTTTTGGGTTGCTCACTCGGCGGCGTCCTTGGAGTGAGGATGAAATGCCAGGCCGAAAGCAGCCCATTGCCATCTATTACGAGCATCCACACTGGTTCAAGCCGTTGTTTGCCGAGCTGGAACGGCGCAAGACTCCGTTCCTGCGCATCAATGCGGCCCAGCACCACTTTGACCCTGCCCATCTGAACGGGGAGGCCGGCTACCGGCTTCTGTTCAACCGTATGAGCCCGTCGGCCTACCGGCGCGGTCACGGCCAGGGGATCTTCTACACCCAGTACTACCTTGCGCATCTGGAACAGCGCGGCAAGCGCGTGATTAACGGGCAGAAGGCATTTCGTTATGAGACCTCGAAGGCATTGCAGCTTTCGTTGCTGGAATCGCTCGGACTTCCCTACCCCAAGTCGCGCGTGATCAACTCCCCAGACGACGCGGTGGCCGCAGCTAAGGGACTGCGCTTCCCTATTGTGGTGAAGCCGAATATCGGCGGCAGCGGCGCCGGCGTAACTAAGTTCAATACCCGCGAGCAACTTGCCGAAGCAGCGGCGGCAAACCAGCTCGATCTTGGTCTCGACAATACGGCCCTGGTGCAGGAGTTCATCCCGGCACGCGATGGGCATATTGTTCGCGTGGAGGTGCTGGGATGCAAATTCCTCTATGGCATCAAGGTCCACCTTACCGGCGAGACGTTCGACCTCTGTCCCGCGGATATTTGCCGGACCTCCGGCGGCCAGGAATTGCAACGCGCAGCCTGCCCGGTTGACGCTCTTAAAACCGGATTACGCGTGGAAGGCTACACGCCACCCGACAGCATTATTCATTCGGTGGAGCGGATCATGACGGCAGCGAGCATCGAGGTCGGCGGAGTGGAATACATGACCGACGACCGCGATGGCCAGCTTTACTTCTACGACATCAACGCGCTCTCAAACTTCGTGGCCGATGGCCTCAAGGTGGTCGGCTTCGATCCTTTCGTGAAGCTGGCGGATTACCTCGAAAAGGAGGCTGCGTAATGCGATACGGATATTGGCTCCCGGTATTCGGCGGCTGGCTTCGCAATGTGGAAGACGAACGGATGCAGGCCACTTGGCCGTATGTCAGCCGGCTGGCGCGGCGAAGCGAAGAGATCGGTTACGACCTGACCCTCATT
Organism: Terriglobales bacterium; assembly: GCA_025934025.1. GTDB lineage: Bacteria > Acidobacteriota > Terriglobia > Terriglobales > Acidobacteriaceae > Angelobacter. The sequence goes on from JAICYU010000011.1 coordinate 10,984, forward strand.
GCCGAGCTTAACCTCAACGACATCAAAGGTCCTGAAGCGCCGTCGCTGGATGCGTGGTCCACGGCCGCGGCTCTGGCCGCGGTGACGCATCGGCTGGAGCTGATGGTTGCGGTACGGCCCACGTTCCACAATCCTGCATTGCTGGCGAAACAGGCCGCGAACATTGACCACATCAGCAACGGCCGCGTCTCCTTGAACGTCGTTTCTTCCTGGTGGGCGGAAGAGGCGAAGAAATACGGCGTGCAGTTTGACCAGCATGACGATCGCTACGCTCGCACCTCCGAGTGGCTCGACATTGTGGACCGCGCCTGGAAGCACGATCACGTGAACTTTGAGGGCAAATACTATCGCGTGCAAGACCTGGTGCTTCAGCCCAAACCTGTTTCGCAGCCGCGTCCGGTGATCTACGCCGGCGGTGAATCGGAAGCGGCCAAGAATCTCATCTCGCAAAAGTGCGATGCCTACGTGATGCACGGCGACCCGCCGCAGAAGATCCGTGAAAAGATTCGCGACTTTTCCGCGCGACGGGAACGCTGGGGACTGCCGCCGACGCAGTTTGGTGTCGCGGCGTACGCGATCGTCCGCGACTCGGAAGAAGATGCCCAGGCCGAGCTGCGCCGCATCACCGACGTCAAGCAGAATGCGGCCGGGTACCAGAACTATCAGCAATGGCTTGCCAATACGCAGTTGGAGCAGCGCGTTTCACTGGAAGATTACTCCGTCTCCAATCGCGGGCTGCGCTCCGAACTGGTGGGAACGCCGGAGCAGGTCTTTGACCGAATCGCTGAATTTGAGGATGCCGGGGTGGACTTGCTGCTGCTTCAATTCAGCCCGCAACTGGAAGAGATGGAACGTTTTGCTGCGCAGGTGATCCGCCCGTCAAGGCGGCCCTTGGCGCAAGTGGTCAACGGGTTCGCGTCCCGCGAAGCGAGGAGGGTGGCGTTCGGCTGATCATTGCCGTTCGCTATCCTGCTCAAACATTCAGGCGGGCCATTTCAAGGTGGCTCCTTCCGTGGTCCGCCGGTTTGTTTCATTGAACCGAAACAGAATCTCACCCGCATCGTCTAAACTCGGGTGAGGTGCTGCCTGTGAAAATCTCTGCTATTGGAAAAACTCTTGCAGCTTTGCTGCTGACTCCGTTGTTGGCGCTTTGTCAGCAGTCCTCCGAAACCCCAGCGGCCCTCAACGCGGAAGCGGTCAAAGCTTACCAAGCCAAGGACTACGCGCAATTTCTCTCGCTGGAAAAGCGTGCTATGCAGCTTGCTCCGGACAATCCACGATACGTTTACAACGCTGCCTGTGGCGAAGCTTTGCGGGGGAACGGGAAAGAGGCGGTCCGGTTGCTCGATCACCTCGTGGCATGGAAGCTCGATCTGGGAGCCGAAAAGGACGATGACTTCTCGAAAATTCGCAACACTCCGGAATGGTCAGAGTTCGAGTCGCAGCTTGCAGCATTGCGGAAGCCGATCGTACACAGCAGCACCGCATTTACTCTTCCCGATCCTGGACTGATTGCGACCGGCGTCGCGTTGGACCAGAAGACGGGCGATAGCTACATCGCGAGCGTAAGAGAAAGAAAGATCCTCCGGCACGCGAAGGACGGGAAAGTTTCCGATTTCATCCATCAGGGGCAGGACGGGTTCATGGCTGGAGCGTCGCTGCTGATTGATCCTGCACGACGAATTCTCTTCGCGAGCACAGCCGCGGTTCCCTTCATGACGGATTATCGGGCTGAAGACTCAGGACGCTCAGGCGTGTTCGCCTTCGATTTAAAGAGTGGCAAACTGCTGCGCAAGGCGCTGCTCGCTCCGGACGGCAAGCAACACTTTCTGAATGCCCTGGCGCTCGATCACGACGGGAATCTGTATGTCTCCGATTCCGCCGGCGCAACCGTGTACCGGCTATCGCGCAATGGGAAAGAACTCGAAACATTCATTCCGACTGATGTGTTTCGCTCCACGCAAGGGTTGGCGTTTTCTGACGATGGAAAGACTCTCTACGTCGCTGACTTTTCTGATGGAGTGTGGGCGATGGATATGGCAACCAAGAAGCGCCGATATCTGGATCGCCCGTCCGGCGTGTGGCTGGCTGGCCTAGACGGCATCTCGCGCGTGCCGGATGGATTTATCGCCGTCCAGATTGCGCCCGCTGTACGGCCGGAGCGAGTGCTGCATTTGCGGCTTGATCCGACCGGACAAAAGATCGCGAGCGTTGATATTTTGGAGATGAATTATCCGGCCTACGAGGGGCCGATCCAGGGGACGGTGTCCGGGAACGCGTTCTACTACGTCGCCAACAGCCAACTCGATCTCGGAGATGCCAAGACCGGAACCTTTGCGCAAGAGCGAGCCAAACCTACGGTGGTTCTGCGCCTGCCACTCACCTTCACCGCAGCACACGCGGAACAATGAACCACGCACAGCCGAGCCCGAGTATCACGATCGCTGCTGCGGTGCCGATCCAGATCAAGAGCACAAGAACTTCCCGCTCTTTCGGCGGCGCAGTAATTCCCACCATGTAGTGGAATAGGCGCATCGCGACGATCAGCGTTTTCATTACAGCCGCCAATCAGGGATTCGACGTGGCGGGTGCTCCCTCCTGCACCCTTTGCTCTTCGGCAGGACTCAAGGAAAGATATATCAGTCCGACAGAGAGCGCATGCCAATCCAACCTTGAACACACACAACATGACGGCGTAGACGTTTCCACACCGAGAAACTCCGTTTATGAATTTTGAAGGGAATGGATGGAGAGCAGAAGGATGGAGATGTCCTGGCGTGGGAAATCCAGGTCCCGCCTGGCGCAGAGACGCGCCGGGCGAAAAAAGAAAGGCGGCTTTGCGCCGCCTTTGTTTGAAATTGTTGATGAATTACAGCGCGCGAACGTTCTCTGCCTGTCAGCCCTTCTTACCTTTGGTTACGGTGAACTCAACTGCCTGGCCTTCTTCGAGGCTGCGATATCCGTTGCTCTGGATGGCGGAGAAGTGCACGAAGACATCTTCACCATTCTGACGGGAGATAAAGCCGAAGCCTTTAGCGGCATTGAACCACTTCACAGTTCCTTGTTCCATATTGCTTTTATTTTCCTGATGTTGATTTTTTTTGACGCTGGAATGAAATATCGAGTGTTCAGCAGGTGCAGAGAAGCGCTTGCAGAATCCAACAGTTCAATTTCTAACGCGGTTTTAGAATATCACGCTTTGTGATTTTCAGAGACTCCCTTTTATGTCTATATATCCATTGACCTTAGCGTCCGTTATCTCTATGGAAACGGTTAATTGAGAAGACGTTCCGGGCTACGCCTTCGCGAACGGATTTTCCAGATCGGGGCTTTGCGGCGTAAACAATTGAGCGCCATTCTCTGTGATATGCATGTCGTCTTCCAGGCGTACCCCGAACTCGCCGCGAATATAGATTCCCGGTTCATCGCTGAAGCACATGCCCGGCTCAAGCGGCAGGGCGTCGCCGCGCACCAGGTAAGGCCACTCGTGCCCGTCCATGCCGATTCCGTGCCCCACTCGATGCGTAAAGTACTTGTAGTCAGGGCCGTAGCCGGCATCGGTAATAACTTTGCGGGCCGCTGCATCTACTGCCTGGCATTGCACGCCGGGCTTGGCCGCTGCCAATGCCGCTGATTGGGCGCGATGAACGATCTCAAAAACCTGTTTCATCTTGTCCGCAGGCTTGCCAAGAACGACGGTACGGCTGATATCGGATTCGTAATCCTCAACCTTGCAGCCTCCATCCATCAGCAGAATGGTTCCTTCTTTGATGATCTGGGGCTTGGCCGAACCGTGCGGCAGAGCGGAATACTCGCCCACCTGAATGCTTGCGCCTCCGCTGAAGCCCTGGCGGTCATGCGCGAGTGACACCAAATGTCCGAAATCGTTCTGGCTCATGCCCTCTTTGGTGGACACATACGCTGCCTCGTAGGCCGCAAGAGTAACCTCATTAGCAAGCTTCATCAGGGCGAGTTCGTGCCCAGTCTTGATCATGCGGCAACCCGCGGTCACTGGCATCGCGCTTACGATCCGCAGTCCAGGCGCGGCTTTGCTCACTCCGTCACCGAAGACGAAGCGGACCGTCTCTTCCATTCCCAGAGTTCCCGAGTTAATGCCGCGCTCCTTCAATCCTTGCGCAATGCGCTGGTAAGGATCTTGGTCTTCCTGCCACAGTCTGATATCAGGATTCTTGCCATCGGGAGCGTTCGCAATCTGCTCGCGCGCCCGGTCTTCCTCAAACGCTGGACAAACATAAAACGGAGCGCCTTTGACGGGAACAATCAGCGCGAACAGCCTTTCACTCAACCACCAGCGGATTCCGGTGAAGTAGATGAGCGACGTACCGCCGGTGAGCATGATGGCATCGAGCCTGTTCTGCGACATCAGCGAACGAGCTCGCTCAAATCTTGCCTGCCGTTCTTCGAGAGTGATCGGTTTCGCTTCGTTCTTTCGCGACTTCAATCTGGAGATTGCTTCAGGAAGTTGCGCTCCAGGGGTGTTGTTGGCCTGCGCGGAAATCAGATTCGCCGGCGCAACCGCCCCGACAGTGGCAACGATTCCGGCGTTCTGAAGAAAACGGCGGCGAGACGAATCCATGAATGCTCCTTCAATGAGAACGGATAGAGTACCACTCGCTGTACTCCAGCTCGCCTGGTTTGACGGCTTCTATTCTGAGTCGCATAATGAAAGGTTTGCCTGTGCAGTCTGATCCCCGCAATCCTCGGAGAGAGTTCTGATGGCTGGTCTTGCTTCTCCGGTCGCGCGCGGCGTGCCTCCCCTCCGCGCGGGACAAGGTCATTCCTTTTTCTGGCGTCGCTTGCATTCCTTAAGCGGCATTGTTCCGGTGGGCGTATTTCTTCTCGAACACTTTATTTCGAACGCATTCGCCACCAACGGTCCTCACGCCTATGCCGACCAGGTAAAGTTCCTTACCGGGCTTCCGTTCCTGATTTTTCTGGAAGTCTTCGGGATTTATCTTCCCTTGCTTTACCACTCTTTGTACGGCTTCTATATCTGGTTTCGCGGCGATTCCAACCTATCTTCCTATCCGCTGCACGGGAATTTCATGTACTCCGCGCAGCGATGGACGGGCGGCATTGCTTTCCTGTATATGGGCTGGCACACCTACACGATGCGCTTCAGCGGAATTCACCTGATCACCAACAGCCAGGCGGCGTTTCACAAAGTCCAGGTGGAGTTGCAAAACCCGTGGGCGCTCGCCTTCTACGTGATTGGAATCATTACCGCGTCGTGGCATTTCGCATATGGGCTTTACCTGTTCTGCTCTAAATGGGGGATCACGGTGAGCGACCGGTCACGTAAAGGGATGCTCGCCTTTAGCACCCTGGTCGCGATTGCGTTCATCGCTGTGGGTTTTGCCACAGTGGCTGCGTTCTTCAACCCGCAATGGCGCAATACTCCGGAAAAACTCCCGTCGTCTCCGCCTGCGATAGAGTCCGGTACACCGGGAGGCCAGAGATAGGCGCCCAGAACAGATCTATCAACGGTTTTTAAAAAATGGCAGCGACAAAAATTCCAAACATCATTGTAGTGGGAGGCGGCCTCGCGGGACTCTCCGCCTCCATCAAGATTGCCGAAGCAGGCGGCCACGTGGATCTGTTCTCGATCGTCCCGGTGAAGCGATCGCATTCGGTTTGCGCTCAGGGCGGAATCAATGCCGCCAAGAACCTCAAAGGCGAGGGCGATACTACGTGGCAGCACTTTGACGACACGGTATACGGCGGGGACTTTCTGGCCAATCAGCCTCCCGTAAAGGCCATGTGCGATGCCGCCCCGGGAATCATTGACCTGCTAGACCGAATGGGCGTTCCCTTCAACCGCACTCCGGAAGGGCTGCTTGATTTCCGGCGTTTCGGCGGCACGCTTTATCATCGCACCGCATTTGCCGGGGCAACTACCGGACAGCAGCTGCTCTATGCTCTTGACGAGCAGGTGCGCCGCTATGAATCGGAAGGGCGCGTCACCAAGCATGAACATTGGGAATTCCTGAGCGCAGTCCTCGACAATCAGAGAGCCTGCCGCGGCATCTGTGCCATGGACCTGCGCAGCATGGAGGTCCGCACGTTTCCTGCGGACGCTCTGGTGGTCGCAACCGGCGGAATCGGAGCGATCTTCGGCAAGTCCACCAATTCGGTTGTCTGCACCGGAACAGCGCAGTCGGCCCTTTATCAGCAGGGCTGCTACTACGCGAACGGCGAGTTCATCCAGGTGCACCCAACTTCGATTCCGGGCGAAGACAAACTGCGTTTGATGTCGGAATCGGCGCGCGGTGAGGGCGGCCGCATCTGGGTCCCCAAGAAAGCGGGTGACAAGCGCGATCCTAAGAGCATTCCTGAAGCAGAACGCTGGTACTTCCTGGAGGAGTGGTATCCCAAGTACGGCAATCTGGTGACGAGAGATGTGGCTACCCGGGCCATCCACAAAGTGGTTTACGAATATGGGCTCGGGATTGACGGCCAGCCGATGGTCTATCTGGACCTCACGCACATTGATCGCGCCACGCTTGACCGCAAGTTGGAAGGAATCCTGGAAATTTACGAGAAGTTTGTGGGAGATGACCCGCGAGTCACTCCCATGAAGATCTTTCCCGGCATGCATTACACCATGGGCGGCCTTTGGGTGGATTACAACCAGGCCACCAATATCAAGGGAATCTACGCCGCGGGAGAATGTGAATTCGGCTACCACGGCGCCAACCGGTTGGGAGCAAATTCTCTGGTTTCCTGCATCTGGGGCGGCTTCGTTGCGGGTCCGCAGGCGCTGCTGTACGCCAAGAACACCGCGACTTCAACCGATGGCCTGAGCAGCAATGTGTTTGAAGCCGAGCGCAAGCGCCAGGAAGACGCGAACGCTGCGCTGATCAACAATCAGGGCACGGAGAATCCCTTCCGGCTGTGGCGCGAACTGGGCGAGTTGATGACGCGAAACTGCACCGTAATCCGCTACAACAAGCCACTCCAGGAGACCGACGCCAAACTCGTGGAACTGCTCGAGCGCTTCGACCGCGTCAACTTGAGTGACAAAAGTTCCTGGGCCAACACTTCATTCGCGTTCACCCGGCAGCTTTACAACATGCTTCAGCTCTCGCGCGTGATCGCGCAGGGCGCCGCCATGCGCAACGAATCGCGCGGAGCGCACTACAAGCCGGAGTTCCCTGAACGCGATGACAAGAATTGGTTGAAGACAACGAAGGCTTATTTTGCTCCCGACGCTGACGAGCCCCGTTTTGAGTTTGAGCCAGTGGACATCTCGTTGATTCCGCCCCGGCCGCGGCGGTATGACATGGCTAAATAGAGCTGATGAACCACAAAGGACACGAAGGAGCACAAAGAACGAGGCTAATAGGGTTTCTTCGTGATCCTTTGTGCTCTTTGTGGTTAGAAGTGTTTTGATGGAGCAGCAACGCCGAAATGCATCGCCGGAGTGGTACCGCAACACCGCGATCGTCTTCTTCTTGATTGCGGCCGTGCTGGTGTGGGCGGCGATCACAAAGCACGATTGGGTCTATTGGGCGTTCGCCGGCATCACGTTTCTGAACGCAATCATGACAACTTTGAAATTTATGACAGTGCGCGACACTGGAAAATAGAAAAACACATGGCAAGAACCGTCATCTTGAAAATCAAGCGGCAGGATAACCCCGCCGCCCAGCCTCATTGGGAAGAGTTCGAACTTACATGGAAACCCGGAATGAATGTTATCTCTTCCATGATGGAGATCGCCGCCAACCCAGTCACCCGTGAAAGAAAGCCCACCACCTCAATCGCCTATGATTCGAACTGCCTGGAAGAGGTCTGCGGGTCCTGCGCCATGCTCATTAACGGACGCGCTCGCATGGCTTGCTCCGCATTGGTGGACAAACTGGAGCAGCCGATCACGCTGGAGCCATTCACCAAGTTTCCCGTCATTCGCGACCTGCAGGTGGACCGCAGCGTGCTCTTCGAGAATCTGAAGCGTGTGAAAGCATGGGTCCCAGTGGATGGTACCTATGATCTGGGCTCAGGCCCGCGTGTCTCGCCTAACGAACAAGAGCATGCGTATCCGCTCTCGCGCTGCATCTCGTGCTGCTGCTGCATGGAAGCGTGTCCTCAGTTCAATGAAAAGACCGGGTTCGTTGGAGCCGCGACCATTGCGCAAGTCCGACTCTTCAATCAACATCCCACGGGCAAAGCGCTCAAGCACGAACGGCTTCAGGCTTTGATGGGTGACGGCGGAATCCAAGAATGTGGCTACGCGCAGAACTGCGTGGAAGTCTGCCCCAAAGATATTCCCCTTACCACGGCGATTGCCGATACCGGGCGCGAAGTGATCAAACAGGCATTCAAGGACTTCTTCCGCAGCTAGCGTGGAGCAGCGAAAGACGCAGCTTTTGAATTATTAAAAAATCACATTTTTGCCAGAGATTATGAAGTCGCTGGGAGCTGCGGGCCGGAGTGACAGATTTTGTCAGTTTCTATAACCGATTGATTACCAAAGTCGGAGCTGCGGATTGGCCGAAGGGGCAGGTTTTTCGGCGGGTTCAGGCAAATCTCTGAGCACATTCACGGCAGCTCTGGGTTAGAATCTGCCATCCAAGTAGATGCTGGAACGGATTCTACTTTAACTGGAATCAGACCCGATGGGCGCCAAAAACAGGTTCTACACTTCGTCGCTTGTCTTGATCATGGCCGTTCTGGCCGGTGCGCAAAGCTTTGCCATTAACCACAGCACGCGATATCGGCACCGCAGAACGAGGTTTCGCCACGTGGTCTGGAACCCCGTGCTGAAGGGTTCGTACGACTCCATGCTGCGGCAAAACGAAGAGATTGACCGCCTGCAACTGCCTCGCATCGCCGACGACCAGCAGCTTCTTGAGCTGGAGCGTACCCAGGAACTGGTTCCGATTCCTGAATCTGGAGCTTTGCGCGTGAGTCCGGCAGTGCATCCGGACAAGCGTTATGCGCGGCCGTGGGTAGTCCAGTTCCTTGGTGACATGAGCAAGGCGTACTACAGCGAGTTTCATGTGCCAATGCAGGTGACCTCGGCTGTCCGTACCATCGAACAGCAGCACAAGCTTCGCCGCTCGAATCACAATGCCGCCCCGGAAAACGGAGACAACGCATCTTCGCACCTCGCCGGCATTACAGTGGACCTGGCAAAGCGCGGGCTTACGCGCACTCAGCACGCGTGGATTGAGAGTTACCTCAAGAACCTGCGCGACCAGAACCTGATCGAAGTGGCGGAAGAGCGGCGGCAGGCATGCTTCCACGTGATGATTTCAGACCGTTATACGGAATGGCGCGAAGCGAACCAGACGGCTGATAAAATTGCGCTGGAATGAAGCCTGCACTGACCTTACTGATTTCTCTTCTCCTTCTCTCAACTCTAGTTTTCGCACAAAGCGCCCGCTCGCATAAGAGCGCGCCTCCCCATAAGGCCAAACCTCAGGCCAAAGCGGTCCGCCAGCCAGAGACTCCTGAAGGCATCCATCAGTCCGCCCTCATCATAGATACGCACGCGGACACGCCACAGCGCTTCCTTGACGAGAACTTCGATCTGGGGGAAAACACTCCCGTAACAGAAGGGCAGATTGATCTCGGGAAGATCAAGAAGGGCAACCTGGGCGCTGAGTTTTTCTCGATTTGGGTTGAGCCAGAGTTCAAGGGCCAGTATGCGAAACGCGCCATGGACCTGATTGACAGCGTTTACCAGCAGGCCGCGCGGCATCCTGACCAGATGACGATGGCGTTCAGCGCAGATGACATTCTCCGTGCGCACCAGCAGCACAAGTTTGCCGCGCTGATGGGAATCGAGGGCGGCCATGCCATCGAGGACGACCTGCGTCTGCTGCGCGATTTCTACCGCCTCGGAGTCCGCTACATGACCCTGACCTGGTCGAATACTAACGATTGGGCGGACTCTTCCGGCGACATTCAGAATCCCGCCATAAAACACCACAACGGCATGACCGATTTCGGCAAAGACGTGGTGCGGGAGATGAATCGACTGGGAATGATCGTGGATATCTCCCACGTATCCGACGCTACGTTTTACCAGGCTCTTCTGGTAAGCCAGGCCCCGGTGATTGCTTCGCACTCCTCGGCCCGGGCGCTCACCAGCGCTCCGCGCAATATGACTGATGACATGCTGCGGGCGGTCGCGCGCAATGGCGGCGTGGTGATGGTGAATTTCTATTCGGCATTCGTGGACCAGAATTACCTGAATGCTTCATCTGACCCGCAGAAAGTCAAAGAACGCGACGACGAAATTGAAGCCTACAAGAAAGCGCATGCGCACCCTGATGGCAGCCCGGTAACCTACGACGAGTATGCATTCATCGAGAAGAAGTGGGCAGCCCAATTTCCGCGTCCGCCGCTGAAGTCGCTTATTGATCACATTGACCATGTGGCGAAGGTCGCCGGCATTGACCATGTCGGGCTGGGCTCCGATTTTGATGGCATTACTTCCCTGCCCCAAGGCCTCGATTCCGTTGCCGACTTGCCCAAGATCACAGAAGCCCTGGTGCAGCGCGGCTACAATGCCGAGCAGATCCGCAAAATCCTGGGCGGCAATTTCCTGCGCGTGATGCGCGAGGTGGAAGAAACCGCGCGGCGCATCCGGGCCGAACGTAAAGAATCCGATGCTCTTTCGGTCGAGGATGTGGAATTGATGCTGGGGAATCGCGTAACGGCAGACCATCTGATTCAGGTGGTCCGCCGCCACGGAGTGAATTTTGACTTGACACCGCAACTCCGGGAACGGCTCAAGGCCGAGAAAGCCAGCGACGCCGTACTTGATACCATTGCCAAATCCAAGCGTCAGTAGCCGAACCCGCTACTGCTTCGCGCCCGCTTTCCGGATATAGATGTTGCCATTGAAATTCTTGAGCTGAATTTCCGGCCCGCCGCCGTTGATGGTGCCGCGCACGTTCTTATCAATCTTCACGCGGTACTTGCCGCCGTCATTGCGATTGTCTTCTACCGTTTGCTGCGGGGCTGTCGTTTGCAGTTGAATATCAAAGTCGCTGTAGACTTCGCCATTATCGGTGCGCATGTTGAGCGTGGCCTTGGTGTCCGCAGGAAGAGTCACATCAATGTCGCCATTCATGGAACTGAAGGCCATGGGTTTCGGATCAACGCGGTTGAGCGTTGCCATCACGCGCCCGTTCAAGGCGTGAGCCACCACGCTGCCTGAAACATGATTCAGAGTCACCGAACCGTTCACGTCGTCAATATCCATTTCGCCATCCACTCCGTTTACAACAATATTTCCGTCGTTAACCGTCTTGAGTGAAAGCGAAGTTTTTGCCGGCACCGTCAGCGTGAGATCCACCGTGCGCTGGAACGAGTCGGTACTGATCCGCACCTGATTGTTCTCCGCTTCGATGTTCAGGCCACTGGAGGTCATTGGAATACGCTTCATTCCGCTTTCTGCCCCGCGGGATTCATCTCTGGCCTCGCCACGCATCCGCGCCTCGACGATCACGTCCTTCACTGCGCCCGACTTCACCGTAATGCTGCCGTTCAGCAGATGCGCTCTGACAGTCACCGGGCGGGAAGGGTCCGTGATCGGAACAGCGAAGCGGTTCTCCGGCGTTTGCGCCAGCAGTTGGCCGGAGCAGAGCGTTGCGAAAACGGCAACCAGAATTAAGAATGAATGAGTCATTTTGTTGTTCATAAATTTATTGGCGTTCCAGGACGCGAATATCTCCATTTAGATTTTCAGCTTTGATTTCCGGCCCTCCGGAGCCGACACGGCCTCCGGTGAACCGGTCCGAACGAAAGATGAACTTGCCTCCGCGCCGCTCCGCATTGACCTCGCGGGCGGGAAGCGCCGTCATGGCAAAATCGCTGTAAACGTTGCCGTTCATGGTCTTAAAGCGGAAGTCAGCAGAAAGCCCCCGCGCAAATGTGAGTTCCACATTGCCGTTGATGGTCGAGAAACTCGAGTTCTCTCGCGGGTTCTGGGTGAACGTAACTTTCACGCTTCCGTTCACGGTTTTTGCCTGGCCGGAACCGGCGATGTCTTGCAGGTCAATTCCGCCATTGACGTTATGCACGGAAAATGCTCCGTTCACATCGTGCACATTGATGTGGCCGCCGTTCACCGTTTTCAAAGTAATGTCGAGATTGCGTGGGACTTGAAGTTGGAAATCCATGCGGACGGAATAGCCACGGTCGCCCTGCCATCCACGGCATCCATCGTTGCAGTTACAGCGGAACGGGCCGTTTACATACAACTTCAGCAAATCCGGCTGATCAGTGATGTCGAGCGTGACCTCTTTTTTCGCAGCTTCCATTTTCGGTTGCGATTCAGCACGGATGGTCTTGTTCACTGTCAGTTGCACCTGGTCAGAGGAGCTGCCAGTAACTTCAATAGAGCCGGTGACGTTGTCAATTTCCAGCGTCTTGTGCGCGCGGCTCAGGTTGAATGACTTGCGAATGGTTTCCTGCTGCCGCAAGGGCATCCCGGAATACGAATCGTCGTCCTCATGCTGTGCCACGGCTGCGATCCCGTGCATGAGAATGAAGAACCCAAGCACGTAGGCAATCAATCTTGACGGTTTCAGGTCCAACATAGTTTTCTTCTCCGTTACTCAAATCTGGATCGTTAGCTCAACTGCTGGATTCCCCAATCGGCGCGCTTGCGCACGGAGGGATCGGTCTTAGGATCTTTTTGCAGGATCTTGAGGCGATCCACCGCAGACGCATCGTGCAAGTCCACCAGAACATCAATCAAAGCCACCTGCACCAGAGGCGACTGCGGTTCCTGGAGCGAATCCATGAGGCCTTTGCGGACGTCCTGCCGCCCTCCGTAGTGGCTCAGCGCATCCAAGGCCGCCAGGCGCACATCCACGCTGTTGTCATAGCGCATGGTGTGCAACAGCGCGTTCAGGACCTTGGGATCGGGGTCGGTCTGAGCGCGGCTGTAACTCACGCCTTGCAGCCGCTCGCTGGCTGACTGTTGCTGGAGCATCGAGATCACAACCAGTTGGCGCATACTGCGGAGTTCTTCGTGCAACGAAGCAACTTCCTGCGAACTAACTCCAGTGCTCGGGGCAGGACGATCAAAATAATGCCCGATCAAAAAGCCGCCGATGAGCAATGCCACAGCCCAGGCCATGCTGAATGCCGGCGTGCGCAGCCAGTCGAGGACCTGGCGAACATCAAAGAACTTGTTGCGCTCGGCCGCAAGGCCCTTCTTTTCCCAGCGGCCTTCCTGATAGCTGGCCAGCATGGCATCAAAGCGCGACCGTAGCGCGGGGCTGGGTTGCTCTTCCGGCAACGAGGAGAGCTTGTTCCACAGGGCCACCTCGGCCGTACACTTTTCGCAGTGGGCAATGTGCAATTCCAGCCCGGCGCTCTCGCCCGCAGGCAAAGCGCCATGGAGGTAGTCAGCCATTAGAGCGGAGATGTCTTCGCATTTCATTGCAAACTCCCGGGGTTTGGCAGGCGCGCCGGCCCGCCTCTTCCCTGCTTGTTCCAAATCTTGTTGCCGCTGATGGCGCTGAATTTTTCCCGCAACTCATGTAACGCACGATGCACTCTGACTTTTACGGTATTCACTTCGCAGCCCATGAGTTCGGCGATTTGCTCATACTTCAGCCCCTGGAACCGGCTCAGCACCAGGACTTCCCGTTTTTCCTCGGGCAGTTCCAGCAGAGCTCGCCGCAGTAGCGTGGCCTCCTGCTGCTCCTGCGCCGTATCCGATGGGAAAACAGCGGGTTCCATCTCCGACTCAAGCGCAGTTTCCGGGCGGCGACGCCGGAGGTAGTCAATGCGGGCGTTCCGCGCAATCTGGTACATCCAGGCCCGGAACGGTGTTTCCGGACGGTAGCTGTGGCGGTACTTCAGGATGCGGAAGAAAACTTCCTGAACCAGGTCTTCGCTGAGAGACCGGTCGCCCGTAAGCTTGCAATAAAAATTGAACAGCGGCACTTGATAGCGCTCAAACAGCTCGCCCAGCATTTCGCCGACACCGCTTCGCACCTGCGACATCAACTCCTCGTCCGGGATTGAATGGTCCATCGGCCCTCTCTGGTTGCTGCTTGTCCCTTCGCTGGATGAATACTGGAACAGACAAAAAAGGTTACATCCAACGCGCTTTTCTTGTGACGGCGGGCCACGGCTTTACATGAACCTGAAGCAACGGTTTTAATAGGGGATTGATCACTGAGGAGAGTGCATGATTCGTCGCTTGGTTGCGATTCTGTTCTGCTGCAGCTTTGCTGCTGTCGCCCAGACTGCTCATAAAGCAGTTCCCAAAGCTGTTCCTTCTCCGGCAAAGCTCCCTGAAGCCGTCATCCACACTACCGCCGGGGACCTGAAATGCGAGCTATTGCCAAAGGAAGCGCCGAAAGCCGTCGCCAACTTTATCGGGCTTGCTACGGGCAAGAAGGACTGGACCAATCCTCAGACGGGAAAAGTTGTCCATGGAAAGCCGCTCTACGATGGCGTGATCTTCCACCGCACGATTCCGGGATTCATGATCCAGGGCGGCGATCCTACTGGCACCGGCAGCGGTGATGTGGGATACAAGTTCGAAGATGAGCTGCATCCTGACGTTCTCTTCGATAAGCCGGGTCGCCTGGCCATGGCGAATGCGGGACCGAACACCAACAGCTCGCAATTTTTCATCACAGAGACCCAGCTTTCTTTCCTGAATCCTTGCCTTGATCCCAGCGGATGCGGGGGGCGGGCGCCGAACAGCGGCTACACTATCTTCGGACAGTGCGACGACGCTTCAGTGGAACTCGTCAAGAAAATAGCGCGTATGCCTTGCCAGGGCGGGCAGCAGTGCAGCAATGGCAACAGCCGTCCCGAAAATCCGGTGAAGATCACTCACATTGATATTTTGAATGCGCCGAAACCGGCAACAGCGAAGAAACCGGCCGGCAAGACAGGAGCACATAGGAAACGACCCGCAACTCCCAAACAGTGATCATTGCGGACTGACGTTGATGCTTACAGCCGCTCCAGCAGCACCAGCGTGCGGTCGTCTTCCGGTTCGCGGTTCTGTGAGAAGTTTTCCACTGCCTGAAACACCTGTTGCACAGGATCCGCGGAGAGAAGGCAGCCTTTCACCCGTTCCAAGCCAAACTCTGTTCCGTTGCGGTCTTCTGTCTCGGTAATTCCGTCAGTAAGGATGCACAGGCGCGAGCCTGATGGAAATGGCGTCTGAATCGAATGGAAACTCGCGGCGGCGATCAGCCCGACAGGGAGATCACCATCCTCAATTTGTGTTGCCGATTCTTTAGCGCTCACGATGGGCGGCACATGGCCGCAGTTCACCACATGGAGACTGCCGTCTTTGCGGGCCTGCGCGGCCAGCAGCGTTGCGTACTTCTGCCCGGCGACGCGGGAGCACAGGAATTGGTTGACGGCAGAAACGGCCTCCACCAGCGAGACGCCATTCGAGATTTGAGCATAGAACATGCCCTGAATGACCGAAGCCAACAGGGCCGCGGAAATTCCTTTGCCAGAAACGTCCACTACGATCGCAGTCAGGGCGTCAGGAGAGACGTGGATGTCAAAGAAATCTCCGCCAATCTCCTTGCACGGCGTGCTGTGCCCTTTGGCCCAGCCGATCTCGCAAGTGACCTCAGAGCGCGAGATCAAACTGCGCTGAATGGAAGATGCAATGGCCATTTCCTTTTGGTATTGCTGCTGCGCCTGCTCGGCTTCCACCAGGCGCGCGCTTTCCAGCACCGCTGCGCATTCGCCCGCCAGCGCGCGCAACACGTCATTGCCCACCGCAGATAGGTCTCCCGTGACGGAACGGCTGTCCAGGTAGAGAACTCCGTTGACCGCCCGCTCCGCTGGAAGTTCCGCGCCCGCGCGCAAAGAACGAAGCGGAATGGCCACGACTGTCCGGAGCTCGTTGATCACAATGCTTTGCCGCGCGGCGAGTTCGCGCTGGCGGGTGGCATCGCCGGTAATGAACTCGGCGGCGGAATTCATGGCCTCATCCACCACAGAGTGCGAAACGCCGGAAGCACGCGGCAGTTCGGTACCTGCCGCATCAACTCCGCAGGTCATAGTTGGGACGCCTTTTTTGTCCGGCAGATAAACGAAGCCACGCTCCGCGCGCGTGATGCGCAGAGCTACGCCTACCATTTTGCGTAAAACGTCGTCTACGATGCCGCCGCTGCTCAAGGTCCGGGCCGCCTCAAGGAAGAGTCGCAACTGCTCCAGCTCTGAGCTGTCACTCTGCCCTGCAAGGCGGGTGAGCAGAACATTGCGGGTGCTGCTGATGGTGGCTTCCCGCAGAAAGATCAAGCTGAGTCCGGGTACGCCAAGGGTGATCTGGTCCTTATGATTCAGCGCGGAACGCTCAACACGGCCTCCATTGACAAAGGTGCCGTGGCGGCTACCCGCGTCCTCAAGGTAATATTCGCCGTTCTCGGCGACCACGCGCGCGTGCACGCGCGAAACCCTGAAATCAGGAATGATGATGTCGCACTCATCGGAACGCCCAATGCTGGAGAGAGGCTTGGAAAGGATTGCTTTGTGCTGCTGCCCTGCAACTTCCACAAGAAGCGTGGCTTGTTTTGGCGCACTGGTTCCGGGGCTGGCCATCAGCATCATCATACCGCCGTTGCAGCTTGGAAATCGTCTGGGACGGCACAGAAAAATGCGCCTGCCGGATGTCGAGTTCCGGCAGGCGTCTGGAAAACCGTCCTTGGATGCGCGGGTACAGTTCCGGGACGGAAGGCCAACAGGTCAGGGCAAAAACTCTTGAACTATCTGGTCGCCGCCAGAAGAGCGCAGAGCGCGACAAACAAAACAACTCCGAATACCATCATGGTGCGCGGGGCCATTTCCTCGATGTAATCTGCTGTGCGGTTAAGCATGTTTTCCTCCTGTCCGGTTGCCGAAACGCTCGCTTTCCCGGTAATCCTCGGAGGTCAGCATCACGAACTCCATGGCGGTTTGATCTGATTGAACATCTGCGGCCGAGTATCCCAGCACATCGCTCACCTTAAGCAGATTGATCCCACCGCAAACCGCGCAAGAATCTCCGCGATCCGAGGAGATGAATTCGCAATCAGCGCAAAGTACCGCATCGCGCAGCGGCAGATAACACGATCTATTGGTACTGTTCACAATGCGTTTCATGGTTCAACCATCGCCCGTTCACAGACTCATAAAGCAGCTGGCTGGCCAAAGCGATAACCTGTATAAGTCACTTTATTTCAGCTACTTGGCTAGATGGCAGAAGAATGCATGATGGGGTATTTCAACCCGATGTGTGTCCGTTGGACACACCACTTCTCTGTCGCGCGGGGATCGCTGGGTGAACAGCTAAGATTTTCGGCGTTTTTGAAAGAACTTTCTGAGCAACTCCGCGCAGTCCTCTTCCAGCACGCCGCTCGTGATTTCCATTTTGTGATTCAGCCGCGGATGATTGATCACTTCAAGCACAGACCCGGCCGCTCCGGCTTTGGGATCATGGGCTCCATAAACCAGGCGCGCGATGCGAGCGTGGACCATGGCCCCGGCGCACATCGCGCATGGCTCGATCGTGGCGTAGAGCGTGCAGCCCGGCAGGCGATGATTGCCGATGCGCGCCGCAGCATCACGGAGCGCAACAATTTCAGCATGCGCCGTCGGATCGTTCGCGCTGAGATTACGGTTATTGCCGCGCCCCACGATTTCGCCGTGACTGACAACTAAGGCTCCAACCGGGACTTCGCCTGACGCCGCTGCAGCCATGGCTTCTTCAAGGGCAAGCTTCATCCATTCAGTGTCTGTTTGAGCAAGCATTGTTCGTGTGTGTTGCGGATCCAGCAGTGTCATCGCGCGAGATTTTAAAAGGTTGCCTGCACATTATTGAGCAGCAGCTCTCGTTTCTATTGATGGCGGTCAACCTTGCACTAGTAACTATTGTCTAACCTATATCAGTTTGGCACTCGCGAGCTGATCGCAAGTGGTCAAGCCCACTGACGGGCAGTTGAATCTTCGAAGGAGCAACAGACATGAACAAGAAATTTCTTTTGGCGTTAATGCTGGCCTCAGGCATGGCATTTGCGCAGGGCACCGGAAGTTCCGGATCTTCAACACCTCCGGACCAACAGCCTTCTGCGCAGCAGCCGAGCTCACCATCAAGTACAGACCAGCAGCAGCCCTCGGCGCAACAGCCGAGTTCTCCATCCTCCACAGACCAGCAACAACAGCCGGCTACTCCGCCTGCAACGGACCAGAGCAGCCAGAGCACCTCAACGACGAGCTCCAGCACTACTTCCACCAGCTCGAACTCGGTGAAGGGATGCTTGAAGCAATCGGGCGGCAACTGGGTCCTGAATGCAGACAACGGACAGACCATCAATCTTAACGGCGACAGCTCCCTGCTGAAACCGCACGACGGACACGAAGTGCAAATCCAGGGCAGCCAGGCCAGTGATGGTTCGTTCCAAGTCAGCTCCGTGAACATGATCTCCGATTCCTGCACCAATCAGCAGGCAGCGGGCAGCATGGGCGCCGGCGCTGCTGCTGGAACGGCTGCTGCAGGCGCGGCAACCACCGCTCCCAGCGACACCACCAGCCAGAGCACTTCATCTCCGTCTTCAACGCAGCCCGGAGCAGCCTCGGGCGCAGCTCCTGCGGCTCCTGAAGCTCAGGAATCAACCTCGACCGCAACCAGCAATCCTCCTGCAACCGACCAGAACGCTCAGACGGGCGCTGCTCCGGCTACCGGCGCCGCTAATCCGACAGCGCAGACCGGCGCTGCGGCTCCTGGACAGAGCACCACTGGGCCAACCAATCCTCCAGTAACTGGCCAGACTTCCGCGAGCTCGGTGGGAAGCACGACCGACCAGAGCGCGGCTGCAAACCAAAACCCAAGCTCGACTGCTCCGGCCGACCAGAGCTCAACCACTGCGAATCCTCCGGCCAGCACGACCTCGACCGATCAGAACGCAGCGGCTGCAGGGCAGACTGCTCCCAGCAGCAGCACCGCAGATCAGAATGCTGCCGCCAGCCAAAGCAGCACGACTTCTGCTGATCAGAATGCCACCGCAAACCAGACTCCGACCACCAGCGACCAGAGCGCCGTTGCGGCCGGAAATGCAGACCAGAACGCCAATGCGGGCCAGAAACTGCCTCAGACGGCTTCTCCTCTGCCATTACTGGGACTGTTGGGACTCGGCTCACTCGTAACCGGCCTCGTAAGCCGCAAGAAATAACCTAACCAGAAAGTGAAGGCAACAAATGCCCGGATGCCCTGTTGGGCTCCGGGCATTGTTGTTGTTGCATCATCAGCCCGCCAGAACGGATCGCCACTCTCTCCTCGCAAGTTCCGTGCTCACGCCGTAAACCAGATGCGCCAGAAAGCCTACAGCGTGGCTTTCAGCGGGGATCTGCGACGGTTTGGCGCTCAGCCCAAGCAGCGGCACAGCAACCTCTTCCCCCAACAGAAAGAACGCTGTCCCGAAGCCCGCGCCGCCGCCAACTCGCAATTGCGGCAGATACTCAGAAGATGCTCCATAAAACGCGCCACCCATAATGCCGATCACGTAATGTCCAATCAGGTCTGCAATCTTCGCTTGCTCCCCTGTCAATTCGCGGCCCAGGAACCGGTGCGAGACCTTGTTTACCATTGCGATTGTCGCCGGATCTGTGCTTACGCCGCGCTGGGCTGATTGTTCGGGCTGTTGATAATTTCCGGTGAGTCTCGTCCAAATCCCGTAAATCTGGTTCATGGTCCAGGAAGCAAACACTCCTGCCACAGCCCCCGCCAGAGCGCCTTTCAGCAGCGCAGGCGAAGATTTTTCTTGAAGGTCTTTCATATCCATTTGGAAGCGACGCAGAGGAGGGAAGAGGCCTTCTGTCTTCTCTCAAGCCGGCTGCTGCTGGGTGGCGCAGTGGATTGCGCCCAGTCCCCAGATGAAATCGCCGCAATAGATTCCCACCACCTCATGCTTGGGCAGCACTTGCGCAATGATGTTCAACGCAATGCGGTCATTCGCATCATTGAACGTCGGCGCCAGCACAAGCTGATTGGCGATATAGAAGTTTGCATAACTGGCGGGAAGGCGCCGCTTTTCAAACATTACCGGACGGGGCAGCGGCAGCTCGACTACATGAAGCTTTCGGCCACGAAGGTCTGTAGTCTCGCGAAGACGTTTGAGATTTTCCTGCAGCGGCTCGTAGTTTGGATCGCTGCGGTTAGTCTCCACTGCGGTCAGCACCGTGTCCGGAGCGACAAAACGCGAGATGTCGTCCACGTGCCCGTGCGTGTCGTCGCCGCCGATTCCGCCGCCCAGCCAGATAACTTTCTCAACTCCCAGATAGTCGAAAAAAACGCGCTCCAATTCCCGGCGCGAGAGTCCCGGGTTGCGCTGCTGCACACGGCTGAGAAGGCACTCTTCGGTGGTCAGCATCAGGCCTTGTCCGTTCACGTCAATGCTGCCGCCTTCAAGCACTACGTGATACGGACTGCCCTCGCGCTCAATAAACGGCGTGAACTGCTTCAGTTTGAGTTTGCGTGCAATCCGCTCTGGAAGCTGATTATCCAGCCTGCAATCGGGGTACTTGGCCCAGGCATTGAAGCGCCAGTTGGTAAGGGCGATAGAATCATCAGGCGAATCACGGCGGACAAAGATGGGCCCGGAATCTCGTGTCCATACGCGGTTGGTCGGCCACTGATGGAAACTGACATTCTTCAACCCGGCGCCGCTCTTCGTTAGGACCTCGCGTGCCCGGGCCTTCTCGCCGGCATCGCGAACAATGATGTTTACCTTTTCGACGCGGCTGAGATGGCGAATGATTTCGGCATAGACCCAGGGGATGGGCTCGAATTTTCCCGGCCAGTCAGAGCGATTGTGCGGCCACGCGAGCCACGTGGATTGGTGCTGCTCCCATTCGGCCGGCATGCGATATCCGAGCTGCTGTGGAGTGGGCTGCTTGTACACGGCTAGTCCAGAAATCTGCTTGTGATCCCCGCGTAGCTGTCAATTCTTCGATCACGCAAGAAGGGCCAGTTACGGCGCGTCTCTTCCAGCAGCTTCAGGTCGCATTGGGCAATCAGAATTTCTTCCTTTTCGTGAGAAGCTTCGGCGATGATGCGGCCAAAAGGATCGGCTAGAAATGATCCACCCCAGAACTCCAGGCCTTTCCCCGGAGCGCGCTTGCCCCGAACATCGCCGAACTCATGCCCGACGCGATTGACGACGGCGACGAACACTCCGTTGGCAATGGCGTGGGCCCGCTGGATGGTTCGCCAGGCATCATGCTGGGCTTCGCCGTATTCGGCTTTTTCGTCGGGATGCCAGCCGATCGCGGTCGGATAGAACAGAACGTTGGCGCCCTGCAATGCAGTCAACCGCGCGCCTTCCGGATACCACTGGTCCCAGCACACCAGCGTCCCCACGCGCCCGAAATCAGTGTCAAAAGCCTTGAAGCCAAGATCGCCGGGCGTGAAGTAATACTTCTCGTAGTAAAGCGGATCGTCGGGAATGTGCATCTTGCGATACAAGCCCTGCAGAGTGCCGTCTGCGCCGATGACCGCGGCCGTGTTGTGGTACAACCCGCGCGCCCGCCGCTCGAAAACCGACGCCACGATCACTACATGTTTCTCCTTGGCAATCTGCGCCAGAGCTTCTGTCGTTGGGCCGGGGACCGGCTCGGCCAGATCAAACAGAGCGGCATCTTCGCGCTGGCAAAAGTACTGGGTGCGGAACAATTCCGGCAAGCAAATCACCTGCCCGCCTTTGCTCGCAGCTTCACGCACTTTTTCGCATGCGCGTCGAAGGTTCTCGTCCGGATCTGGCGAACAGGACATCTGGATGAGACCGACAGTGAATTGATCGTTTGGCAAGAACTCTCCCTCGCAACCCTGGTTGAAATTCTATGGAACGACGGGAAACAATGCGCGCGAGTAAATAGTAAATCATGCTGGTTCGCCGTCAGGTCAGGGTTCGTGGCCGAAACTCCCTGACGATGGCGTGCCATCCTGAAGGGTGATGGGATCGTTCGACTTCGCCTCAGTCCCCTTCGACAAGCTCAGGGTCCCTCGGCTCCGCTCACGATGACAGCAGTTGAGTAGTAGCGGTCGGTAGGAAATGACCATTTTCACGAGCTTCCAATCACTCTTGAAACATGCTCTCCGATAAGCATCCCAGCCTCGCACGTGGGTACCAGCCTTACCAATCGTACGGCACGGAAAAACTACTTCTGCTCTTGCTGGTTTGAGAGATGATAGAGAACACGAGGCGCGCATTGGCTGCCAGCAAGAAGAAATCGAAACAACAACCGCGTGATCCGCTGATCGCGGAACTGGAGAGAGTTGAAGGTAAGTTGCAGAAATGGTTGAAGGCTTCAGAGAAGAACGCTCTCTGGTTCAAAAAGGACCCTATCGCAGCGATGCAGGCCGCAGGGTTGGACATGGAAGATGAAATCATGCTGGAACTGGAGCGGATTACAGCAGAGATTGCGCGCAAGCTGAAACGGCATTGCTGAACTGAGGAACGGCTTTCATGATTCCCAGCCGCTAGTGAACTGCCACCACGATCAAAGTCGCGTCATCAGTGAACACGCCTTTCGAGTGTTCGTTCGCACAGGAGAGGATCAGGTCCTTCAGCTCCGATGCGGGAAGATGCACGTTGCGGCTGACCAGTTCCACCAGCCGGTCTTCACCGAACTCCTGGCCTTCAGCGTCAGCGCATTCTGTAATGCCGTCTGTGAATAAGATAAGCCGGTCGCCGGAACGAAGCTCTGCCTGCTGCTGGTGATAACTCCATTCGCGCATCGTTCCCAGTACAACGTCATCGCTGCTCAACCGCAGCCATGATCCGTCGGCATGGGCCAGAACGGGCCAGTTGTGTCCGGCGTTGGTAAAACTGATGCGCTTCTCGCCTGAGTCCACCACGCAATAGAAGAACGTTATGAATTTTCCCGGAACGTTGTTCGCGGACACAGCCTTGTTCACGCGCTCGCAGAACGGCTTGGGCTCGATGACATCCGAGGCAAGCATCCGCACCGCCGCCTGGAGGTTCGACATGAGCAGGGCCGCGCCCATCCCTTTGCCCACAACGTCTGCGACGCAGAGCGCCGAGCGATGTTCGCCGAGTTCAATCACATCGTAGTAGTCGCCGCCCACCGTGCGCGCCGATTGAGAAGAAGCAACCACGGTCACGCCATCCCGGGCGGCGATCTCATGCGGCATCAAAGCTCGCTGCACCTGCGCTGCTTCCTGTTGCTCAAATTGCTCGTTTAGTCTCTTCAGGCGCAGCTCCTGCGAGCGCTTCATCTGCTGCTCCAGAACGTTCAAGAGCTGCCGGTTGTCCCAGGGCTTTTGCACAAAATCGCAGGCGCCGCGATGCATGGCGTCTACAGCAAGCTCAATGGAACCCCAAGCCGTCATCACAACCACAGCCATCGTGCTGTCCAGGGCCTGCACTGCGGAGATGAGTTCCAGGCCTTCTGCCCCCGACGTTGTGTCACGGCTGTAGTTCAGGTCGAGAAGAATCGCATCAAAGTTGTGGCTCTTGAGGGCATTTACGGCTGCGGCCGGGGAGTTTACGAACTCCGCTTCGTAGCCGTTGTTCTTCAACAGCAGAAGCAAAGCCGCAATCACGTCTTCCTGATCTTCTGCTACCAATACCCGAGGACGTCCGGAGAAGGCTTGGAGTTCGGTTGTCGCCGCGTGTGCCATGCTGGGACTCTCTAGCTGAGAAATCATATCTCGAATACCTGCGGCGCTGTTGGCCTCAAGGTGGTTCCGGACAAAATAAATTGCAGTTTGTTGTCCGCTTGCCACCCAGCACTAAATCGCTGAAAACGCGGCAGATGCATATCGCTGAAAGTTGGACTGGGGTGGCGCGATGTCCGTTAGCGAAACCTTGCTGTTCGGAATTGAACAGAAGAGCGCCGGGGCGGATCGAGGAAAGATGGATGGATGAAAAGTTAAAAGGCTGTGACGTTGGTTATGCTCTAGCCACCAACTCCTGCGAGGGAGCCGGCAGCGTGGACGCATGTACCGTCACAGCCTCTGATGTAATTACTGCTTTCGCAATCTCCAACCCCGGCCCGTTCCTCGCAGGACCTGCCGGTTTTTTCGGGTTGGAGCGGCCAACGAATCACTTCGTTGCGCCAATCACCCAGCCTACTTCGGAGCAGCTACAGTTTCCTGAGCTGTCCTTTCGGCCGTCGGCTGAAAATTGAGCATTGGTTATGCTCTGGCTGCCTGCTCCTGCGAGGGAGCCTGCAACTCGGATGCATGTACCGCTGCAATTTTCGATGTGATCACCGCTTTCGCAGTTTCCGGTCCCAGCCTGCCCCTCGCAGAGCGTGCCGGTTTTTTCGGGCCGGAGTGTCCGGCAAATTGCTTTGCCTTCCCGATCACTCAGTTTTTTCGGACCAGATGCTGTTTAGTTCAACTGGCCTTTCAACTGCCGACGCACGCAATCCTAAATGAGAATCGTGAACTGTCAAGACTCAGGAGTTGTGCAAACTCAGAAAAAGTTTTCCGGCGCGGGCCGCGTTAGAAACCGCTAATCATGCGGCTCCAGAGCACCCGACGGTCCCGAGTACCGGATATGCACAGAACTTTCCACAGAAATGGAAAACGCGAAGCCGGATGTTCAACACCCATTGGCGGAAATGAATTGCTTGACTCGCCAACCCGATTTGCTTCATTGTGTTTCTTAAGGTGGCAGAAGGTGACATGTCCATCCTGAGAGCGTATGTTGACGGCGGCTCGCATGGAAGCCCGGGACCGTCGGGCATCGGCGTTGTTATCGAGAAGCCGGATGGTGAGCGGGTCAGTATCTCCAAATGGATTGGCCATCAGGACAACAACGTTGCAGAATATGTGGCGCTGCTGGAAGCACTCCAGCTTGCGGTGGCGCTCAAGGCTACAGCTCTCCACGTTTTTACCGATTCACAACTTGTCGTGAAGCAGATGACGGGCGAGTACCAGTGCCACAGCCCGCGTCTTTACTCCCTGAACTGGACCTGCCGCAAGATCGCCCGATCTCTCCGCTTCGCCATCGCTCACATTCCGCGCGAAAACAACCAGGAAGCAAATCATTTGGCGAATAAAGCCGTGAGAGCAGGCGCAAGACCCATCCTGGCCCGTTAAGCCCAGCGTTCCGGCTCTCTGACAAAATTATTCGCCGCTTCGGAAGCTTCTCCCGAGTAGGCTTTCATGATTTCTTCTACCACGGTCTGCAAAACGGCCGGCAAATCCCAGCGCGAGACCACCACAACCCGGCTGTCTAGGTAGAGCGTAGAAAAGCCTTCCTTCTTCATGAGCTGCTGAAGACCTGAAGGCGTCGCCACGGTGTATTGATATTCCCAAAGATGCTCGTCTTCCGGGTTCTGCGCCAGAAGATGAAACTCATCGCAGAAGCACTCAGGATCGGGCGGGCCGGCAACCAGGTCGGTTTTCTCGAAGTAATAATTTAGAAAATAGGGGCGGCTGAATTGCCCTTGCTGATTGCGAGTTACCGGCGGAATCACAATGGGAAATCCAATTTCTGCTCCCGTTGCTCCCGGCGAACGCGCCGATGGCGCTGCGACAGCACCGGGCGGCTGGTCCTCTGGAGTAAGTGGCGTCTGAGAAATCTGGCTCTCGGAATGAATTGACACGATC
>JAICYU010000173.1 GCA_025934025.1 Terriglobales bacterium
AAATGGACGCTTACGAGCTGCTGTCGAAGGTGGCAGAAATCCGGCTGAGCGAGATGGTGGACCCGAATTACGTGGTGGTGGCGAAGATTAAGAAAAGCTTTTTGCCGCAGAAGAAGCGGTAGCGTCGAGCATCGCCGTTGGTTGACCGCAGCGGATGCAAAGAGGGCAGAGGGATGCTCGATAAGCATTTACAACCTGATGCAGATTTCGGCCCCGCTCAGTAATGACACGTCCCGCGATAACACATATCGTTTCCGCTGTGGCATGCATACGCGCCTAGAAAACAATCGCTCAGTTGGCCGGCCCTTTCATCCTAAAACAACGCTTAGTTCAGGCTGACCCCTTTTGTCCCTTTTGTCGACCCTTTTTGTCGATCTATTTGGCGGGTGACCGGGTGCCACAAGCTTCAATCTGCTTCTCGATCCATCTGAAAAAGTCTGGGTGGCCCATTCTTTCCGAGACGCTGCGCGGTCTTTGCAGCGCCGTGGAAAGGGTGAGATAAAATCTCGCTCGTTTGGGGCCTGTTTTGTTGTGCGGCCGAGATGTGGCCCAAGCACCGAAAACAGAAAAAAGGACGATGAACTTTTTTCCACGGGAGCACTGTCCTAATTTCGTATTGATTCTATTGAAAGAGTAAATATAATCGAGAGTAGCTGCCTAGGCGGCTGAAGTTGGAAGATCTTTGAAAATTGAAGAAACGAGCACTTAGTAGTTACTACTTGGTAGTTGGCTAAAGGCGGATCTGCCCGAGTGTCGCTTGTGTATCCCGCGGAAGCGACCACAATTTCTTGGGTTGATTGGGATGGATTGGGATGAAGGGCAGGGGGTGGGCTGATCGAACGTCGCCCTAATCGCCGGAATCGGAAAAGGCCAAACCCGCACCGCGGATTGACGCGGACTTGCCGATCAGAGACAGCAGGGGTACCCTCCTCTGATCCCACGATCTAAAGGAGTTAGGGGGTCAGATCCCTCGCGGCGCTCGGGATTTCGGCTGCGGACTCCCGCTTGGCTCCACGCCCGCGTAGCGCCTCAAATTAGCGTTTGGTATCCCACTCTGGAACTGGCTGCAGCTTGTTCAGGTAATCAACGATTTCCGGGCTGGTCCAGTTGGCCGGGCCGGCGAACTTGCGACGGATGGTTCCGGAGGAATCAATAATGAACGTCTCCGGCCAACCGGTAGTTCCGTAGACTTCGCTGGCTTTCTGGGCGGGGTCGCGGACGGTGAGCAGGTCAACGTTGTACTGGCGCAGAAAGCGATGATATGCGGCTTCGTCCTCGTCAATGCTGACCGCCAGCACCGTAACTTTGGGTCCCATCTCTTTTTGCAGGCGAACCAGCGAGGGCATCTCTTCCACACAGGGCACGCACCAGGTCGCCCAGAAGTTCAGGATCACGAGTTTGCCGCGATAGTCGTGCAGGGAGACGGTGCGGTCGGAGTCGCGGACGGTGAAATCCATGGCTTTGTCGCCGATCATGCGCGGTGTGGGGCCGGTGTTGCAACCTGCACAGCCGGCCGTGACGAAGGCCAGCAATGCCATAATAAGAAAGCGCTTGGATTTCACAGCCCTATCTTAACCCGACTTTGACCAGTTCAGCCCATCCAGAAGTAACCGTACAGGTGATTGTTCCCGCCCGCAATGAAGAAGATTGCCTCGGCCGGTGCCTAAAATCCCTGGTAAGCCAGCAGGGAATTGGTTTCGCCGTCACGGTGGTGGACGACAATTCCACCGACCGGACGAACGAGATCGCGAGTTCATTTCCGGGCGTGCGCGTAATCCGCGCTCCGGAACCGGCGGCAGGCATCAGCGGCAAGTGCAATGCTCTGATAGCCGGCGCGCAGAGCGCTTCCGCCAAATGGCTGCTCTTTACCGATGCGGACACGTTCCACTATCCCGGATCCCTGGCTAGCGCGGTGCGGGAAGCGGAAGATCGCGGCGTGGACTTGCTCTCCTATTCGCCGGAGCAGGAGACGGGATCTCTGGCGGAAGAAATGCTTCTTCCGGTCGTATTCGCCGAACTGGTTCGGACCTATTCGCCTGCGCGGATCAACAATCCTTCCGATCCGGCGGTGGCCGCGAATGGGCAGTACATCCTGGTTCGGCGCACCGTGTATGAGGAGCTTGGCGGCCACTGCGCGATTGAAGCTAACATCTTGGAAGATGTAGAGTTAGCCCGTTTATTTAAAGCATCGCAGCATAAAATCTGGTTCCGCCACGGGGCCGGACTAGTACGCACCCGGATGTATCGTAACTTTAAAGCGATGGTTGAGGGGTGGACGAAGAACCTGGTGCTGCTGTTTCCTCATCCTCGGCGCTTGGTGGTGCTGCGAAGCTGCGAGTTCGTAGCGATTCTCGGTTTACCGGTATCAGGAATTATTCTCGCAGCCAGCGGTGGAGGTGCCCTCGGGTGGGCGTTAATCGCTTCGGGTATTCTCCTCTACACCAACTTCCTGCGGCGCATTCTCAGAGCCCATTTCCCCTGGAGAGCTAACCTGCTGAGTTTGTTTGGGTTGCCGCTTTTTGTGTTACTTCTGGCGCGCTCGTACATCCATTCCCGTGTACGTGGCGCGGTACAATGGAAAGGGCGCAAGTACGCATATTCAGAAGCCAAATCTGTTTCGGACTCATCCATTAACCAAACCCGGTAACGAGTTGATCCTAAATGGTCTATCTAACACGTAAGGCAGAGTTTTCCGCCTCACACTACTATCACAACCCTGAGTTCACTGCGCAAGAGAACCAGCGGATTTTCGGTAAGTGTAACAATCCAAACGGCCACGGCCATAACTACACCCTTGAAGTCACGGTCAAGGGGCCGGTTGATCCGGATTCTGGTTTTGTCGTGGACCTGAAGCAGCTCAAGGAAACCATGAATCGCGAAGTGCTGGACGCGCTGGATCATCGCTTCCTCAACAAAGAATTACCGGAATTCAGAAGCACGATTCCCACCACGGAAAATCTGGCTATCAACATCTGGAAGCGCCTGGAGCCGAAGCTGAGCCTGGCGAAGCTGCATCGGATCCGCCTTTATGAAACGCCGGACCTCTTTGTGGATTTTTACGGAGAACAATGAAGGCGTATCTCACAAGGCGATATTGGTTCTCGGCTTCGCACCGGCTGCATTGTGATGCGCTCTCGCCCGAAGTCAACCGCGAAATCTACGGCAAGTGCAACAACCCGCACGGGCACGGCCACAATTATGCGGTGGAAGTCACGGTGGCTGGGCAGGTTGATCCGACGACGGGAATGGTCTGCAATTTGGCCGATCTGGATGCATTCGTCGAAAAAAATATTCTGGAACGCTTTGACCGTGAAAATCTCAATCTATTAACGGAATTCAAAGGAGTTGTGCCGACCACAGAGAACCTCTGTATCGAGCTGTTTAACAAGCTCGATGCGGGATTTCACCTGGCCCGGACGGAAAAAGTCCGCGTGGAAGAGACTATGCTCAATTCCTTTGAATATGCCGGAGGAAGGGAAGTGCGACACTAGGAGTTGGCCGTGAGCACAGGATTTGCCGTGAAGAAAGTCTTGGAACAACCCGAACTTGAGAGCGCAAGCACCAGGGAACTGCTGCGTGAACTGCTGGTCCGTCTAGGTGAAGACCCGGGGCGCGATGGCCTGCTGAAGACACCCGATCGTATGCAGAAAGCGCTCGAACACCTGACCCGCGGCTATAAAGAAGACGCCGATCGCGTGCTCAATGGCGCGCTGTTCACCGTCAGCTACGACGAAATGGTCATCGTCAAAGACATCGAGATGTTCAGTCTTTGCGAGCACCATCTGCTGCCGTTTTTCGGCAAGGTGCATGTCGCTTATATCCCTAACGGCAAAGTTGTGGGGCTCAGCAAGATTCCGCGCGTGGTTGATATTTTTGCCCGCAGGTTGCAGGTTCAGGAACGGCTGACGGTCCAAATTGCCGAGACCATCCAGAGCGCCATTCAGCCTCAAGGTGTGGGTGTTGTGATTGAAGCGCGCCATCTGTGCGTGATGATGCGCGGAGTTGAAAAGCAACATTCGTCTGCCGTGACCTCGCACATGCTGGGAAGCTTCAGAGAATCCAGGGAAACCCGGGATGAGTTCCTCTCTCTGATGCGCAACGGCAAGAACGGAAGCGCCTTCTAAATGGCGGCTGCCCGAGCGAGAGTGGTCGTGATCACCGGAGGCAGCCGCGGCATCGGTTTGGCAACCGCGCAGGCTTTTGCTGCTCAGGGCGATCAGGTAATCATCAGCGGACGCGATGCCGGCCGGCTCAAGTCTGCCGCTGACCAAATTCGATCGGACCAGATTGATAAGATCGTTTGCGATGTCAGAGACCCGGCCTCAGTCGAACAGACTTTCCAGCAGATTGACAGCCGCTACGGAACGATAGACGTTCTTTTCAACAACGCTGGTGTAGCCCATGCGCTGACGCCGGTTGAAAAGCTCGCGCCAGAAACATGGCGTGAAGTGATGGAAACCAACCTCACCGGAATGTATCTCGTCACCCGCGCGGCATTGCCGCTGATGGGGGCGGGATCAAGCATTGTGAACAATCTGTCCGTTGCCGCGGTGCAGCCTTTCTCCGGCATGTCGGCCTATAACGCGGCAAAGTTCGGAGCCCTTGGCTTTACGAAAGCTTTGCGCGAAGAACTGCGGCAGAAGGGAATTCGCGTCATCGCGCTGCTTCCCGGCGCAACCAATACAGAGATCTGGCAGCAGTTCTGGCCCGGGGCGCCGCGCGAAAAGATGATGAAGTCAGAGACGGTGGCCGCAGCGATCCTCCACGCCATTTCCGCTCCGTCGGAAGCGTCTGTCGAAGAATTGATGATCGGTCCGACCGCGGGGGTGCTGTAGCGGATTCAGTAGTCCTCGAACGAGTAGTACCGTTTTCGCGTTGGCAAAAGCTTGATAAAAAGCGCGCCCGCCACAAAGCCGCCAACATGCGCCCAGACTGCAATGCCGCCTCCGGTTTCGCTGGAATAAGTAATGGCTGTGGCTGCACCGCTCAGAAACTGGACAACGAACCAGTAGCCCAGCACCAGCCAGGCCGGAAGCCACAGAATAAAGAATCCAAACCAGGTGAGCACCCGCGCTGACGGATACAGCAGGAAGTATGCGCCCATCACGCCGGCAATGGCTCCGCTGGCCCCTATGCTGGGAACCTGAGAGTTCAAGTTAAAGATGAAATGAGTGATGCTGGCAATAAGACCACAAACAAAATAGAAGATCAGATATCCAAAATGCCCCAGCCGGTCCTCAACGTTGTCGCCGAAAATAAACAGCCCCCACATGTTGAAGATCAAGTGCAGGGGGGAACCGTGCAGAAACATGGAACTGATCAGCGGAAACAGAGCGTAGCTGGCGGGAACAGCTCCTGCAAACCACGCGTCCACGCGGTATGGAGTGAAGCCAAATTGACTCACAAATCCCGCCCGCGGGCGCGGGCCGAGCGAGAGCTCAAACAGGAAAACCAGCACGTTCAGCGCGATCAAAAAATAATTGATGAACGGCGTCGTGGATTTTGGCGCGTCATCTCGGATGGGAATCATCGGCTGGCCGCTTCAATGATTATCATGCTTGATGAAGGGAACTTGCTCAAGTGGACGGAGTCCTCATCGTTAACAAGCCGACAGGCATGACTTCACACGATGTTGTCGCGCGCGCGCGGCGGATCATCGGAGAGAAATCTATCGGCCACCTAGGGACTCTCGATCCTATGGCGACCGGCGTTCTTCCGCTGGTGACCGGACGGTTTACGCGGCTGGCGCAGTTCTATACCGATGCCGACAAGCGCTATGAGGGACGCATTCGCTTCGGCTGGGCGACTGACACTTACGACTCTGACGGCGAGCCTACAACACCCGAGCAGCCCGTGAACCTCACTATCGAGCAGTTGCGCTCCCTAGCGAGCGATTTCATCGGAAAAATCGAGCAGCTTCCACCGCCATTTTCGGCCAAGAA
The DNA here is from genome assembly GCA_025934025.1 of Terriglobales bacterium. GTDB lineage: Bacteria > Acidobacteriota > Terriglobia > Terriglobales > Acidobacteriaceae > Angelobacter. Next base: position 5,943 of record JAICYU010000173.1, read on the forward strand.
GATTAGCGGCGTTCCCGCATACAAACTGGCTCGCAAAGGCCATGAAGTTGCGCTCGCGGCGAAGCAGGTTGAAGTAAGGGAATTCGAGATCGTGGAATGGGACGGCAGGGAAGCATCGTTCCGCTCCTGGGTCAGTTCAGGCACGTATCTGCGTTCTCTGGCGCACGATCTGGGCAGGAAACTTGGCCCGGGCGGGCATCTTTCCCAACTTACAAGAACCGCCGTGCGCGAATTCACGCTGCATCAAGCTCATACACTTGAAGCCCTTGAGGAGGCAGTGCGCGAAGGCACGCTGGACGGCCTCTTCCTGCATCCCAGGCTTGTACTGCCTGAATTTCCCGCAGTAACCGCGCCGGCCGAGAGCATTGCACGGCTCAGGAACGGGGGTGCCGTTAACCTGCCGGAATTCACCAAGGCAGCAACTGTCCGCGTCTTTGCCGGACAGCGCGAACTGCTGGCGATCGCACGCCGAGTGGCAGGCACGCTGTTCCAGCCTAAGATTGTGCTTTGCGGAAACTAACGCGACGCATAAACCAACGGGCAATGGCGTTCAACAGGTCAGCTCAACCGATAGCATTGTTCCTCACAAGCACCATCGGTTCCACCTGTTGGTGCTCCGTCAGACTTGGGAAGCGTTCCAGAGCATCCCACCAAGCCGCAATCAGCGATCAAGAAACATTTGAACCGCCTGGAGCCGCACTGCGTGGATGCAGTACTGCACACCTGCTGGTCGTCTCCTACGGCCGACGATTCCGGAGCTTCTGATAACCCCGCGTTCCAGTGACCTGCTCCCCTAAATCCGCACACCGGTGGATATGATTTCACAGGTGAAGGGGAGGAGTATGACGCAAAGGAAGCACACCGAAGCGGAGATTATTGCCGCGGTAAAGCAGATGGAAGCGGGAAGGGCTGCGGCCGAGG
>JAICYU010000162.1 GCA_025934025.1 Terriglobales bacterium
ACCCCAGCGGCCCAGTTTGAACATCCACATTCCGCTTTCCCTGGCAGACATGTGCCGATTCTGCCACAAAGTGCCGCCGCAAGTCCGTGAAAATCCGATACTCAAGGGTTACTTTTGGCACCCTTCCCGCCCTCGATTCAAGCTGGAAAGTGTCGCGAATTTGCATACTATGGCGCAAGGGGAACAAGGAAGAACCCGGATGCAGTTTTCCAGAACGACGGTACAATAGAGCGTAAGTACATGGTTTCCACGCAGCTTCATACCTCTTCCATCCCGGGGCGCGCCACCGCCATTGAACAGTCTCTACGCAGTATTATCCGCGGCAACGATGAAATTGTGCGCATGGCCCTGGTCTCCATCCTGGCTCGCGGGCACCTGCTGATTGAAGGTGTTCCCGGAGTGGGAAAAACCACGCTGGCCCATGCCCTGGCCCGCAGCCTGGATTGCAGCTTCCAGCGACTCCAGTTCACCAGTGACATGCTGCCGTCAGACGTGCTGGGAATCTCCATATACTCGGCCAACGAGCAACGCTTCGAGTTCAAGCCTGGTCCGGTCTTCACCAACATTCTTCTGGCGGACGAAATCAACCGCACCACCCCCAAAACTCAGTCGGCGCTGCTTGAGGCCATGAACGAAGGCCAGGTCACCATGGACGGCCATTCGCATCTTCTACCTCAGCCGTTTCTTGTGGTGGCCACACAGAACCCCGTCGAGCATCACGGGACTTATCCGCTGCCGGAATCGCAACTAGACCGGTTTCTTCTGCGCGTTCGTATGGGCTATCCGCAGGCGTCGAATGAGCGCGAAATTCTGCGCGCAGAAGCCGGCGCGGCCCGTCTGGAAGATGTTCGTCCCGTAGCTACCGGCGCTGACCTTATCTCCATGCAGGACGAGGTTACGCGCGTGAAGGTGGACGATTCTTTGCTGGACTACGCGCTGCAAATCGTGAGTCGCACCCGCGATTCAGAAACGCTGGCTCTGGGAGTTTCTCCCCGCGGTTCGCTTGCGCTCTATCGCGCGGCACAGGCTATGGCCTATCTGGATGGCCGCAAGTTCGCTACACCAACGGACTTCAAAATGCTGGCGGTTCCGGTGTTCTCGCACCGCCTGGTGGTGAATGCCCGTTACACATCAACCCTCAAGAAATCCGAGCAGGCGGAAACTATTCTTCGCGACATTCTGGAAACCGTTCCGGTTCCCGTATGAGCGTGCTGCGCTTTCTAATGCTGCTGGCTCTGATCGTCTGGATCGGTGGGATCATCTTCTTTGCCTTCGTCGTTGCTCCGTCATTGTTCGCGGTCCTGCCCAGTCCTGATCTTGCCGGACGCGTAGTGAGCCGCAGCCTCTCCATTCTGCATTGGATGGGCTTGATTTCAGGAGCAGTCTTTTTGCTCGGCTCGCTGGTTTACAACCGGATTCAACATGCAAATCCTCGGCTGTTTTCGCCGGTGCATTGGCTGATTGCCGCGATGCTCGTGCTGACCGCCATCTCTCAATTTGGAATCACTCCTGCCCTGCGGAGAAGCCGCGCCGCCCTGACGCTTGGAAATGTTTCTTCCGGCGAACTGATGCAACGAATCAGCGCCGCCCGTCTCCGGTTCGATCACCTTCATACCTGGTCGGTGCGGCTGGAAGGCGGCGTTCTGGTGTTGGGACTTGTTGCTGTGGCACTGACGGCAGGGCGATTCAGTGACTCGTAGTTTGTCCGTTGGAACGCGCGCACTCCTGCCGCATGTGAGAGCTTCCGAAACCGTCGCTCGCGTTGTTCCTAATTTACAATCGTAAGTTTGCATCAAAAGCCAACAGCTAACCGCTAAGAGCTTCTTTCATGAAATGTGGAATCATCGGCCTGCCTCAGGTGGGCAAGACATCTTTATTCAAAATTCTCACCAAGGCTGACGTCTCCAACCGCGGCTTTGCCAATCCTCGTGAAGCTCATCTCGGCGTGGCCAAAGTTCCCGACGACCGGCTCGACCGGCTCGCGGCCCAGTACAACCCCAAGAAGCTGACCCACGCCAGCGTGGAATATGCCGACGTCGCAGCCATCGGCCAGGAGGCTTTGAAGGAGACTGCTTTCCTCAGCAACCTGCGGACCGTGGACGCGCTGGCCCATGTTTTGCGCGCGTTTGATGATCCCGCGATCCCGCACGTCGGCGAGATCAATCCCTTGCGCGACGCCAAAACCGTGGACTTCGACCTGATCGTGAGCGATCTGGGCCAGGTGGAGAAACGGCTGGAGCGATTGGAAAAAGATTTAAAGAAGATGAAGAGCCCTGAGCTGGAGCGCGAGTTCGAACTGATCCAGCGCGCCAAGGCCCATCTGGAAAAAGAGCTGCCGCTGCGCGAGATGGAGATTTCCGCCGACGACGAAAAGCGCATTCGCGGCTTCATGTTTCTCAGCCAGAAGCCGATTCTCTACGTGGTCAATGTGAATGAATCTACGAACCTGGGCCAGGACCTGGAAAAAGCGGTCGCGAAATACAATCTGAGCGAAATTGCTGCGCGACCGAACGCCGGCGCGACCGCCATCTGCGGCAAGGTGGAAGCCGAACTGGCCGATATGAGCGACGAAGAAGCACAAGAGTTTCTCTCCAGCTATGGCCTCACCGAGAGCGGACTCACGCGACTGATCCGCAAGACCTATGAGTTGCTGGGAGTGATTTCTTTTTTCACCATCGGCGAAGACGAGTGCCGCGCCTGGACGGTGCCGCGCAATTCTCGCGCGCAGGCCGCTGCCGGCGCCATCCATTCCGATCTGGAGAAGCACTTCATCCGCGCCGAAACCATCCACTGGGACAAGCTGCTGGAATCCGGCTCTGAGGCGAACGCTCGCGCCAAGGGCCTGCTGCGTCTGGAAGGCAAGGACTACATTGTGCAGGATGGCGACGTGCTCCACATCCGCCACAGCGGCTGAACTCTGCCGAAAAGAGCGCAACAATGTCCTTCCGGCATTTGAATTGACCTACCACGGATGGTACCATCGGCTCTCTGGAGGCTAACCTCATGTCAGATCGTGACAGCAGCAACAACTTCATGTGGTTTCTCGCGGGCCTGGGCTTCGGCGCCCTGATGGGTGTGCTGTACGCGCCGCGTTCCGGCCGGGAAACGCGCGAATCGCTCAAGAGCACGGCCCAGGAAGGCCGCGATTACCTGAAAAACCGCAGCCGCGAGGCGCGCGAGAGCGTCGGCGATTGGGTGGACCGCGGAAAAGAAGTTGTGAGCCGCAGCAAAGAGCAGTTTGGTTCTGCCATGGATGCAGGCCGCCGCGCCTATCGCGAGACCTCCGAAGGCAAGAAGGGAAATTCTTAATTTCTGTGAGCACTGTAGCCCTGGTATTTATCATCGTTGCCGCGGTCGCCATCGTTCTCCAGATGGTGATTCTGCTGGCGCTCTACAAGGCCATGCGGCAGACCGCCTCACGCATGGAAGGCATCGCCGGCCGCATGGAACAGCAGACCACGCCGCTGCTTACCACCGCAAACGCAATTCTCGAAGACGCGCAGCCGAAGATCGCCGAAATCACCGGCAATCTTGCGGAAAGCAGCGCCACGGTGCGCGCTCATGTTTCGCAGGTGGCCGAGGCTACAGGTGAAATCCTGGAACGCGCCCGCGTTCAGGCCGCGCGCATGGATGAATTCGTGGGCAGCACCATGGGAAAGATTGAAACGGCAACGGAAGTCCTGGAGAACCGGGTGATCAGCCCCGTGCGCCGGGTGCAAGGGATCATCGCTGCTGTGAACGCCGGGCTGGGAATTCTGCGGAGCACGCGCGCTGAACGCAAATCACGCGCGGCCAGAGCGGGCCAAGATGAAGAGATGTTCATCTGAGGTCCCAAGGACGTTGCGCCGCAGATCACGCTGATGTCCGCAGATCAGTGCTCCTCTTCAACCCATTTCCATTGGAGCTTTGTCGCGGGCAGGACTGCCCGCGTTCCAACGGACAAACCCTCATTGAAACTCCCTAGGACACTACGCATCCGCGGGATTCTTCGACTTCGCTCAGGACGACAGCTTTGGAGTGTATTTTTGAAACACGCTCCAGCGCTCTAGTCAGGCCGAGGCCGAGTTGGCTCGTGTAGCGGAACCACTTCCAGAGCGGCGCCCGGAGAGCTGCAAGCCAATCCAGCAGGCGATGGGCCAGGCGATCAGCCACGAAAGCCAATACCAGTGCGGCCATCCTTTGCTCCAGTTGGGAATGGTGGCGCCGATGCCCATGACTTCGCCGATGACGAAGAACCAGAGCACGTGTCGAGCTGCGCGGCGGGGAGCAAAGCGCGCGCAGAGCCAGGCACAAAGAATCGAGATCACGACAAAAAACGCGGTGCTGGTGGCAAGCGCGGCGTCAGAGGGGACATGGCCTCGGGCAAAATCCCCAGGGAACATACGCGAGAGCAACGGGTCGGTTGCCAGGACAAGAACAATCGAGAGCAGGTAGCAGCCGATGACGTCGGCGATAGACTTGAGCAAGGGATACCTCCGCAGAACCGCCACACTTTAGACGCTGCATGTTGCAAAAGGCAAGTAAATTTCAGTGATCCTGTCCAGTGTTGAGTGTACCCTGCTCAAGGTTTAGCATTGGGGAGTTGACACAGTACGGGTGTTTCACTTACAATTAGCACTCGTTGGAAATGAGTGCTAGCAGACCTGCTGGTACTCAACAGCCTTACTAAATCCACTTTTAACAGCAAATTTGAAAGGAGCATGCAATGGCGAAGTTAACTCCTCTTGGTGAGCGCGTACTGGTGCGTCGCGTCCAGGAGTCGGAAAGCGTTCGTGGGGGACTCATTATTCCCGACACGGCAAAAGAGAAGCCTCAGGAGGGCGTGGTGGTGGCAGTCGGAACCGGGCGGTATGACAAAGGGCAGCACGTTCCCATGACGGTAAAAGAGGGCGACCGCGTGCTGTTCGGCAAGTATTCCGGCAGCGACATCAAGATTGACAACGAAGAGTTCCTCATCCTGAAAGAGGAAGAAATTTTCGGCATTCTCACCGGCTCGGCCAAACCTGCGGAAAAGCCGGAAAAAGTGGCTGCGGGAAGACGGTAGGAATTCAGCTTCCAGCGGCTGGCTGAGACAGATTTTTGAATCGCTGTAAAACAGATTTTAGGAGAGATTAAGCAATGGCAAAGATTATTGTGCATGGAGAAGAGTCGCGGCAGGCGATTCTGCGCGGCGTAAATGCTCTGGCCGATGCAGTGAAGGTAACGCTCGGTCCCAAGGGCCGCAACGTTGTTATCAACAAGAAGTTCGGCTCGCCGGTCATCACCAAAGACGGCGTGACCGTGGCCAAGGAAATCGAACTGGGCGATACCCTGGAAAATATGGGCGCACAGATGGTGCGCGAAGTCGCCAGCAAGACCAGCGACGTGGCCGGCGACGGCACCACCACCGCAACCGTTCTGGCGCAGGCCATCTATCGCGACGGCGTGAAGACCGTTGCCGCCGGCGCAAACCCGATGGCGCTGAAGCGCGGCATCGAAAAAGCCGTGAACGCGATTTGCGGCGTGCTGGACAAAGAAGGCGTCCGCGGCAAGGGCTACCTGGATTCCCTTTCCAAGCCCGTCAGCGGCGACATGATCGCCCAGGTCGGCACCATTTCCGCCAACAATGACGAGACGATTGGCCGCATCATCGCCGAAGCCATGAAGAAAGTGGGCAAAGACGGCGTGATCACGGTGGAAGAGTCCCGCACCATGGAAACGCTGCTCGAGGTTGTCGAAGGCATGCAGTTTGACCGCGGCTACCTCTCGCCGTACTTCGTCACCGATCCTGAGCGCATGGAAGCCATTCTGGATGACGCGCTCATTCTCATCAACGAAAAGAAAATCAGCAGCATGAAAGACCTGCTCCCTATCCTGGAACAGGTGGCCAAACAGGGCCGTCCGCTGGTGATCATCGCTGAAGATGTTGACGGCGAAGCGCTGGCAACTCTGGTGGTCAACAAGCTGCGTGGAACCCTTCAGGTTTGCGCGGTGAAGGCGCCAGGCTTCGGCGATCGCCGCAAAGCCATGCTGCAGGACATCGCAATCCTGACCGGCGGAAAAGCCATCACGGAAGACCTGGGCTTGAAGCTTGAGAGCGTTCAGATCGGCGACCTGGGCCGTGCCAAGAAGATCACGATTGATAAGGACAACACCACAATCGTCGAAGGTAAGGGCAAGGGCACGGAAATCGAGGGCCGCGTGCGCGAGATCCGCAGCCAGATGGAAAACACCACCAGCGATTACGATCGCGAGAAGCTCCAGGAGCGGCTGGCGAAGCTGGTAGGCGGCGTTGCGGTGATCAAAGTTGGCGCCGCGACTGAAACCGAAATGAAGGAAAAGAAAGCCCGCGTGGAAGATGCCATGCACGCTACGCGCGCTGCCGTGGAAGAAGGCATCGTGCCCGGAGGCGGAATCGCCCTGGTGCGCTGCGCTGCCACGCTCGACGAGCTCAAGTTCAGGAACCCTGACGAGCAGACCGGCGTGGAGATCGTGAAGCGCGCGCTGGAAGAGCCCCTGCGCCAGATCGTCAACAACACCGGCGAGGAAGGCGCGATCGTGGTAGGAAAGATCCGCGAGTCGAAGGACAACAACTTCGGCTACAACGCCCAAACCAGCAAGTTTGAAGATCTGGTGAAGGCGGGCGTGATTGATCCGACCAAGGTAACGCGCACGGCGCTGCAGAATGCTTCTTCGATTGCGGCGCTCATGCTGACCACAGAAGCGCTCGTTTCCGATGTGCCGGAAGATAAGAAAGCTCCTGCCGAGCACGGCGGCGGTATGCCTTACGGTGGATAATTACTAACCAGAGCTTAAGTTCGGCGCTCCAAACAAAAGCCCCATCCCGCAAGGGATGGGGCTTTTACGTTTCCTCTCTGGCAAATTTGGGATCAGTTCCCCTTGGATCAACGAAAGGGGCAAAGAAAAACGCACCCGCTGCAGGCGGGTGCGCTGATTGATTGAATGTTGCTCTAGAACTGAAGCTTCAGAGCAAGCTGAATCTGTCTTGAAGAGCCCGAGTCGCCGGTTGGGAAGCGAGTGCTGCTGATAGTGGAAAAGGTTGTGAACTGGTTGCCCGGGTTGTTCGTTGCCGGATTAGAAGTGACCGGAACGAGGGGCTGCAGAGACGCGGCCAAAAAACCTCCGGACACGCCAGGTTGTCCATAGTTCGGGTGGTTGAAGACATCGAACGCATCAGCACGGAGCTGGAGATTCAACTTCTCGGAAATCTTGGTATTCTTCGCTATGCTCAAGTCCATGTTTGTAAATCCAGGTCC
>JAICYU010000140.1 GCA_025934025.1 Terriglobales bacterium
CTCCACGGACGAACTACGCGGAATTATTTCTGCTACTGAAGGGCAGCCCTACTCCGATGCCACGGTCATCACCGACCAAAGCTCAGTGATGGATGCCTATTTCAATCGCGGCTTTCCCAATGTGAAGGTGGATTACACCACGAAACCCGAGCAGGACTCGACGAAGGTTGATGTCACGTACAAGATTGCTGAAGGCGCGCAAGTGTTTGTGGACCATGTGCTGATCTCCGGACTGCATTTCACACGCCCGCTCGTCGTGGAACGCGAAATGAAGATCAACTCCGGTGAACCACTCAGCCAGAGGCAGATGCTGGAATCACAGAGCCGCCTCTATGACATGGGCATTTTCAACGAAGTCAACATGGCCATCCAGAACCCTGATGGAGACAGCACCCACAAGAACATCAATTTCCAGTTGGCTGAAGCCAAGCGCTACACCTTCAACTATGGCGCGGGAATTGAAGTCCAGACTGGACAGCCGGGCAGCACCTCAAACCCCCAGGGCACAACAGGCGCCAGCCCTCACGTCTCATTCGATATCACCCGCCTGAACTTCCGCGGACGCGACCACACCGTCTCGCTCAAGACTCGTTTCGGGAACCTGGAAAAGCTCGCGCTGGTAGGCTATGATGCGCCGCGCCTTTTCGACTCTCCAAATCTTACGTTCGATCTGACCACATTTTACGAGCAGACCAACGATGTAAAGACGTTTACGGCGAAACGTCTGGAAGGCTCGGCGGAAGTTCGTGAGATCCTTGATAAAGCCACGTCTCTGATTTACCGATTCATCTACCGCCGCGTGAGCACCGATAACCTGGTGATTGATCCGAATCTGGTGCCACTGTTCTCCCAGCCTGTACGCGTGGGATTGCCGGACATCAGCTATGCCCGTAATACGCGCGACAACGATATCGAGACGCACAAAGGGTCGTTTTCCTCCATGGACTTGGGCGTTGCCGCTAACGCATTTGGCTCAGAAACCAACTTCGCGCGTGTTGTGCTACAAAACTCGACCTACTATCAGTTTCATAAGCGGCGCTGGGTATTCGCGCGTTCCACGCGCATAGGAATCGAAGAGCCCTTTGCCGGGACGAGTGCGGCCATTGCCGGACTGGGAGCAGGTGCGCCTTCCCCAAATTCGTTTATTCCGTTGCCAGAACGCTTCCTGGCCGGTGGCAGTACCAGCCATCGGGGATTCGGAATCAATCAGGCGGGGCCGCGCGATCTCACTACCGGCTTTCAGTTAGGCGGTGAAGCGTTGTTCCTCAACAATCTGGAGTTGCGTACCCCTCCACTGCCGCTACCTTTCGTTGGCAACAATCTGAGCGCGGTGGTGTTTCACGATATGGGGAACGTCTTCACCACGCCCCGGGAAATGGCGCATAACTTGTTTCGTTACGTGCAGCAGGACCGGAGCGCCTGCCTGAATCCGGCAGCCCAGAGCTGTAACTTCAATTATGTGTCGCACGCGGTAGGGGCCGGTATCCGTTATCGAACGCCCGTTGGTCCGGTCAGCTTTGATATGGGATATAATTTGAACCCTCCGGCCTTCCCCATCACGCAGCCGCCAAACGGCGCGCCGCCATCAGCCCAGGTGCTCAGACACTTTAATTTCTTCTTTAATATAGGGCAGACGTTCTGATGCGATTGAAATTCCAATTCGCGCTGGTACTTCTGGCCGCAGCGGCCGTATCCGCTCAGGTGGTGGACCGCATGGTTGCAGTTGTGAACAAGCGAGTAATCATGCAAAGTGAACTGGACCAGGAGATCCGGCTGGAGTGCCTGCTCCAGGCCAAGCCAGTAGAAAAACTGACAAGCGCTGATACGGCAGCGGCGCTCGAGCGTCTCATTGACCGCTCGTTATTGGAACAACAGATTTCCAAGCAAGCTGATCTCGATCCTGACACCGTGGAGATCAAGGCCGCATTGAGCGATCTCCGGCAGCAGATACCGCAGGCGGCAACTGATGATGGCTGGACAAGGATGCTTTTGTCCTATGGCGTGACTCAGCAGGATGTTGAGGAGCATCTGGCATCGCAGATGCGAGTGTTGCGTTTTGTTGACCTGCGCTTCCGCGCACTGGTACGCGTGGACAAGACCGCCGTTGAGACTTACTACCAGGAGAAGTTTATCCCTGAGCTGCGGCAACGCAGAGCGGCGGAGCCGCCGCTTTCCGAGGTATCGGCCAAGATTGAAAAGATTCTGGTCGAGCAACGCATTGACGATATGCTCAGCCGCTGGCTGGAGGCTTTGCGGGCGCAGGCCCACATTCAAAGGATGCTGCCGACTTCAGATACCGTAGCCGGAGGAATGCGGCAGTGAACACCACGGTATCAGCACCGCCGGCAAGAAGACGAAGGCTCCGCTTGCCGCTGATCATCGCCGGTGTAGTCGTGATCGCTGCTTGCATCGGACTGCTTTTTTACCTCAACAGCGATAGCTTTCGCGCTATGCTCCGGCACAAGATCGTGGCGGAATTGGAGCGCGCCACCGGCGGCAAAGTGGAGATCGACTCTCTCGCGTGGCAACTTTCCAAGCTGAAGTTTCAGGCGCGTGGCATCACCGTTCACGGCCGTGAAGCCCCTGCTGAGGCTCCTTATCTGCATGTTGACGATGCAAAGGTACAGGCAGGGATTGTTTCTCTTTTTGGGCGGAAGCTGGCGCTGCAATCCGTCGTGCTCGACGGTTTCACCGTCCATTTGATTATCTATCCCGATGGCTCCACGAACCAGCCTTCGCCTGCAACGGCATCGTCCCAAACAAGCTCTACGGGCGAGCGTCTGTTTGACGTGGCTGTCAATAAAGTCCAAGTGACGCGCGGCGTCTTCCTGCTCAACCAGGAGCGGATTCCCTTTGAAGTCAATGGGCAAGACCTTTCTGCCGGCCTGAGCTACTCGCGGAGCGAATCCGGGTATGACGGACACATCTCTGTGTCATTAATCTCTGCTCAGTGGCGAAATCAGCCGATGCAAAGAGGCGAGGTGGATTTGCATGCTCTGCTGCATCGGAACCAGGCAGAGATCAAGTCGCTCAAACTGTCGAGTGGCCACAGCACTTTCGAAGCAAGCGGTTCGCTGCGTGATTACCGCAATCCTCAGCTCAGCCTAAACTACTCAACGAAGATTGACCTGCGCGACGCCGCGCGAATGGCAGAGTGGCGGCAACTGCGCGGCGGGACGGCTGAAATCAGTGGCAAGTTGGACTACACCGCCGGCCGCTATTCCTCGCAGGGAAAACTCGGCGTGCAAGAGCTGGACTGGAGCGGTCCCGAGTTGCGAGTCTCCGATGTTGCCGCAACCTCGGTGTTCTCTATCACCCCGGAGCGGCTTGTCGTAACCAGCATCAATTCGCGTTTGCTCGGCGGGACTATCACAGGCGAATTGCAGGTTGCAAACTGGAGCCAAACGCATCCAAAACGGCAGAAGGGAACAGCCAGCCTTCAACTTTCAGGACTGCAGGCTGCCCAAGTCATGCCGGCACTGGATTTTCCGGCTGCTGTGAAGAAGATTAACTTCGTCGGAAGCATCACTGGTGGCGTCAAGGGGACTTGGATCGGCTCTCTGGAAAAAGCTATCGCGGCAATCGCGATTGAGATCACGCCGCCTCAGAATCCTACTCCGGAGCAAACACCGCTCACCGCACAGCTCCGTTCCACCTACAACGGAGACCTTCACACGCTTGATGTTGCGTCATTGAACGCAGCCACGCGCACCGTCCGCCTCAATGCCACAGGTAAACTAGGATCGGAAACTACCCAGGCCAAGCTTTCGGTAAACTCCACTGACCTGCGGGAACTCAGGCCGCTGTTGCGCGAATGGACCGGCCCTCGTTTTCCGGTGATGCTCGAAGGGCCAGCATCGTTCAATGGTTCGGTTTCTGGCAGGCTGGATGCGCTCAGCGTGCGCGGGAGGCTTGAGCTGGAGAATTTTCAGACAGAAATCGCTCTGGCCTCACGGACAGGAGCAGCCGCGAGTACGCATCCGCAACCAATGCATTGGGATTCGATGGTGGCCGATGTTGACTATCATCCTTCGCTGATCAGCATTCAGCATGGCTTGCTGCGCCGCGAAAGCGCCACCGCGGAATTTTCCGGCTCCGTCACGCTGCGACATGGGGCGGTTGATGATCGCACGAGCCAACTCGATCTTAAACTCCATTTGCAAGATGCAACCCTGCAGGATCTTCAGGCGTTTGCCGGAACGAGCTATCCGGTAACCGGAATTGTTAATGCCGATCTGCGCTTCGTCGGAACACCTGCCGACCCGCGCGGTGGCGGCAATCTTCAACTGTCAAAGATCACCGCATGGGGCGAACCATTCCGGCTTTTTCGCAGCCATCTTCAGTTTGCGGGAAACACAGCGACGTTCAGCGACATCGCGCTCTTTCACAATGGCTCCCAGCTTACGGGGATGTTTGGCTGGAACTTCGGCGATCGCAGTTTCCGCTTTGACCTGACCGGCGACAACATTGAGCTTGCCTCGCTCCAGCGCTTTGATCTCCCCAGGTTGAGCGTGGAAGGCATAGCGACATTTCATGCCACAGGTTCAGGCACGGACCAGTCGCCTGTGGTGAATGGGAATCTGACGGTCAAGAATCTTGTTCTCAATCGCGAGCTGGTGGGAAGCCTGACCCTGGATGCGAATACCAAGGGCGAGAACCTGGTATTGCGAGGGCGGTCGAGCCTTGAGAATGCTGACCTTACGATGGACGGCGATATTCATTTGCGCGGCGAGCTGCCGGGCAAGATGAAGATTGCTTTTTCTCATCTCGACTTCGACCCGCTCATTCGGGCTTACTTCAAAGGTCAAATCACGGGGCACTCTTCCATTGCAGGAACCATTGATGTTCATGGACCATTCCGACAGCCGCGCGATCTGGTGATTACCGGCATTGCCAACCAGGTCTCCGCCGAGTTGGAAAATGTCCGTCTGCAGAATGACGGCCCAGTCCGTTTCTCCATGGACACTGAAGTTGCCCGCCTGCAGCAGTGCCACTTGGTCGGTGACAATACGGATGCTTCCCTGCAGGGCAGCATTCAGGTTGCAGGCGACCACACGCTTGACCTTCATACCAATGGCCGTTTCAATCTGAAGCTGCTACAGGGCTATAACCCGAATATCATCGCTTACGGCCCCGCAACTTTTTCCATTGACGTGGCCGGCCCCGCAACCCGCCCACAACTTTCGGGAACATTCAACCTGGCGGATGCCGGAATTTCTCTTGCAGACCTCCCCAACGGGCTCAGCCAGATCAACGGCACGCTGGTCCTGGCGCATGATCGCATTCAGATCCAGAAGCTCACGGCAAGAACCGGCGGCGGCGAACTTCAGGTGGGTGGCTTTCTGGCATACCGCAACGGACTTTACTTCGATTTGACTGCGACGGGAAAAGACGTACGGCTACGCTATCCTCCTGGGGTGAGCGCCTCTGCTGATGCCAGCCTGCGTTACACCGGCTCGGCTAGGAGTTCGCAGTTAGGCGGCGACATTCTTGTGACCCGCTTCGGCATCAATCAGCGCTTTGATTTCGGAGCTTATCTGGAACAGAGCCGCAAGATGCCCGGGCTCACCACTATGAACCCGTTTCTCGACAATCTCCATTTGGACGTTCACATTACCTCCACTCCAGAGTTGCGGGTGGAGACCTCTCTCGCCAAGCTATCAGGAGATATTGACTTGCATCTTCGTGGGACTGCATCGCGCCCGGCGCTGCTGGGGCGAGTCAACATTGCGGAAGGCGACGTGGTTTTCAACGGGACAAAATACCGCCTGGACCGTGGTGAAATCAGCTTCAGCAACCCACTGAACATTGAACCGGTAGTGAATATCGAGATGTCAGCCCGAGTCCAGGATTATGACGTGACGATTGGGCTTCATGGAGCTGTCGGAAACGGCCGCAACCTGACCATGACCTACCGTTCCGATCCGCCGCTTTCTAATTCCGACATCATCGCCCTGCTGGCGTTCGGACGTACGCGCTCGCAGGACGTCTACAACGCCTCGCAGCCAGGACAAGCTGGAAGCGACAGCGCGCTGGCATCCAATGCCATTCTTGGGCAGGCGCTTGATGCTACGGTCGGCGATCGCGTGCAGCGCCTCTTCGGGGCCAGCCGCGTTAAGATTGATCCTCAGTTCATCGGCGCGGAGAACAACCCCAGCGCGCGCGTGACCATCGAGCAGACTATTAACAACAATCTCACGCTCACCTACATCACAAGCTTGACGCAGTCGGCGGAAACCGTGGTGCAACTGGAATACAACATTACGCGCAATCTTTCCCTGGTCGCCGTGCGCGACGAGAACGGAATTTTGAGCTTCGACGTTCACGTGCGCCGGCGCAAGAGATAGTCATGAGCAGCAACGGTTTCAATGAAGGATCGCAGCCGGTTTTTCGCGAACAGCGCCGCTCCATGGTGGAGCAGCAACTCCGCAGCCGCGGCATTCACGACCATCGGGTGCTGACAGCCATGGAGGAAGTGCCGCGCCACGAATTTGTGAATCGCGAACAATGGGAGCAGGCTTACTCTGATCATCCGGTAAGCATTCCGGAGCAGCAGACCACCTCGCAGCCCTACATCATCGCCAGCATGCTGCAATCCGCGGAAATTCAGCCGGGCGATAGAGTGCTTGAGGTTGGCTCCGGCTCTGGATATCAAACCGCAGTATTGGCCGCTCTGGCCAGGGAGGTGATCGCCGTTGAGCGCTATCCTTCTTTGGCGGAGCAGGCGCGGGCCACGCTGGTCCGTCTCGGCTATGAAAATGTCACCATCGTCACCGGAGATGGCTCATTGGGAGCGCCGCAGTTTGCTCCTTTCGACGCGATCATTGTCTCCGCCGCCGCGCCCCGAGTTCCCCCGGCGCTGGTCCAACAGCTTGCCATCGGCGGAAGACTGGTTGTTCCGGTCGGCGATTCTTCCCAACAGGTGCTGGAACTGTTGCGCAAGCACCGCGACGGTTCTCTCACGACGCATTCCCTCGAAGGCTGCCGTTTCGTGCCGCTCATCGGAGAACAAGGGTTCGCGGCGTGAAGCAGCTCCTAGCCATTAGCACTTAGCCTTTAGCCTCTGGCGGTAGCGCGCGTCGCCTCACGCCGGCGACTACCCCCAGCAGATCCGTATGGGACTGCGATCACAGAATCAGCCTGAACGTTTCAGTCCTCAAAAGCGGCTAAGGTCGATAGCTAAAAGCCAAGAGCTAAAAGCTAAGGGCTAATGGCTAATGGCTAAAGGCTAATGGCTGCTTTTCTTTTACAATACTTCCGTGCCGTTCGTTGCCAACACTCGCGCCACGCTGGAGATGATCAAATGGGAGCACTCGATTTTCGCGCTTCCGTTTGCCCTGTGCGGCGCGATGCTTGCTGCGGGCGGCATGCCAACGGCGGCCCAACTCGGCTGGATTGTTTTGTGCATGGTGTCCGCGCGCTCCGCAGCCATGGCTTTCAATCGCCTGGCCGATTCACGGATTGACGCAGCTAATCCCCGAACGGCTATGCGGGCCCTGCCTGCGGGCGTGTTGTCGCACAAGTTTGTCGCGGGTTTTGTCATCATGTCGTGCGCAGTTTTTGTCCTGAGCGCGGCGCAACTAAATCGGCTCGCACTATGGCTTTCGCCCATCGCTCTGGCCATCCTGCTGCTGTATTCCTATACCAAGCGTTTCACGCGATGGTCGCATCTGGTCCTTGGGTTCGCCCTTGGCATTGCGCCTGCCGCTGCCTGGATCGCGATTCGAGGCGCGCTCGACCCACGCATTCTTGTGCTGACAGCCGCAGTCACCTTTTGGGTTGGCGGTTTCGACGTGCTCTATGCTTGCCAGGACGCCGAGTTCGATTGCCGGCACCGGCTGTATTCCGTGCCTCAAGCTTTTGGGATTAGCCGCGCTCTGCTCGTGGCTCGCGGACTGCATCTTGTAATGTTGGGGTTGCTGGCGGTCCTGGTTGTGCTTTTCGGACTGGGCAAGCTCGCCATCATCGGCGTATTGGCTGTCGCGCTTCTCCTGGCTTACGAGCACTCGCTTGTCTCCTCTGCCGACCTCAGCCGCCTCAACGCCGCATTCTTCACCATGAACGGCGTGATTTCCGTGGTGTTCTTCTTGTTTGTCGCTGCCGATTTGCTGGTTCGAAACTACTAAACCTGACCTCTGATTGCGCTGATCAGCTTGGCTTCTAGCTGCTGCAAGGCGTTTGGCCGGGACAGGTCTTCAATTTCGATTTTGGCAATTCTGGTAATTGTGGCAATCTGGGATAGATGCCCGATCCGGTTGAGCTTGAGATTTTCAAGAGCCTGTTTCATTCCATTGCGGAGGAGATGGGCGCAGCGTTGCGGCGCACTGCATTCTCGCCCAACATCAAAGAGAGGCGCGACTATTCCTGCGCCGTCTTTGATGCGTCTGGCGAAGTTGTTGCCATGGGCGATCACATGCCGGTGCATCTGGGCTCCATGCCAATGTCAGTTCGGGCTGCGATTGATGCTTTAGAACTCGGGCCAGGCGACATCGCTATTCTCAACGATCCGTTCTGCGGAGGAACCCATCTGCCGGACATTACCCTGGTGGCCCCGGTCTTTTATGAAGCCGGGAAAACGCAGCGCCGCGCCCGGCAGAGCGCCGCAAAACAACCTGCATTCTATGTTGCTTCACGCGCGCACCACGCTGATGTTGGAGGCACGTTTCCCGGATCCATGGGCATCTGCCGCGAAATCTACCAGGAAGGCATTCGCATTCCTCCGGTCAAGCTGATTGCTGGAGGGCGCGAGCAACGGGACGTGATGCTCCTGTTACTCAACAATGTCCGCACACCTGAGGAACGGCGGGGCGATCTGAACGCTCAAGTTGCGGCTTGCCATACCGGA
>JAICYU010000188.1 GCA_025934025.1 Terriglobales bacterium
GAGGCCCAGGCCGCTTCGTCAATCTCGGCGCGGAGGGCGCGCTTCAGTTTGTCGTACGGGGCGTCCGCGCCGGTGAAATAGGCGTGGCGGACGAAGAAGCTCTCGCCGTTGTAATCGGTATCAATGAACCAGCAGGCAATATCGTCCGTGCTGCTGTTGCGAATCTGGCCGGTGGTTGGGTCGTACACGTCCACGCCTTTCACTTTGACGGTGATGGCCCCGCCTTTCTTCTTATCAAGGTCAATATCGGGCTCGCCGAAGACCATAAAGAGATTGCCGGCGCCAGTTTTCTTGGGCAGCTCGTCGCCCATGGCCAGGTCGGGATTCATGCGCGTGGGCAGGATGACGAGCTTGCCGTAGCGTTTTACTTCCTCGTTGAAGACGATCGGCTGTCCATTCGGTATCGAAGGCAAGCTGGTTGCGGCCTTTGTTGCGTGGCCGAGGGACGGGAATGAAGTACGCGCTGGTGCGGCGCTTGGGAATGATCTCGTTGCTGATGCCCTCTTCCGTAAATTTGAAATGCCGCGAGGGAGCCTGATAGGGGCTGTTCAGAATTGGATCTTCAATGATGACCAATCTCTGCCTGGGATCCTCGCCTGCAGTGGGAGATTCATTGATCGTGGCGGAGCCCTTCGTGGGAGACGGTGCGTTGGCAGGCATGGAATGAAAAAAGAATGGTACTTTACGTTAGAAATTGAGGCAATTGGCAATAAATCTTAGGAATTTCGGTACCTGGAAAGTCCGCCCCGGCTGATGGCCGCTCCCTGCTTTCGCTGACGAGCACACTGACCAACCAGAACACGCGAATTTTATAGCGCGAGGAAGGGACAATGACCTTTTTCGCGCCGGGGCATTGTCCTTTTTCTATATTGATTCTATCTAAAGAGCAACATATAATGATAGCGGCCGCCCAGGCGGTGAACGGGTTGGATGTTCTTTGACAATTTAGCTTTTAACCGTTAGCTCTTGGCTTTGGGCCTTCAGCCTCATAGGGAAACGACGGGCGAAACGTTGATTAAATAGTAACAAACTACAAGGGCAAATTGGGCTGGAAAGGGAGTTGACGCCGCAATTTTGGGCGGCGTCTCACTCCGGGGTGCCTTGACCTAACTCCTTTGTTTTCGGGGTGGCCCATGGGGGTAGGGCAGATGTCTGCGACGGTTTACTGGAAGATAAACTTACTGCTCAGGGATAGCTAAATGTTTACCACGGAGGACACGGGGGGCACTAGCAGGTTGCTGAAAAACTCATTTAGGAACGTTGATGCGCGTTTTCAGGGGCTAAAGCCCGCTCAATTTAAAGCACTTGCGGCACGACTGAAGTCATGCCCTGACACTTGTAACGTGGCAAAATGAGTTTTTCAGCAGCCTGCTAGAGAAGACGTCTACCTGTAACGCGGGTCAAAAACCGAGCGTGTCGAGGCTAGACGCTGACATTCGGGCGGCTATCCCGCCGGCACTCCCTGGGTGCAGGGCAGCGTGTGCGTCTGTTGGGGCGGAGTTGGGGGAACGGCCCAAGGGCCGGTCGAGGTGGTGAAGTCGAAGAACTCGGTCATGTCCGGCATGGCGGCATCGCGAGCGGTCAAGGGAGGCAGATTAAAGCGTGTCTCAATCAGCTTGAGTGCGGCGGTGAAATCCATGGGCGTGTGCGAGACGAAGTTTTTCTTCGAGAACGGAGAAATCACGATCAGCGGCACGCGGAAGCCGCTCTTGGTGAAGCCGGCGACAAAGTCGTTGGGCTGAAGCTGGGGCGGAAAACCGTCGGGCGGTACTTCTGTCATGGGCGGAACGTGGTCAAAGAACCCGCCACCCTCGTCATAGGTGTGGATGAAAACCGAGTCCTTCCACGATGGGCTTTGCATGAGCGCGGTGATCAGTTTTTCCGCGAAGGCGGCGCCGGTTTGAACGTTGTTGTCAGGATGCTCGTCGAGCGCGCTCACGCTGGTGAGGTCCTTGACGATTCCGGTTTCGATATATGAGACCTGCGGCAGAGTGCCGTTGGCAACGTCAGTGAAGTACTCCGCCACCGGGACCACGTTGGTATGGTGCGCGTTGAAATAGCTGAAAAATGAGAAATACGTGTTCTTGCTGGCGGTATAGATCTTCCACGTGATGCCGGCCTGGTCCATTTCCTGAAAGATCGTGGTAGCCGGGATCTGGCGGTCTGGCTGCTTGATGAAACCCTGCGAGGTGGCGGCCATCCAGTAAAGACGGTTTGGTTGGGTGCGCGTGGGAATGGGTGAAAACCAGCGGTCCGAGGTGGCGAAGTTCGACGCCATGAAGTAATAGAAGGGAAGATCGTTCTGGTCGTAATAGCCCATGGCGCGCTTGCCGGTAAAGTCAGTGAAGACGCCGAAGCCGGCCTGGTTGGACTGGAAGGCAAACTGGCCTTCGACAAAGGCAAAGCCGTCCATGTTGTCCGGGCCGCCGTTGGGCAGGGAGCGATCATTGATGTTGAACGCGCGATGGCTTTCGTTCCAGGACGAGCTCAGATTTTCAGAGCATGCGCTTTGCATGTGAAACGCGGATATCGGAGGTCCTGGCTTGCCGGTTGTAGGATCGTAGCTGACGGTAGAGATTCCGTTGGGAGTTCCGCCCGGGCCCCAGGTATCAACGTCGGTGGGCAAACCGTTGGCCGCGCGATAGACATTGAGCTGGCCAAAGTAGTGATCGAAGGACCGGTTTTCCTGCATGAACAGAACAATGTGATTGATGGAAGTATTCAGGCTGCCGGCAGGCGCGGGCGGTGTCGCGCCCGGCGTTGGTGAGGGCGTTGGACCGGGACCGGCACTGGCGCCGAGTCCCTGGCATCCGATCAGAAAGGCTATTGTCGCTGCTGCCAAGCCCAGTTGAAGGGCTTTTTTCATTCGTCTGCTATTTCGAGTCTCAGGCATACTCATCCCCGCAGAAGCTGCTCTGTTCAACCTGAGATGAAGCAAAGATGACCGCTGTTGGCAGGTGCTCCTGAACTTTTTTTGAAACTAAGGCATTTTCGGTAAAAGCAGAGTAGCTGCTGGAGCCTCGTGAGAGACACAGGGTCCCTCACAGAGGCGGCCAGCTTTTTTCTGGCTGGAACGGGTTACGCAGTCCGCGCGGGCTCGGGCTGGTAAGCGCCGGCTTGGTCCAGCAGGGCTAGCGCGGAACCGTCCAGATGAAGCTCAGTGGCCGGCAACAGCTCTTTGAGCTGTTCCGGACTGGTAGCACTGGCGATGGGCGCCGTAATGCTGGGCCGTGCCATGAGCCAAGCCAGCGCAACCTGTGCCTGGGTCGCATGCGACCGCTGGGCAACCTGCTCCAGCGCATTCAGGATTCTCAAGCCGCGCTGGTTAAAGTATTTCTTGAGCATGTTCGCCCGAGGCCGGTTGGCCGATTCCGCCAGCGACCGGTATTTGCCGGTCAAGAAACCGCTGGCCAGCGAGAAATAAGGGATCACTCCGACGTGTTCTCTCAGGCAAAGAGGCTCAAGGTTGGTTTCATAGTCGGCGCGGTCGTAAAGGTTGTAGTTGGGCTGCAAGGACTCATATCGCGGCCAGCCGTTCTTCGCACTGATGTCGAGCGATTTTTGCAGCCGCTCGGCCGTGAAGTTGGAGGCGCCGATGGCCCGCACCTTTCCCTGCTTCACGAGCTGCGCGTAGGTTTCAAGCGTTTCTTCGATTGGAGTGTTCGGATCGTCGCGATGGGATTGATAAAGGTCAATGTAGTCGGTTTGAAGCCGCTGAAGAGATTCTTCTACAGTGGCCAGAATGTAGCGTCGCGAAAGGCCTTTCTTTTCCGGCGTGATCTCCGAACCGAGTTTGGTGGCGATGATCGCTTTGTCGCGTTTTCCCGAGCGTTTCAGCCATTTGCCGATAATCGCCTCCGATTCTCCGCCTTTGTTTCCCGGCGCCCAGCGCGAGTACGAATCGGCGGTATCAATCAGGTTGAAGCCGGCGTCCACAAACGCGTCCAGCAGCCGGAAGGACATCGGCTCGTCGGCAGTCCAGCCGAATACGTTGCCGCCAAACGCCAAGGGCGCCACCTTGATTCCTGATTTTCCGAGTTCGCGCATCTTTTGCATAGCAACCGCCTTATGGTTTTCGTCCTACACAAACTCTAATAAGCTAGTGGATTCTTCGCAACCCGGTTCGCGTCTGAATCGTCGTTGCGCCACTTTGGCCATTTCGCCGCGATGAGCATGATCTTCAACTCGCGCCCTTGCCGGCCGCCTCGCGCGCCTCTGGCGTTAGCTGCTCTGGCCTTCTCTGGGGGAATTTGCCTGGCCGGCTTTATTTCTCGGTCTCCTCTGCGGTGGGGCGTTGCTGCGGCGCTCACCGCGATGTTTGCGATTGTGGCGATACTCAGGGCGGACCGGCGTGTGGCGAACGGCTGCGCCATTCTCGCAGTTGCGTTCACCGGAGCATTTGCTTTCGTCGAAGCTCCCACGCCGCGAGTCGCCATTCCACCACAGGAGTTGGTGAGCGGAGCGCCGGTTGAGGTGGTGGGACATGTCACGAATGACGGTTCGTTCCTGAACGGTGGCACGCTTCGTGAGCGGTTTGACCTGCAGGCAGAATCGCTGGAACTTGCCGGACATCGCATCGAGCAGCCTTTGGGAATACGGGCCACCTTATTTGTTTCAGGAAACGAAGAACATCCCGACCAGGCGAACATCCGCTCCCACTTTCCCAACCTCGCTTACGGTGACCGCGTGCGCGTTACTGCGCGCCTGCGTCTTCCGCGCAACTTCGGTAATCCGGGCGCCTTTGACTATGAAGGCTATCTTCACGGCCTTGGGATCAGTGCGCTGGCTTCAGTGAAGGCGGAGAGCGTTGAGGCCCTGCCGGGAAAATCAGGATCGCGACTGGGATTCTGGCGCAGCCGTATTCGCCGCAGCATTCTCGATCATATCGCCCATGGCGGGATCTGGAAGCGAGAAGATGCTCCGCTGTTTGCCGCAATGATTCTGGGCGAAGACAGTCTTCTGCTGCGCAATGTCAAGGAAGAGTTTCAGCAGACGGGCATGTATCACCTGCTGGTGGTCTCGGGAATGAATGTAGCTCTGCTGGCCTTCGCCGTATTCTGGGTGGCGCGACGGTTGCGTGCGCCAGAGTGGCTGGCTGCGCTCGTCACCATCGGCCTTTCACTTTTCTATGCCTATGTTGCCGGGATGGGCGTACCGATCCAGAGAGCTGTGCTCATGCTGTCGCTGTTTCTTGTGGCTCGGCTGCTGTACCGCGAGCGCGCTGCGTTGAATGCTACTGGCTTTGCTGCTCTGGCTGTACTGGTGGCTTCTCCACGCGCTCTCTTCGAGCCCGGATTCCAACTGACGTTTCTGGCGCTGCTTGCCATCTCCGGCATCAGCTTGCCGGTGCTGCAGCGAAGCTCGTCTCGATTTCGCGCTGCGATTCGCCATTTTGATTCCACAGGATACGATCTTGTCCTTCCGCCTCGCATGGCCCAACTCCGGCTTGATCTGCGCATGGTCATCGCGCGCCTCGGCAAGTTGTTCGGAGGATTGCCGGCAAAATGGCTGGTGCTCGGGACGTCGAACATCGCGATTGCCGCTTTTGAACTTGCGGTGGTGTCCAGCGTCACGCAAGCAACCCTGGTGCTTCCCATGCGGGCTTACTTTCATCGTGCTGCAATCATCGGCATGCCCGCCAACGTGCTGGTGCTGCCGCTCTCAGGCGTGATGCTGAACGCGGGCGTGGCCGCGATTGCGTTGAGCTACATCTCCGGTACGCTTGCGCGAGTTGCCGGTTTCATTGCCGGGGCATCATTGCACTGGACACTTGCGGGGCTGGGGCGGCTTTCAGGATTGCACGTGTCGCAATGGCGCGTACCTGATCCCGGATTTGCGCTCTGGATGGTTGCAGCATTCGGTGTGTTGCTCGCCTTCCTCTCGGTGCGCAGAGCACGAGCGTTGGCGGCCACCGGCTTGACTCTACTCTTTGTAAGCGCAGGCTTCGCCGCGATTTATAGATCCGCGCCGCATCTGGTTCCAAACGAACTTGAGATCACCGCCATTGATGTTGGCCAGGGCGATTCGCTCCTTGTCATCTCACCCGAAGGCCGCACCATGCTGGTGGATGCCGGCGGAAGCATTGGTCCTGTTCGAAGCGAGTTTGATTATGGAGAAGACGTAGTCTCGCCGTATCTGTGGTCGCGTGGCCTGGAGCGGCTGGACGTGGTTGTGCTCACTCACGCGCACGGCGATCACATCGGCGGATTGGCGCGCGTGGTCCAGAACTTCCATCC
>JAICYU010000247.1 GCA_025934025.1 Terriglobales bacterium
CCTCGGCCGCAGCCCTTCCCGCTTCCATCTGCTTTACCGCGGCAATAATCTCCGCTTCGGTGTGCTTCCTTTGCGTCATACTCCTCCCCTTCACCTGTGAAATCATATCCACCGGTGTGCGGATTTAGGGGAGCAGGTCACCCGCGTGTGCCGTTGATGAGCTTGCGATCATAACGGTGCGTCTCGCGATCGAATGGGTCGAGATAGTGATGATAAATATCGGCCAAATTGGTATCCGCTTCTTCCGCAGGTTTGCCGCTGCCGAAGTAATAGCCGAAGTGCAGATGCCCGGAACCCTGAGTTTCATTGAACGTTATCAGCGTGATAAATGCATTCGTTGGGGTGGACGGTGTGAAGGCAGCGGGCGGGTTGATCGGAGGATTCGCGTCGGTGAAGAAATTGTCCGTGTAATCGTAGCTGCGGGTGTGTCCACGCGGGTTCGTTACTGTCAGCAGTTGGCCGGTAGTGTCATAGGTCTTTGTGGCGGTAAGAAATGCTGTCCCGGAAACCCAGCGCTGAGTCTGGGTTGGATTGCCGCGCGTGGTGTTTCCCGTGCCGAAATTGGCGTCGTCGTGATGCGTGATTGCCGCAATGCTGGTAAGCGTGCCAGTGTCGTAGGTTGTCAGAGTCTGAGAAAGCTGTGTTCCCGCAGCATTCTTTACTGTCACGCTGGTCACCCGGTCATGAATGTCCTTCGCCACGTAAGCCGGATCGGTGAGATAAAGATAATCGGTCTCCTGGTCGGGAGTGGCAGGAGGAGTTCCGGTGTAGTAATACCATTTTTTAACAGCCGACAAATTGCCAAAGAAAATGCTGTCATATGTGTACTCGGCTTTCTTGATCACGTTGCCAGAGGGGATGGGATCAGTCGTGGTCATGCGAATGCGGCGGATGTAAGCATTGCCGAAGCATCCTGAGATGGGACAGGCGTTGGTGAAATCAAAATCGTTGGTTATCGTCTTGAGCAAGGTTCCAGTGCCGCTATTGCCGTTGAAAAACTTTTTGCGAACGTTCCAGGCGCCGTTATTCAGGGTAAAGGTGTACCAGGTCTGATCTCCGCTCGGCTTGGTGAGCGAAACCTGCTGCTGGCAACCGGTTGTTCCGGGGGCGCAGGTAGTCACTACGCTGGGGCTGTAAGTCCAGGTTCCAGAGGCTTTCCGCGTCTTCAGCCAGCGATTAATATTCCCGTATCCATCCGAAAAATTTGTCCATGTGTAGTTGACCGTGCCGCCAGTGCGCACGGTCATGCTTTTCAGCAGGGCATAGAATCCTGACGTTGTTCCCGAATCGTAAGTAAAGCTGTAACTCGTGCCATCAGGCAGCCCAATGCTCTGCACCACCGTTAAAGGAGCCGGAATACTCGCTGACACCGGTCTGCCCAAACGCCGTATTCGCGTTGACCGTGATTGTCGTCACCGTGAATCGGGAAGTGGAGCCTTGAGAGTTCAGGACGTCATAGTATGTTATATTCCCATTTACAGTCTTCGTGATGGGAGTGCGGTTGAGAGTATCTACCACATTGCCGCTTCCATCCACCGAGAAAAAGTTTCCGTTCGTGTCTTCCACCGTCGGGTAAACCTGAGTCCCATCTTTCGCGAACACGGTTGCCGAAGTGAAGTTCGTCACATACATGTGGAAGCCGGATGAATCCTGAGCAAAGGCGTCCCCCGTGGCTGTATTTGAGCCAGTGCATTGATTTTGCGTCGTGGTAATGGGAAACGCCCGTTGAGTTCCATCGGAATCGGTCCAGGTAAACGCCTGCCATGTCTGGATGAACTGCCCCGGATTGCAGGTTGTGCTGGTTAAGGTCTCGGTTACTGATCCGGGATCAGCACTAGTCACAAACCGCCAACCGCCTTGGGGATTTGCCACATTGGTGGGCTGCCAAGCCCCGTTCACAACCTGGTATATTCGCCCATCATAGACCAGCTTGGCGCTAAACTTCAGCTTTCCTCTTTGCCCGAACGTGCCTAACGGAAACTCCATATGAGGATTGCCGTTGGCAAGATTAAGAAAACCCTGATCAAGTTTGGCAAGCGTTACCCAAGTCGGAGCTCCGGTAGCATTGAGGTAGGTCTGCGCCTCAGCTCGACGGGTGGAAAGTTGAACTGAAAGAAGAAGCATTGAAAAGAAGAGAAAACAAGAGGAAAATCCTTTGCGAACCAGCATACCCATACTCCTGACAGGTGAAAGTATTGAGTTTGTTAAATGGTTCCGGTGAAAGGCTTGCAGTCCGTGAAGCTGACTGTAAGCACCGTTGCTGCGCGATTCCAGGAACTCTGGTGAGCAACTCTGGTTCCAATTCAGTTTTAGCTTTTACTTTGGGTAGTCAAATGGCTGGGAAATAAGGTGAGTAGACGAATTTTTTTTGACAGGCGACCTATTCGTTGGCCAGGAAGTCTGATGCCACTTCAGAGAACCTATTGTTTCATAGTTGTTAGGTAGCTACTCTCTCACTCGGGGTTAAGTTCAGAGCCTTACCCGGCGAAGGCGCAATGCATTGGCGATCACCGAAACTGAACTGAAACTCATGGCAGCCGCGGCAAAGACCGGCTGAAGCAAGAGTCCGGTAAAGGGATAGAGGATGCCGGCGGCTATGGGAACTCCAAGCAGGTTGTAGATAAACGCGAAAAACAGGTTCTGGCGGATGTTGCGCATCGTGGCCCGGCTCAGGTTGCGGGCGCGGGCAATCGCCCACAAGTCGCCTTTCACCAGCGTTACGTCTCCGCTCTCGATGGCGATGTCGGTACCGCTGCCCATGGCAATTCCGATATTGGCTTGCGCCAGAGCAGGCGCATCGTTGACGCCATCACCTGCCATCGCCACCTTGCGGCCTTCGGATTGAAGCTTCTTGATGAATTCAGCTTTCTGTCCCGGCAGGACTTCGGCTTGAAATTCGTCAATCCCAAGCTGGCGCGCGATCGCAGCAGCCGTTGCATGGCTGTCGCCGGTGAGCATCACAACCCTCAAGCCTGACTGGCGAAGCGAAGCCAGCGCCTCCGCTGTAGAGGATTTAATCGGATCTGCGGCTGCCAGCAATCCTGCTGGGTTTCCATCCACAGCAACAAGAACTACTGTTTCTCCCTGGCCAATCAACGTCTCTGCTTGCAGATCAAGGCGCTTGGTGTCAATTCCCTGTGAGGCCAGGAATGCAGCATTCCCAATCAGTACTTTCCGCCCTGCAACTTCTCCAGCGATTCCCTGCCCCGTAAATGACTGGAAGTTCGTAGCCGATCCCACGCGCAGTCCACGCTCTTCCGCGCCCTTTACGATGGCGTGGGCAAGCGGATGTTCGCTGGAGCGCTCAAGAGATGCCGCCAAGAGAAGTACATCGAGCTGGTTGAAGCCTCCAGTGCTCATCACGTTTGTCAGTTCGGGTTTGCCTTCCGTGAGCGTGCCGGTCTTATCCAGCACGAGCGTATCTACCTTCTCCAGCGTTTCCAGCGCTTCAGCATTCTTCACCAGGACGCCCGCGTGAGCGCCGCGTCCGGTTCCCACCATGATGGCCATGGGCGTTGCCAAGCCCAGCGCGCACGGGCAGGCGATAATCAGGACCGCGACGGCATTCACCAGAGCATGGGCAAAGCGAGGCTCCGGTCCCCAAATGGCCCAACCGACAAACGTGAGCACTGCAACCAGAACCACGGCGGGAACAAAATATCCGGCAACTTTATCGGCCAGCGACTGAATGGGAGCACGGCTGCGCTGCGCTTCCGCAACCATGCGCACGATCTGCGCCAGCAGCGTTTCCGATCCCAGCTTTTCCGCGCGCATGATGAACGACCCGGTCTGGTTCACCGTTCCACCAATCACGCTCGAACCCGCTGTCTTCTCGACTGGAATGGATTCTCCCGTCAGCATGGATTCATCCACGGCGCTGCTGCCCTGTTCGATAGTGCCATCCACCGGGACACGACCTCCGGGACGGACTTGCAGACGGTCTCCCGCAACGACGTGATCCAGCGGAATGTCTTCTTCAGAGCCGTCCGGCCGAATGCGCCGCGCAGTTTTCGGACTCAAATCAAGCAGCGCGCGGATGGCAGAGCTGGTGTGCCGTCGCGCTCGCAATTCCAATACCTGACCAAGCAATACGAGGGTCACGATGATGGCGCTGGTTTCGAAGTAAACTCCCACTTGTCCTTCATGTCCGCGGAAGGTGTCAGGAAAAATGCCGGGCGCGATCGTCGCGACTACGCTGTACCCATAAGCCATCCCGGTACCCAGGGCAATCAGCGTGAACATGTTCAGATGGCGGTTGACCACCGACGTCCAGCCGCGCTGAAAGAAAGGCCATCCTCCCCAGAGGACAATCGGAGTCGCCAGCGCAAGCTGAAGCCATTCCAGAACACCAGCGGGCACGCCGCGCAAAGGAAATCCAGGCAACATGCTGCCCATGGAGAGCGCAAGCAAAGGAATACTGAGCGCGAC
>JAICYU010000287.1 GCA_025934025.1 Terriglobales bacterium
TCATATAGAGCCGCATCAGCCAGATATTTGCTCTGCTGGCTCCAGTCATGAAACCGCTTGGCGCTATCGTGTGGAGGAATGAAGTTCCGTACAAGGGCTAGCCGAGCTGGGTCGCGAAATGGAAGCGAGCGCAGGAGCAATGCATTGACAACGCTGAAAACACTCGTGTTTGCGCCGATTCCTATTGCGAGAGCGGCGATAGCAAATGCCGCCTGCCACGGACGGCTTGTCCAAAGCCTCAATGCGTACCTGAGGTCCTGAAACATCGCAATAGTATGCTCTCGATTTGTTCGGTTGTCGAACCTAAGGCTCGTTCGTCCTGTGCGCCCATGTGCGAATCCGCGCAACTGCCCCTAAGGGGCGCTACATGGGCAGCCTTCACTCAGCAAGCGCTGAACTCACCAGTTCTGTGTCCAGGTATTCCGTGACTTCCTTCAGCTTGCCAGCGCTGACGCGGAAAACAAAGCAGTAGCGGTTGTTGTAGGGCTTGCCTGATTTGGTCGTATTGCTGCCGTGTGCCTCCACGACCACAAGTTCGCCTTCGGCGATGAAACGATCCGGGATCGTCTTGATTCGGCCATCCATGCGGGAAGTGAGCGTCCCGAACAGTTCGCACAGGACCACGCTTTTACCCGCGTACTTTTTTGACCATTTTGTGGTGCCTGTCACTGTCCAGGAGAAATCATCCGCCATCGCCTCCACAAAAGGACGCGAGTTGCCGACGGACAGCTCGGAAAAAATGCTTTCCAGCAATTTCTTGTTATCAGCAACACTCATCGTGCTCAAGAATAGCACCAGAGAGGTTTTTCAGCAGCGCTGCGAGATGATTGCTTACGACCCGAGATAGACTTGCAAGGTCGCCCAATAATAGGGTCGCTGATGGTTGTGATCTTTCATCAGAGACAGCTTCGCCGTTCGCAGGGCCGCCGCAGGGGTTTTCCCAGTGCTGAGTCCGTCGTAGAAGGTCTTCATGAGTTCGGCCGCAGCCGCGTCGTCCAGGTTCCACAGAGCGGCGATCACCTGGTGCGCACCAGCTTTCATAAATGCCCACGCCAATCCGACCGAGCCCTCGCCATAAATCCTTCCTTCCGCTCCTTTGCAGGAGGAAATGACAACGAGTTCGGCATTCAGCTTATGTTTCACAATCTCATGGCCGTATAGGCTGGTTGAATTTTCAGCGTCCGGCGAAAGCAGGATGGCAGATTCCAGCGGTTTAATTTGGTTCGAGACGCCATGGGCTGCGAAGTGAATGCGACGGAATCTCTCTGGATGGCTGGCTGCGTACGCTGCCGGGGTTGCATCCTTGCGGGTGATTATCACCTCTTTGCCGGCAGGCGCATAGGATGAAACCAGCTTGATTTCATCTTTTGCATGCGCCAAAGCAGGAGCGCCTGACTCATCCATGGGGTCGCCAATGGCCAACATTTCTTCCGGTGGATGAATGGAATGTGTGTGCCTGGTCAAGGCCGCCACTGAGACTGCATTCGATACAGTTACATCATTGATCCAATAATGCGGCGAAGCATCAGGCACAACCAGGGTTTCAAAGTTCAAGGTGGCGAGCAGGCCGTCCGGCACAATCGCAACATCAGCATTCGCGGGGATGAATTTCTGCAAGGGCATGATCAGGATTTTGTAGAGATCCGCTCCATCCTGTCCGGCGGCGTCTTGAAGTCCTTTGCCGTTCACCACGCTTTGGAAATACGTTCCTATCTTCTGGTCCAGCATTCCTGAGGGCGGAAGTTCAACCATCTGAAACTCCCTTGATGTGACCAGCCATACAAAAGACCGTCTGGGGCCGAGCCAGTAGCTGAGTAGAACCTGCTGGCGACGGCTTAGCGACGCTTGCAGTGCAGGCAACGAAAGCTGAGAAGGCCCCTCTTTGGTGGAATTCTGCGATTGCTCATTCAAAGTGCGAGCGCGGATGCGGTCAGCAACACGAAAAGCATCAAAGTGCTTGCCTGTGCTGACCAGAAATTCGACATAATTCTTATAGAACAGTGATTCGCGCGAGGAAAATGCGAGCCGTTGCGCAACGTCAGTCAATGAAGCGCGGGCGGAATCAAGCGTTTTCAGTACCTTCTCAAATTGAGCTTGCCCGAGCCCGTTCTGGTGCGTGTCAACATAGACATTCGCCAATTCAGAATCCGCCCGCCAACGGTCTGAGGGCAGAAGCTTTTGTTTCAGTAATGTCGCGAGAACTTCCTTAGCCTGATCGGGGTGGCCTGCCGCACGCAACAGGTCAGCATGCAGGAGTTGAAGATCCGCCGTAACGGTGGGATCAGCGCCATTGCTCTGCGACAAAGCTTTCTGAGCATCCTTTTCCAATGACGTTGCAGAATCCAGTTGACCTTCGGAAAGGGCGGCCCAGGCAAGCCCCGACAAGCAATCGATTAGTCCTTGGGCGTAGCTTGGATTGTTTTCCGCTAACTTCCTGGCTTTTGAATACTCCTCCCGTGCACGCGAATACTGGCCCTGGTCCTGGTAAGCCTCTCCCAGATTGTTCTGAATTATCACTTTGAGGGTGAGGTTCTCTGCGAGAGTCTCTGCCTGATTCAATTTTTGGATGGCATCCTCGAAATCTCCAATGGCGGAATGCATCCAGGCCAGGTTGATAAGAGTGCTGGCCTCAAGTTGGCGAGCATGAATTGATTGAGCAGCTGTCAATGATTCATTCAAGTGAGCTATGGCTTCGCCATAATTCTCCTGACGGCCTTCAATCAACCCAAGGCTTCCTGTGATCTGCGTTTCAATCCAAGGCTGGTGATTGGCTTTGGCAAGGGCGAGCCCACGCAACAGAAAGCGTTTTCCGGCCTCCAGGTCATGTTCGTCGATAGCGAGAGTCCCCTGGTTGAGGAGAACTTCACTTTCCACTGTTGGGGCGCCGCTTAACGCCAATGCTTCAGCTTCGGCAAGGCGAACGTGGGCTTCCGGAACATGTTTATCTGGGATGGTTAGCAGGCTCCCTTGCAATGCCTTACGTCGCGCTGCGAATTCTCCCGAAGCCAGTTCTGGAGGAGGTGGGGCTTCCAGCAACTCGAGCGCTTGCTTGCGCAGGCCTCCCTGCCAGAGATATACGTTCGCTAAGAGAATGCGGAACTTGTAATTCCAGATGGGATCGCGCTTGTCAGACTGCTGAAAGCCATCCTGTGCTTCACGCGATGCGGCTGGAAGATCACCATGTTCAAAATCATGTTCCGCGTGCGCGTAAAGCGCTGCAAAATCCGGCTGGCGTGAAACACAGCCGGAAATGAGAAGCAGAGCTAAAAGGGTTACGATTAACCTGGAGGTGGATACGTCGTTCCATTGGCGCTGCCGGCGGCCACGGTCATTTCTCCGTCGATTGCCGCAACCGTCGTTGTAGATGAGCCACCCGAAACGGGAGGAACACCGGAAAGCGGTGCGGTTTTGGCGGTATGTGCGCTCCAAGTTTCTCCCTGTATCGTACTGGGATTGTTTGCTCCCAACGAGACCCGCAGCATGTTCAAGCGCCGCTGCCGGTGCACGATGATGAACTCACAAACATAAATGATTCCGAAATTCGGAACCACCACAATCGGGCCGTAAACTTCAATTCCAGCCGTCTGTTTGAAGCCAAGATCCTTGACCAGCGAGCATACTGCA
>JAICYU010000196.1 GCA_025934025.1 Terriglobales bacterium
ACAACCTCAAGCAGGCCCACTTCCTTCAGGTACTCAGGCGTGACGGAGAGCGCGATGGTGTCACCCACAGCTTCATGGAAACCGTCGTTCGCGCTATCTTCAAACAGAGGCGGCTGGCCTTTATATGCGCGCTGGTAGAAGTTATGGCCCAGTTCGTGGTGAATCGTCACAAAGTCCTCATCACGAATTTCAATGCACATTTTCAGCCGCAGGTCATCTTTGTTATCGATGTCCCACGCGCTGGCGTGGCACACCACGTCACGATCGCGCGGCTTGATAAACAGGGAGCGCTCCCAAAAGGTCTGCGGCAGCGGAGCAAATCCCAGCGATTTGAAAAAGTTTTCGCCGTAGTGGACCATGTCGAGCTCTTTTACGTTGTGCGACTTGAGAAGCTCGGTCAGGTCATAACCTGTGTCCGAATTCGCCGGTGCGACGACCGGATAGATGTTGCCCCACTCCTGCGCCCACATATTGCCGAGAAGCTGCGACGGAATCAGACCGTCGGGGCGGTCGGCGATCTTGCCGTATTTCTTGATGAGCTGTCGGCGCACGTAGGCGTGGAGCGCGATGTAAAGCGGTTCCACCTGCCGCCACAGCCGTTCCATCTCTGCGCTGAACTCGTCGGGCTGCATGTCATAGTTCGAGCGCCACATCACGCCCGTGTCTTTGAAGCCCAGTTCCTTTGCTCCAGCGTTGGAGAGCTGAACAAAGCGAGCGTACTTCTGCCGCATGGGGATGGAAATCTTGTGCCAGCCGACCCAGGCATCCAGCAGTTCGTCAGGATTGGTGCTGGTAGCGAGAATCCGGCTCAAATCATTCAGCGACAGGCATTTCTGCGTGCCATCCTGCTGCGGCTTGCAGTACTTGCCTTTGCCGTAGGCGCCATCGAGCCAACTGGCGATCTCCGTGAGTTCCTTGCGCTCAGCGTCATTGTTCGGTGCGGGGGCGGTGAGCGACAGCCGCAGCAGCTTGAATTTTCGTTCCAGCTCGGCCGGCTTTTTCACCTTCTCGAAGCGACGAGCATCCAACGCAAGCTGTGTCACCGCGGCTGTGAGCCGCTCCTGCGCTTGTGCAGCCAGTGTTTCCGTATCGTCAGTAATAAAGTTTTCCTGCACCCACTGCGCGCGGCTGGCCCTGACGGTGAGGTCGTCAAGTTGCGCTTCGGCTTTCTTCATAAAAGCTTCCGCTTCCGCGAGTGTGGGTGCGCCGTTGACGGGGGATTTTCTGGAGGGGCTCATATTCTTTCTCGATGCAGTTTGGGCCAGGCCCATGGAACCAAGCAGAACTATCAAAAGGATGCGGGATATTCCACTCGAATGCATCAGTCCTCCGTGACGATACCGGTTCAAGACGAGTTTCCCAATGCAGCGGGTTTGATTACTCGAACTGTTTCCTGAAGCTCTCCATCTGCTGCTTCAAATCGGCAACTTCCCGCCTCAATTCAGCCACTTCGGTTTCCAGCCGGACCACGCGCTCGTCATCCTCAACCGCATTTGTGGATGCGCTTTCCGGCGGCGCAATGTAACCTTCCACGTCCCCTGCGAGCAGATGGGCGTAACGCGACTCTTTGGTCCCGGGCTGGCGCGGCAGCATCTTTACCAGAGGAGGCTCGCGCTGCATGAGCCTCTGCAGCGTGGATTGCACGTCTGACAGTTCCTCAAAACGATACATGCGTTCGGTACGGCCGCGCAGCTCCCCCGGAGTTTGCGGCCCGCGCAGCAGCAGCACATCCATAATGGCTGTCTCCGCCCGCGTGAAGTTGAATACTTCCTGGATGCGGTGCTCGTATTTGGTAACCCGGCTGTCAGCGCCGCCGGCGGGCCCGGCCAGCCGCTTTTCCTGCAGGCTGTGCAGCGCGTCGCGAACAGCATTCTCATCCAGGCTCATCACTGGATCGCGGTTGTTCTTCTGGTTGCATGCGTTCACCAGCGCGTTGAGAGACAACGGATAGTAGTCCGGAGTGGTGATGTCCTTCTCAATCAGCGCCCCGAGTACGCGGCATTCAAGTTCGCTCAGCACAGGCACAGTGCTCATGGTTTCCTGACGATTTCCAGCAGGGTTATGCAGCCCTCAAGGATAGCAAAGGAAGTGGGACTTGATATTGCCGCGCGTAGCTCCGCACATAGCGAGCCGCTTACAGCAGGATCTCCATTCCTTCTGAGGCTGCCCTGACTTTCGGGTAGTACTCGCGGGCTTTTGCCACAACGGAGTCAATGCATTCGTCCGTGTGGTCGGGATCGTGATGGAACAGGACCAGTTCTTTCGCGCCGCTTTCCATGGCGACGTCTACTGCTTCGCGCCAGTGGCTGTGTCCCCATCCGCGTTTGCGAGCCGCGTATTCTTCAGGAAGGTACTGAGCATCGTAGATGAGCACGTCAGCGCCCTCGGCCAGCTTGCGCACGTTCTTATCGAACTGCGAATCACCTGGCTCATTGTCGGTAGCGTAGACCACCACGCCGCTCTTTGATTCCACTCTGAACCCAAGGCAGCCCTGCGGATGGTTGAGCCACATAGACTGCACAGTGCAATCGTCGAACTCCAGCCGGCCTTCTTCGATATTCAAGAACTGCCGCTTCGCGGCCATTTCGTTCATGTTCACCGGGAAGTACGGATCAGACATCTGCTCTTCCACCGCGCGCTGCAGCCCGCGCGTCCGGTTCGACGAGTGGAAGTAGAACGCGCTGCCGTGATTGTTGTAGAGCGGCGCAAAAAACGGGATACCCTGAATGTGGTCCCAGTGGAAGTGCGATAAAAAGATATGTGCTGAGAGCGGCTTGCCGTTGCTTTCCTGTTCCATCTGTTTTCCCAGGTTGCGGAACCCGGTGCCGCAATCAAAAACGTAAATGTGACCGTTCAGGCGCACCTCCACGCATGACGTATTGCCGCCATAACGGAGATTCTCTGATTGCGGGGTGGGCGTTGAGCCTCGAACACCCCAGAACCTAATCAGCATCACATTCACCATCAGGGAAGATTCCTAACATCTAAAACCCTGGGCCTTCTGCAACAAGGCTATGCGTCGCCGAAACTTCTCATGGGGAGCGGTATCGAAGTTTCGCAAAGTATAGTCCAAACTTTCCGCCCCCGCGACACCTTCCTGCCTACTAAGTGACCAGAACGGCCATTCCGTATCACGCCGGAAGTACGTGTCCTTTGGTATCGTTGGCCATCAGTTAATATGGCCATCAGTTAATATAGACGCCCCCATGCTCTGGCCTGATTACAAACAGTTTGCCGCGTTGGCCAAAGACGCCACCCGGGTTCCGGTGGCCCGGACCGTCGCCGCCGACCTGCGTACTCCGGTTTCGGCCTTTCTCAGTATCGCCGCCGGCGAGCCCAACTCCTTCCTGCTCGAGTCCGTGGAAGGCGGAGAGAAAGTCGGCCGTTACACTTTTCTCGGCACGCGCCCTTATATGATCCTGCGCGCTCGCGGCGGCCAAGTCACGCTGGAACGGGGCAAGAAGAAGCAGCGCCTTGAAGGAAATGCCTTCAAAGCTCTCGACCGCCTTCTCCGCGAGCACAAGCCCGCGCGCGTTCCCGG
Source organism: Terriglobales bacterium (assembly GCA_025934025.1). Classification (GTDB taxonomy): domain Bacteria; phylum Acidobacteriota; class Terriglobia; order Terriglobales; family Acidobacteriaceae; genus Angelobacter. The sequence continues at coordinate 3,542 of JAICYU010000196.1, forward strand.
CCTGCCGCCGTTCACCGCCGGGGCCGTCGGTTACTTCTCCCATGACGCCGTTCGGCAACTCGAAAAACTCCCGCAGCTCGCCAGGGACGACCTCAAGCTTCCCGACTGCGTGCTCATGTTCTTCGACCGCCTGCTGGCGTTCGACCATGTGCGCCATGAGATCTTCATCATCGCCACGGCCAACGTGCGTGACCAGTCGCCCGAGCAAGCCTATCAACGCGCCGTGCGAGACATCACCGCAATTGAGAAGCAGCTCTCTCAGCCGCTGCCGCGCAAATTCCTTCAGCCTGAGAAACCGCGCAAAGGCCAACTGAAAATCAACATCTCCGTAAAGAAGGAGCGCTTCCTCAAGACCGTCGAAAAAATCAAGGAATACATCATGGCCGGTGACGTCTTTCAGGCCGTGCCTTCTCTCCGCCTTGAGCTTGATCCCGGTGTGCCTCCGTTCAGCATTTATCGTGCGCTGCGCCGTGTGAATCCCTCTCCTTATATGTACTTCCTCCGCATGGGAGACATGACCGTTCTCGGCTCCTCCCCGGAGATGCTGGTCCGCGTTACCGGCAACAAACTTGAGTACCGCCCCATCGCAGGAACTCGTAAGCGCGGTAAAGATGAAGCCGAAGACTTGCGCCTGGAAGAGGAGCTGCGCGCCGACGAAAAAGAGCGCGCCGAACACGTCATGCTCGTCGATCTCGGCCGCAACGACGTTGGCCGCGTAAGCGACTTCGGCACCGTCCGCGTCCGCGATCTCATGTTCGTGGAACGCTACTCGCACGTCATGCACCTGGTCTCTGCCATTGAAGGCCGACTGCGCAAAGACCTCAGCCCCGTCGACGCCCTCGCCGCCTGCTTCCCCGCCGGAACCCTCACCGGCGCTCCCAAAGTCCGCGCCATGGAAATCATTGAAGAGGTTGAGCCGGTCCGCCGAGGCATTTACGGCGGCTCCGTCCTCTACGCCGACTTCGCCGGCAATCTTGACTCCTGCATCGCCATCCGCACCATGCTCATGAAGGGCCGCAAAGCTTACGTCCAGGCCGGCGCCGGCATCGTGGCTGATTCCGTCCCTGAAAGCGAATACCAGGAATGCATCAACAAAACCCAGGCGCTGGTGCGCGCGGTGGAGTTGGCCCGCTCAGGCGAATAAAGCTGCGCTGCTGATCCGCGTTGATCCGCGCAAATCCGCAGTACTTCTTTTTTGCTTTTCCGATTACGGCGATCTGTCCCGGCGCAGCCGTGGATCACATTGCGATTACGGCGCTTCCGTGCGATTCCCCCGCTCACCTCCATCCATCTTCCGCGTCTAACCCTGACTGTAAGGAGATGCTTCCCTCATGAAAGCCCCCATGCGCATCCTCTGTTCTTCTCTGGCATTCGGTTCTCTTCTGGCGCTCTCATCTTTGGCCCTGGCGGATGACACCAAAAACTTCAACTGGAACGGCCAGTTGAGCGCTGACCAGACCGTCACCGTCAAGACCATCAACGGAGACGTTGATGCATCGCCCGCTTCCGGCAATCAAGTGGAAGTCACGGCTGAAGCTTCCGGCCAGGGCACCCAGGAGGTAAGGTTTGAGGCCAGGCCGGATTCAAACGGCGTAACCATCTGCGAAATTTATCCCGGCGTGGATAGTTGCAGTGGCAGCAGCACCGGCCACCACAACAACAATCATCTGCGCATTCACTATACGGTGCACGTGCCCGCCGCCAACCGTTTTACCGCGCAGTCCGTCAACGGCGGCATCAGCGCCCAGGATCTTGACCGCGAGGTAAAGGCCACCACCGTCAACGGCAGCGTAAAGGTCTCCACCAAGTCGTGGGCGGAAGCCAAGTCCGTAAACGGCAGCGTGGAAGCCACCATGGGCAGCGCCAACTGGAGCGGCACGCTCAATCTTGAGAGCGTGAACGGCGCCATTCACGTGGGTCTGCCCGCCAACGCCAATACTGAGGTTGACGTACGCACCGTCAACGGCAGCTTCAGTTCAGATTTCCCCGTCACCAGCAACGCTTTCATGTCGCACCACGTGCAGGGACGCATCGGCAGCGGCGGCCGCGAACTCAAACTCAGTACCGTGAACGGCAGCGTCCACCTGCTCAAATCAGGAAGCTGATCTGGACAGTAAGAAGCCTGCCGCTGTTAACGCGGATTGAGCACGGATTGAAATCGGGTTGGTATCTCCTAAGTTGCAACGGCCTTTGCAGCGATGCCTGACTTTCTCCCTGCCTCTGTGACTCCGCCCTAGGTTTTGCTTTCCGTGGTAGGTTCTGCTTTCCAATCCTGCGTAAATCAGTGCAATCTGTGTAATCAGCGGTAAGGTTTTGGGGTTTCGTCGGCCAATTGCCAATTGCTAGCTGCCAGGTGCTGGTTTTTGATCAGCGGTGCTTTTGCCTCTCCGATTACGGCGATCACGTTGCGATCACGCGCGATCACGTGGATTTTCTCCGTGCCTCTGTGACTCCGCCCTAGGTTCTGCTTTCCGATCCTGCGTAAATCAGTGCAATCCGTGTAACCTGTCCCGGCATGCCGTGGATCAGCGGTAAGGTTTTTGGGG
>JAICYU010000054.1 GCA_025934025.1 Terriglobales bacterium
GAAGCCTCCGGAATATGAGTATCTGCTGAACGACTGCCGCGCGCGCGCGCTGATCGTGAGCGAGAGCCTGCTGCCGCAGATCCAGGCAATTCCTAAAGGACAACTTCAATATCTTGAAACGATCATCGTTTCCGGGAACGCATCACAGGGGCTGGATTCACTGTCATCGCTGGTGGAACGCGCATCGCCGCACCTTGAGGCCGAGCCCATCTGCAAGGACGATGCGGCGTTCTGGCTCTATTCTTCCGGCAGCACAGGCTTTCCTAAAGGATGCGTCCACCTGCATCACGATATGGTGGTGTGCTCAGAGTTATATGCGAAGGCTGTACTCGGTATCCGCGAAGACGACCGGTTCTTCAGCGTGGCGAAGTTGTTCTTTGCTTACGGTCTGGGAAATGGGCTGTATTTCTCATTATCTATCGGCGCGACAAGCATTCTCTGGCCCGGATCGCCCTCGCCGCCCAATGTTTACTCCGTAATTGAGCGCCATCGTCCCACGCTGTTTTTCTCTGTGCCGTCAAACTATTCTTCGTTGTTGGCGTTTCCTCCAGACGCCCCCAGGGACTTTGATCTCTCTTCAATCCGCTGGGCGGTTTCTGCCGGAGAAGCGCTACCCGCGCCGATCTATCAGCGCTTCAAGGACCGCTTTAAGGTTGAGATTCTTGACGCCATCGGCTCGACTGAAGCTTTACACATGTTCATCGCCAACCGTCCCGGAGCTGTCCGACCCGGCTCGAGCGGCCAGATTCTGCCCGGATACGAAGCGCGAATCGTTGATGAAAACAGTGTGGACGTCCCGGATGGAGAAATTGGCAACCTCCTTATTAAAGGAGATTCCGTTTGCTCCTGTTACTGGAACCAGCACGAGAAGTCCAAAGAAACCGTCCAGGGCCAGTGGCTGCGCACGGGAGACAAGTACTACCGCGATGGCGACGGCTATTACTGGTATGTCGGCCGCTCGGACGACATGCTCAAAGTAAAAGGCATGTGGGTGAGCCCGGCCGAAGTAGAAAGTGTTCTGGTGGAGCACGCTTCAGTGCAGGAGGCTGCGGTGGTCGGATATGCCGACGGGAACCAGCTCACCAAGCCCGCAGCATATCTTGTCTTGAAGTCCGGAGCGGCTGGCACGCCGCAACTGGCGGAAGAACTCAGGCAGCACGTTTCTAATCGTCTGGCGACTTACAAATGCCCGCAGAAATTGGAGTTCGTGAGCGAATTGCCGAAAACCGCAACCGGAAAGATTCAGCGGTATAAGCTGCGGCAAGCAGGAACGTGAAGCAACGGTTTAGGTTTCGACTGACATCGTCTCAGTCCCTGCTGAAGCAACAGCCTCCAGCAGCTCTGATATGCCTTCGGCGAAGTCCTGTTCCGGCGTGATCAGGCTCACAACCAGATAACCATCCGCCGGAAAATTGTAGAAGTGTCCGGGATGCGCGTAAACGTTGCGTTGCTCCAACAGTTCAATCGCGAATTCCTCATCCGATTTTACGGCGGGCACTCGCACAATGGCGTACCAGCCACCTTCCACGACCAACCGGCTGCATTGGTTCTGTTCGGCGAGCTGCGAATCGAGTTCCGCAAGGTTCTGCCTGACGCGCGCTAGCAACTGGCGCTGAAAGCTGTCGCGCTGGCCTAGCAGCGTGGGCGCGGCAAGCTGGACCGGCGTGCTGACGGAAAGATAAGTATCGGCAATCACCTCCAGGCGCGCCGCAGCCTCCTTCTTTAAGTTCTCCGGCCCGCTGACCACCAGCCACGCAAGCTTCATCTGCGGCAGACCGGAAATCTTCGACAGCCCGCTCAGAGTAAAAGTAAGCGCGCCGGAGTTGTTTACGAAGGTGAAAGGTTTTGCCGGGGTCAGGTTGAAATCAAGAAAGACTTCGTCGGAGATGATTGCGAGCTCGTGGGCACAACAGATTCGGTTGAGGCCGTTAACTTCTTCGTGCGGGACAAAATTTCCGGTCGGGTTATTTGGATTCACCACAACAATCCCGCGGGTGCGCTTGCTGACGGCCTGCTCTAATGCATGCAGATCAATTTGCCAGCCGTGATCGTAGATTAGCGGATAGGAGACGAGTTTCACGTCCTGAATGTCCGCGAGAAATTCAAACAGCGGGTAACTCGGCGCGGGGACCAGCAGCTCATCTCCCGGTTCGCACAGCAGGCGGAGCACAAATGTGTAGGCCTCGCTGGTGCTGCTGGTGAGAAACAGATCGCCGGGAGAAACTCTGGTGCCAACGTAATATTCGCGCACTGCTTTTCGCGCTGCCGCCAGCCCACGCGGATGCGGATGATACTTGAGTGCTCCCGGATTGATAAATGCTTTCAGAATTGAGTTGCCGTCGTAACGAAAGCCGCAGTCCGTGGGATTGGAAGCAGCAAGGTCGAGAAGCTTTTCGCCCGAGGCGCGAATCCGGTCGAGAGATTGCGAGAGCCGATTGGCCGTGAGGTTCCATTTCGTACGCAACGCGAACATGTACGAAATTAGACCACAGAGTGAGCAGGACGATAGCAGCCGACGCTCAATCTATTGCCGGGCAAGGCCGTACTCGGAGGTGTAGCTGAGTTTAATCGTCCCGCACTTGTGCTGTTCTTCCGAATACACCACGCAACTGTCATAGGGGCGCGAATACACATGAAGGCTCACCGCTCGCTCTCCGAACTCCTTAGGGTTGTAAACCATGTGCACCGGATCGGCGGGATCCACGGCGGCCGGATTCTCCGGATTCATCTCAACAATATTGGTGGGAACAATATCGCAGCTTCCTGCCCCAAGGTTTTCTTGCAACACTTTGTAATTCTGCACGAGGAGCTTACCGATGGGCGCCGCCATCCAGCAATTCTGGTTCATGTGATTGTGGATCGAACTATACTGGCCGACTTCCCAGCAGATGGCGAGCAGTTCGAACAAAGGCGTCTTCTCAATCAGATTGCGGGTGTAATGCTGAGGGTCCCAGAGCAGGTACTGCTGGATGGATTCGGGCTCGACCGGACTATGGCGAAGGAGCGCGTGGACTTTGGACACGTCGTGGAAATCTTCAGCGCTGCAACATCGAAGACGAGAAGCAAATTCCTGAATCGAAATTCCTGGCATGGTCCTCTCCCGGAAGTAGAGTTGGAAATATTGTAATACTCAGTGGGCTCCGCCCAACTCCTTCACAATGTTGCTCACGAAGGCCTTCGCATCGCCGAACAACATAAGCGTGTTGTCCATGTAATAGAGCGGGTTATCAATTCCCGCAAATCCCGGATTCATACTGCGTTTGATCACCATCACTGTGTGCGATTTCTCTACATCGAGCACTGGCATGCCGTAAATCGGGCTGGATTTATCCGTTTTCGCGGCGGGGTTCGTAACGTCGTTGGCGCCGATCACCAGCGCCACGTCCACCTGCGGGAAGTCGCCGTTGATATCGTCCATCTCCTTCAAGTGGTCGTAAGGAACATCTGCTTCGGCCAGGAGTACGTTCATATGCCCAGGCATGCGTCCTGCGACGGGGTGGATCGCAAACTGCACATCCACGCCCCGCTTGGTCAGGGTGTCATACAGCTCGCGGACTTTGTGCTGCGCCTGCGCCACGGCCATCCCATAGCCAGGAACGATTACCACTTTGTTGGCGGCTTCCAGAATCGAGGCCGCTTCTTCCGCCGTTGCGCTGCGAACGATTCTGTCTTCCTTCTCTTTCGCTCCACCCGCCTGCACCTGCCCGAAGGCCCCGAACATCACGTTGGTGAACGAGCGGTTCATGGCTTTGCACATGATCACCGAAAGGATGAAGCCCGAAGAACCATCGAGCGCGCCCGCTACGACGAGCACCTTGCTGTTCAGCACGAATCCCAACAGGGCGGCGGAGAATCCGGCGTACGAGTTCAACAGCGAGATCACCGTCGGCATGTCGGCGCCGCCGATGGGCGTCACCAGCATGATTCCGAAAACTAGGGCGATTCCAACCATCGCCGGGAACAAAGCCGCCTGCACCGGATTGACAACCAGGACAACCGCCAGGGCCAGCGCCGCAGCCAGAATCGCCAAGCTGACGATGTTCTGCCCGCGATAGACAATCGGCCGTTGCGGAAGGATTTCCTGCAGCTTTCCGGCGGCGATCAGGCTGCCGGTGAAAGTAAGCGACCCAATGATCACTTCGAGCGCAATTTCGCCCATCTCGAACCGGGTCAAGTGCGCCGTGTTTACGTAATACTCGGCAATACCGATCATGGCTGCCGATGCCGCGCCGAAGGCATGGCTTAAGGCAGTTCGTTGCGGCACCGCCGTCATCTTCACCATGCCGAGCGGAATGCCCACGCCCGCGCCGATGATGAGTGGGATAATGATCCACTTGTACTGGACCAGCTCAGGGTTATAGAGGGTTGCGCCAACCGCCAGGGCCGCGCCAATCTCTCCGCCAATCACACCCCAGCGCGCAGTCCTCGGCGAACTTAGCCACTTCAGCGACAGGATGAACAGCACAACCGCGACGATGTATGCGAAATCCAGGTATTGTTGCAGTGCCGAGGCGTGGATCATTTTTTGGGCCTGCCCGTCTTGAACATGCGCAACATGCGATCGGTGATTAAGAATCCGCCGACCATATTGCTGAAGGAAGCCGCCACAGCCACAGCTCCCAGCGTCGTGGTCAGGGGCGTCTCGTGCCGTCCGGCAATGATGATTGCCGCCACCACCACGATGGCATCGAGCGCGTTGGTCAGCGACATGAGAGGCGTGTGCAGAAGCGGCGAGACCCGCTTGATCAGCTCAAACCCCACGAATCCCGCCAATATGAAGACGTAAAGATTGGAAATAAAATCCGCCGGCACTCTTCCTCCTTGAACTTCGTTACTGGGCCACCAGCGCGGGCAGTCCCATGCTTTCCCGCACCCGTGCATTCACCAGTTCCCCGCCTTGCGTCAACAACGTATCGCGAATAATCTCATCGCTCTCCGGTGGACGTACCTTCCCGTCCTTCACCAGGTTCTGCAAAAAAGTCGTCAGGTTCTTCGCGTACATCTGGCTGGCGTGATACGGCGCGCTGCCGGCCAGATTGATAGGCCCGAGAATTGTCACGCCGTGCACTTGGACTCGTTCTCCAGCTCGCGTGAGTTCACAGTTTCCGCCGCGCTCCGCCGCGAGATCCAGGATGACCGATCCCGGAGGCATGCGCTTCACCATCGCCTCAGTCACGAGCACCGGCGCTTTCTTGCCGGGAACCGCCGCAGTTGTAATCACCGAATCACTTTCCGCGATCACGTTGCCGAGCAGCTCGCGCTGCCGGACATAAAACGCCTCATCCTGGGCCTTCGCATATCCGCCGGCGTCTTGTGCGCTTCCGGTTTCAAGCGGCAGTTCGACAAAGCGTCCACCCAGGCTTTGGATTTGTTCTTTCACTGCAGGGCGAACATCATAGGCCGAAACAACGGCTCCCAGCCGTTTGGCCGTGGCGATCGCCTGCAATCCGGCAACGCCCGCGCCGATCACCAGTATGCGGGATGGTGTAATCGTTCCTGCCGCGGTCGTCATCATGGGAAAGATTCGCGGCAACTCATTAGCAACCACCACCACGGCTTTGTACCCGGCGATGGATGCCATGGACGACAACGCGTCCATGCTCTGCGCGCGCGTGGTGCGCGGCATCAGTTCCATCGCGTATGCGCTCACGCCGGTTTTCGCCACCTGCTGCACCGAATCAGGCGAACCCAGCGGTCGTAGAAACCCGATCAGCACCTGACCCGGCCGCATCAGGGAAAGATCATTCGCGCCGGTCTTGTCATTGGCGCCATGGGACAGCACCTGCACGACAATCTCCGACTGCGCAAACACCGCGCCGCGCTCCGGCAATATCTTGGCGCCCTTTTCCTGATATTGCACGTCGGGATACCCTGCGCGCTCTCCTGCGCCGGCTTCCAACAGCACTTCCAGTCCCGCCTTTGCCAGCAGCGGAATTACCGCGGGAGTCAGGGCCACGCGGCGCTCTCCTGGATAAATTTCTTTAGGAACTCCAACGATCACAGGCCTTGTTCTCCTTTGGCTCTCTTGCCCTGATTCTTTGCTCGTCTCAAGGTATTCGGACTTTGCGATCAGCGTCTCGATGCCGCGCAGTCCACTTCCAGCAACTCGGCGACGAGCGCCACGCGAGGCTCGCTTGTTTGCAATTCCTTGGCGCAACGATCCTTAATGCGGGCATTTACCTTCTGATCAGAAACCCGGAGCAGTTGCGCAAGACATTATTCATGAACTCCACGAGTTTCACAAAGCCTCCACGGATTGCGCTATTGCGCTTCTGTGTTGGCTTTCAAATTTCAGACTGAGCGCCGCTTGTCGCGAGCACAATTTGGGGCAACCTTGCTCTTCTCAGGTGATTCCCAACCAAAGGGAGAAATCATCCATGTTACGAGAATTGCTCTCTCGGTGGCCGGTTGTTCGACAGATCAAAACCGGAGGCAACGGCACCGGCCCGGAAGCCATGTCTCAGCGCACGCGCACGCTTAAGCCGAAGATCGAGGGCGCCAAAGTGGCGCGATCGGTTTGTCCTTACTGCGGAGTCGGCTGCGGACAGCTCGTCTTCCACAAGAACAACAAACTCGTCTCCATCGAAGGCGATCCTGAATCCCCCATCTCCCGCGGACGGCTATGTCCCAAAGGCTCTGACACCTTTCAGCTTCACACGCATCCGGCACGCCTGACCAAAGTGAAGTATCGCGCGCCCTATTCGAGAAGCTGGCAGGAAATTCCGCTCGAGCAGGCGATGGACATGATTGCCGATCGTGTCTGGGACACGCGCGAGCATACATTCATAGAAAAAGACGATGGCGCTTCAGTGATGCACACGCTGGGCATTGCTCATCTCGGTGGCGCGACTCTCGACGTGGAAGAAAACTATCTGATCCGCAAGCTGTTCACCGGCGGTCTGGGGATGAACTGCATCAGCAACCAGGCCCGAATATGACATAGCTCTACTGTGCCCGGTCTGGGCACATCATTTGGAAGAGGCGGCGCCACCACAGCTCAGCAGGACTTGAGCAACGCGGATGCAATTCTGATCATGGGATCCAACATGGCCGAGAACCATCCGGTCGGATTTCAATGGGTCATCGAAGCACGCGACCGAAATCACGCAAAGATCATTCATGTTGATCCCCGGTTCACGCGCACTTCGTCCATGGCTGATGTCTGGGTGCCGCTGCGCGCGGGCACGGATGTCTTATTTCTGGGCGCTCTCATCAACTACGTACTCACGCAGAACAAGATCTTCCGGGAGTACGTGGTCGCATACACCAACGCTTCCACGATTCTGCGCGAAGACTTCCGCGACACGGAAGACTTAGGCGGATTTTTCTCCGGATGGGATCCGGAGAAGAAGGAATACGACCCCACTTCATGGCTCTATGAAGGATCACCGGAAACGGGAACGCTGTTTGCCGGCCCCATCCCGGGACATGAAAAATACGGAGGCGGGCATGGCAAAGACCGCGGTGGCGAAGCGGGCGAGTTAGAGAAGCATGAGTCCGATCCCACACTGGAGCATCCGCGATGCGTGTACCAGGTGTTGAAGCGGCATTTCTCGCGTTACACGCCGGAAATGGTGGAGCAGTACTGTGGAGTTCCCACGGAACTATTCTTCAAAGTAGCGGAAGCCTATTGCTCGGCTTCGGGCCCGGAGAAGACGGGAACGATCTGCTATGCCGTGGGCTGGACGCAGCATTCCAACGGCGTCCAAATCATTCGTGCAGCGGCTATCCTGCAACTGCTGCTTGGCAACGTTGGCCGGCCGGGCGGCGGAGTGCTCGCTCTGCGCGGCCACGCCTCAATCCAGGGATCCACCGACGTGGCCACGCTTTACGACATCCTGCCGGGCTACCTGCCCACACCGATGTTTAGCAAAGACGCAAACAAATTGAAGGACTACATCACCAAACACCGCGCCTCTACGGGATGGTGGGCCAACTTTGACAAATACATTGTCAGCTTTCTCAAGTCATATTACGGAGAAGCAGCTACATCGCAGAACGATTATTGCTTCGACTGGCTGCCAAGAGTCACTGGCGATCACTCGCATTTCGGTTTCTGGCTCGACATGATGGATGGCAAGGTGGATGGCCTCTTCATCATGGGCCAGAACCCGGCGGTGGGAGCTCCCAACGGACGTCTCGAACGCAAGGCGCTGGCCAAACTCAAATGGCTGGTGGTACGTGACATGGTAGAGATCGAGCCAGCTTCTTTCTGGTACAACTCACCGGAAGTCGGCCGGGGTGAGCTCAACCCGGACAGCATTGCGACTGAGGTTTTCTTGATGCCGGCTGCCGGCGTTCCGGAAAAAAGCGGAACCTTCGTCAACACGCAGCGACTGCTGCAATTCCACAGTAAAGGTCCGGAGCCGCCGGGCGATGCGCGAAGCGAAACCTGGTTCATGTATCACCTGGGAACCCGGCTCAAAGCCAAGGCAGCAAAAGATCCACGGCCCCGCAGCGCGCCGCTGAACGCTCTAACCTGGACATACTCCACCCATGGGCCGCTCGCCGAGCCCAGCGCTGAAGAGGTCTTGATGGAGATCAACGGGTGGACAACCGCCGATCACAAACTGGTGGATGGCTATCGAGCACTGAAAGCGGACGGTTCCACCGCATGCGGCGCCTGGATCTACTCCGGCTGTTTCCCCAGCAGGGAGAAGAACCGGGCGAATGAGCGTGAACCTCGCGATCTCTACGGACATGGCTGGGGATACGCCTGGCCATCAGACCGTCGCATCATTTACAACCGCGCTTCCGCTCGTCCCGATGGAACGCCCTGGAGCGAACGCAAGAAGCTGATCTGGTGGGATGCCGGAAAGAAGGAATGGACCGGCCTCGATAATCCCGACTTCACGAAAGACAAGCCTCCCGACTATAAGCCCGCGAAAAATGCCAAGGGTGATGCCGCGCTGGCGGGAGATAAACCATTCATCCTGCACCCTGATGGAGTAGGGTGGATTTATGTCAGCAGCGGCTTGAAAGATGGGCCTCTGCCCACTCACTATGAACCGTTGGAGTCACCCTTCTCCAACCCGTTGTATCCGCAGGAAACTGATCCGGCAGTGCTTCGCCGAGAACGGCCTGACAATCCCTACGCCAAGCAGGCTGATCCTCGTTTCCCACACATCCTCACTACCTACCGTTTGACGGAACATCACACCGCGGGCGGCATGACGCGCACGTTGAGTCATCTGGCCGAGCTGCAACCCGAGCTGTTCTGCGAAGTCTCACCCGAGATGGCATCAGAGCTCGGCCTGCACCATGGCGACTACGCGACAATTTCAACCATGCGCTCCATTGTGGAAGCGCGGGTGTTGGTCACTGACCGCATCAAACCAATGCAGGTTGCGGGCCGCACGGTCCACCATGTGGGACTTCCCTATCACTTCGGTACCAATGGCCTGGTCAAGGGAGACATGGTTAACGATCTGCTGCCGATCTCAGAGGAACCCAACGTCCGCATCATGGAAACCAAAGCTCTGCTGTGCGACATCCGCCCGGGCCGCCGCGCCAGAGGCAAACAAGCGCTCGAGGAACTCGAAGCGAAAAGGGAGCAAGCCGCATGAATCAAACAAATGGCCACGCCAACACCGGCTTCCTCACGGATTCCACTCTCTGCATCGGCTGCAAAGCTTGCGAGGTCGCGTGCAAGGAATGGAACGACATTTCAGAAGACGGCTACGACTGGAGCGGCTTCTCTTACGACAACACTGAAGCGGTGGGCCACTCCACGTGGCGTCACGTGAAGTTTGTCGAGAATCCCACTACTCCCGGCCTGGGCGGAAATGCCGCCGGCCAGTTGCCGAGCTGGGGATTCTCCTCCGACGTCTGCAAGCATTGCGAGGTTGCGGGATGTCTCGAAGCCTGCCCGACAGGCGCCATCGTGCGCATGGACTTTGGCGCGGTGTTCGTGCAGCCCGACGTTTGCAACGGCTGCGCTTACTGCGTCGTGAGCTGCCCCTTCGGAGTCGTGCAGAAAAACGAGCATGACGGACGCGCCTTCAAATGCACCTTCTGCTCTGACCGTCAGATGGCCGGGCTTGAACCCGCGTGCGCGCATGCCTGCCCCACAAAATCCATTCAGTTCGGCAATCTGGAAGAGCTGCATGCCAAAGCCGACCAACGACTAGAGGAGTTGCGGTCAAGCGGGATTGATGATGCGGTGATCTACGATCCTGTGGACACCAGCGTCAAAGGCATTCACGCTTTCTTCCTGCTGCGTGGTGATCCGCGAAGCTACAACTTGCCGCCTGAGCCGGAAGTCCCAACCATTTACCTGAAAAAAGGATGGAGATCAGCCGCGGTCGCTGCCGGCGCGATGCTCGGCGCCACGATGCTCGCCTTCCTGGGAGATAAACACCGATGAGCCGCGTTCCCCTTCCCGAAGTTCCCGGCCGCGTTCCTGATTCACAGAGTGAGGCACGGCTGGATGAGATTCGCCGCCAGGCCGCGACGCGTGGCAGAGTTGATGGTCATGGGATCAAGCCCGTAGGCGCGCCCTTTCCGCACGCCACCGCTGAAACCGGCTATTACGGAATTCCTCTGCTGAAAGAGCCGCAATGGACCAAAGAAATCCCGCTGTACTTTTTTGTCGGCGGCGCTGCCGGAGCAGCAGCCGTGGTAGCAAGTGCTGCGAATCTCTTGACGAAAGATCGTGACCTGGTCCGCAGCGCGCGCTGGGTTGCCGCAGCCGGCGGGGTGATCTCGCCTGCGCTGCTGATCTCGGACCTGGGAGTGCCTTCACGTTTCCTCAACATGCTGCGGGTGTTCAAGCCGCAGAGCGCGATGAACATGGGAGCATGGACGCTCTCCACGTTTTCCAGCTTCGCAGCCGCTGCGGCATTCGCGAATCTCGTGCGCCAGAAAGTCGGGGACGCCCTGCCCATCCGCCTGGTGGAGAACGCTTCCGGCCTGCTGGCTTCGGCAACCGGCGTGGTCCTTTCCACATACAGCGGCGTGCTGATCGGAGCCACCGCAATCCCAGTCTGGAATGAAAACATCGGGACTTTGCCGCATCACTTTGCGGCTTCCGGAGTGAACTCCGCTGTCTCCATTCTGGAACTCTTGGGCCACGACGACAGTCGCGGGCTGAACTCGCTGGGGATCGCCGCATCAGCCTACGAAGTCTATGAAGGATTTGAACTTGAAACCAAGCGCACGCGAGCGAATGAACCGGTCCACAAGGGCCTCAGCGGGGCAATCGTGCGGACGGGCGGCGTTCTTTCCGGACCCGTGCCGCTGGCGCTTCGCGTTGCCTATGCGGTTACGGGTAATCGCAACCTGCGCCGGGCCGCATCCTGGTCCAGCATTGCAGGCTCGCTGCTCACGCGCGTTGGCTGGATTCGCGCCGGACATTCTTCCGCCAAAGACCATCGAATCCCGCTGAAGCTGGCGGAAAACGTGCAGGAGATCAGAAAATCGAGCGAAGAACTGACACAGAAGAGCGCGTGAAAAACAAATTGGAAAATTGAAATTTTAAATTGAAAATTGTACCCGGGATCAGGTCGCACGCTCCGCCTACTAATTCAAGGAGCACAGCATTTCGCCCCCCCAGTCCATCATCTCCAACTCGCGGCTGCCGCGCGGGCCCGCGATAATTTCTAGCGACGATCAGGTACCCGATCAAAAACATATAACAGTGGTACTCTCAAGGCACGCAGCAAGAATGAGAGTAATCATGAAGAACCTTTTCACCCTGACGCTCGGCATTTGTGTATTAGGTCTTCTCTATGCCCAAACTCAGCCGCAGGGGGCAACTACGAATCAACAAGGACCAGCAAGGACCGAGCACGCCAGTGGACCATTCGATGTGAAGATGACGCCTCAGAAGCCGGACAATCCGGTTGCCAAGGCCGAAAATTTCAGCAGAATGTCCGGCGACAAGCAGTTCCAAGGCGGCCTGGAGGCCACCAGCAAAGTCGAAATGCTGGCCACAACTCCAGACGCAAAAGGTTCAGGCGTGTACGTGGCGTTGGAACGTGTGACCGGCACGCTCAAGGGGCGCAAGGGCAGCTTTGTGCTCTACCATACCGGCATTTTGAATCGCGGCGCACCGCAACTGGCAATCGGCGTCGCACCCGACTCCGGCACCGGCCAGCTTGTGGGCCTCACCGGCAAGATGACGATCAACATCGCCAAAGACGGAAAGCACTCGTACGATTTTGAATACACGCTGCCGGATGGTCAGTAGCTTCTTCCCACTGCGCGGGGAAGTGGCGAAACCAAGCTCGCCTGCACAAGTCAAACCAGCCTAGTGCGGCAAATATCCTTGTTCCAAAGGCAGCTTGCCGTCCACTTTCAGTACCTTCACGCGTCCGCTGACGTCGCGCACATCCACCATGCCCACAGCACCCGGAGTTCCCTGCACGATGAACATCACGTCTTCATCGGTATTCGCCAGAGCAATGCTGTCCTTGTGGGCGGCAATGAACGCCTTGGCCGAGCCCTTGGGCAGCCTGCAAAGCCGTTCGAGTATCTCGAGCGATGCGGGCGTCTGGCGGCTCAGGACGATCATAATGCTTCGTCCCGTTTCCCACCTCTTATCTTCGGTCCTTAGCATCCGGGCCAGTTGCGGAGTGGTCACGTTGTTCACGTGGTTCTCTGGCGCTACAATCACCGCAACATGATGCGCATATGCGGGCAACCAGAAGCTGAGCAGAAGGGCGAGAATTGTGACACGGGAACTAGCTTTCATTTTCCCTCCAGTGTTCAGGAGAACACTGCAACCATGAAAGCTTAGTCTGGTAAGGTTCAGCTTGAAAGTTACAGAAGTAATAAAAGAGCCGTCGCGAACCAATGACCGAGATCCAATTTTTGCAACTATCCTATCTAGCTATTGCGGAATCGGGAAAAGATTACAGCGGTAACTGCCAATACAAAACTTCAAACACTCATGGAATTCCGGGGGCTGCAATAAGACACACTACTCCTGGCCTGTCTATGGTTAACGGTGGCGCGTCCTCAGAAGTCGCCGAAATAGTTCTCCGTACGCGTGTCAAATAGCGCGGCGAGCTTGGTCAACTTGAAAAGATCGCGCACGCGCGGCCTGGGATTCGCCACTTCCAGCAGGCACTCGGCCCTGCCGGCAGCCAGATAGATGCTCACCAGCGCTCCCAGACCAGAACTGTCAATGTATTCGACTCCGGTGAGATCAAGCACGACGCGCTTGTTCTGATGAATGAGCAGGCGGATCGTGCTCTGCAGATAGTCTGCTGTTGATGCATTGATACGGCCCGTTCCGTGTACAACAACCTGGTCCGTCTGCTTCTCAGTGGTAAGTTGTAATTCAGGAGTGGGGATGGATGGACTTGCGGCCATGGTATATCTCCTCTCTCTGGTCGCCAGCATTATCGGAACAAACTGGGACCTACGAGCAATGAATGAGTCAACCTTGGGTTCGGCCCGAATCACGCAACGATACGCCTTCTGAAAACAAAGTCAAGGCCAATCCAGATTTTTTATAGGTCTTGAAGCTTGGTTCCGGAGTTCATCCGTACCGCGTTCCGAACGGCAAAAAAAGGAGGCTGACCGGGCAAAACGTCAGCCTCCTGCTGGTGGCAGTTCCTAGGAGTTACGGCAGCCGTCAGTCCCTTGCCCGATGTGGCCCGGGAACGTCACCCCGGCAGAGCATCCGTCACGGAACTGTTCACGGGCACACGCTTGGGGGAGGGTTAAAGCCGCCTTCCAGCCGCGTGTCTGTTCTTTCCTGCCGTCCCCCGGCGCGTTCTGGCGGACGCTGGGTCGAGATAAGCCAGCGTACTGGTACAGGCAAAATCCGCGCTGCGGCGCCGGCGGAAGCGGGATCCGCGACACGCGCAGCTTCAGACTTTTGCTGTGCCAGAGCGCTCCTGCCACCATAAACTGTGCCGTTCAATGCCGCAGAGAACCGTACTCACAATGATGGGATTGCGCCGAAGCCATCCAAGATTAAAGGGCTTCAATTTAAGGGAAAATTAGCCTGGGATTAAAAATCCTCATCCGGCTGCGGAGCGGATTACACGTCCAGCCCGACGGAGCGCATTAGTTCCACGCCGTTATGAGTGCTAACGATTCCAGGACGAAGCTTGTAATCGAAGGAAAGCTTGCCGGCTTCGAGCTTCTCCTGGAAGTAGACGTTGCGCACTCGATCCGGGAATAACTCAGCAATTGAAGTCAGGGCAAGGTCGTGAGTTGTCACCAGCCCAATCGCCCCTTGTTTGATCAACGTCCGCAGGATGCCTTCTGCGCCGGCGCGGCGGTCCTGAGAGTTAGTCCCCTGCAGAATCTCGTCCATTAGGAAGATAAGGCGGCCCTGCAAAGAGAGCTCTACCACCTGCCGGATGCGCTGAATCTCGGCATAAAAATGCGAAACGCCTTTCTGCAGGGAGTCAGAGGCGCGCATCGCCGCTCCAATGCAGGCAGGCGAGAGCCGCAGGCTCTCCGCGCAAACCGGCGCGCCCATGAAAGCCAGCACGGCGTTGACGCCGACAGCCCGCAGCAAGGTGCTTTTCCCCGACATATTGGAGCCGCTTACCAGCAGCACCTGATTGTTGCCGCCCAGCTCCACGTCATTGCGAACACAGCTTGCTTGCGGCAGCAAGGGATGGCCTAATCCGCGGGCATAAAAGAAAGGCGGGCCTGACGAAACCAGTTCAGGAAGCGCGTGCTGCGGATGCTCGAAGGCGTGGGCGGCTAGACTCAGCAGGGCTTCGATCTCGCCGATTGCATCCAGCCATCCGGCGATTGCGCCCGTGTGCTTCGCCCTCCATCTTTGCAGCGCGCATGCCACCTGGACGGAATAGAGCAGCGGCAGATCAATCAGGCGGACCACCATATTGTGGCGCGAGTTCTCGAGATCACAGAGCCGGCCGAGCCGGGCGATTGCTGCCGAAGCAGGCATGCCCGCGCGCGTCAGGCTGGCGTGCAATTCCTTCAACTTTGGACAGGAAAAAGTTTCCACTTCTACGCGTCGCATGATCGCGGAGATGGAATCGAGATCTTTGCAAGCGCGATCTAGCTTTTGAAAAAGCTGCTCCATGGGACGGCGCAGCCAACGCGCCAGCAGCGCTTGAACCAGCAGTAGAGCAAGAAATGGCGTCCAGAACGGCCTCCCCGTTTGCAAGAAGGTAACCACCGCATAAACCAGGGCGGCAATGCTCAGCCCCGCCAGAATCGGGCTGATGATTGCCCAGGGTAGTTGGTGGAGATCAACGCGAGTATCGGCCCAGTGCCGCAGCTTCTCAGGATCAGCGCTTGCCGTTTCGCTCTCGCCCTCAACCGCAAGCGCTTCTCGCAACTCGAGCTTTTGTTTCAATTCTCGAACGGCAGTTTGGCGCTCCACAATTTGACCCACCGGCGCAGCATGAAGAAGCCATTGGGCAAGCGTCCATTTCCCCATCCGCGTTCGCGCCACCGAGAGCAGTTGGAAGAGGCCGCCATCGCCAAAAAGATCAAGATCGTCGGCATAAGGATGCGCGGCGTCGCGAAACTCGTTTCCTGAATCGCCCGCCCCGGACCAGCGGTCTTCGATTCGCGCCAGTCCACGCCGGTACATCGCAGCCGCTCTCTCCGCTCTGGTCCTGGCCGCGAGAATTCTGCGATGCACGATCGCCAGTAATACAAACCCAAGCCCGAGCGGAATGAACCAATATGCTGAAGGCGAGCCGGAGCGCGCAATTTTCCACCACAGCACCACAAGGAGTACGAACAGCAAAACCCGGGCATTGCCTGTCCAGATGTGACGGCGCTGCTCCGCTCTGGCCTGCGCTTCGCGAGCAGCCAGCCGTTCGCGATAGAGCGAGGCCGGCCTGTTCAGCTCGTGTTGTTGCGCTTCAGACAATTGCCTACTATCCAGTTGGAAGGTTACAACACCGGCACAAATTGCAAGCCGATATCCGCGCAGCAGTGCAGCGATGGGATGGCAGGATCTGCGAAAGCTCCCTGCGGGCTGGCGAACGCGAGGGCGCAAAATTGCTTGATTTCCAAGCGGATTTTGCTGTGGCATAATCTCTCGCATTATGCGAGTTCCTGCTTATCTGCTCGTTTTCCTGATGCTGGTGCTTCCGGCAACGGCGCAGAATCAAAGTGCTCCTTGGGCTCGCGGAAGCATCAGTGCGGCAGAGATCCTGCAGAAAAACATTGCGGCCACCGGAGGCTTGGAAGCACACCAGCGCGTTCAAAGTCTTTCTCTCGGCGGTGACTTCGGTTTTTCGCTGTATCACCCCGATGGGTACTACAGCTTCTCTTATAAAGCACCATCCGATGACATGCTTGAAGTCAACACCATCAGTGAAGGCATCAGTTGGAGCGGCCGCCGGGACCAGCACCTGATCCGCCGGACCACTGCCCGCGGCATTGAGATGATCAATGGCGCCGGGATGGAGCTGGTGGAACAGGACTGGCGGAGCCTGCTGGAGTGGGAGTTCTCCCGCGAGTACAGCAAGATTGATTTGGTCGGACGCACTCAGGTAAATAAAAGATGGGCCTTTGCTGTGCGTTTTACGCCGCGCCATGGCGATCCCTGCGTACGCTACTACGATGAGGAGTCCTTTCTGATGGTGCGGATGGACCAGGTGCAACGCTTCCGCATGAGCAAGAGCCAGCCTGAAGTGGCTTATCCTGTGGAAAGCTATTTCAGGGATTATGCCGACCATGGCGGACTGAAGCTCCCGCGGCTCATTGCCATAAGCCGCGACGTGGGAGAGTTGCAATTTAACGTTACGAAGTTCGAGCCTAATGCAGCGATTGATGACTCAATTTTCAAGTGAGACCTGAACCAAGAACCCCTGCACCTAAACTCCATGTTCTTGTAAAGTTGCGCTCCCGAGCCCGGTTGTGAAAAGCATTCCAAGAACATTCTTAGAAAATCTTCAGCAATGATTTCCACAGCCGGGGACGGTACCTCAGTAACTTTCGCCCTAGAATCGCCGAGGCTATCATCATGTTCCATGGCAACGGAAGCACACCTCCGCACGGCATCTCCCATGAGCACAAAACCCGCGCAGGAAAGAGCAATCTTCAGGCGTTGGCAGCGCTATCGCCTGAACCTCCCAATTCGTCTGGTTGTTCCCCGTGAAGAGAGCACCCGCATTTCCGAAGGACGCGCCGCTGACGTGAGCGAGGGCGGCATGCTGGTGTTCGCCGGAATCGAACTCAAGGCTGATGACCGCGTCTTCATTGAATTCACTCCTCCTTATTCCAGCACGCCGTTACGCGCCCCCGGCGTGGTGCGTCATCGCCGTGGATACAACTACGGCATCGAATTCATGGATGAAACCCGCGCTGACCAGGAGCAGACAGAGAAGTTGCGCAATATGCTCAAACTGGCGGCGGGCCGATAAGCTTCTTAAGCTCGGCAGGCTTCTTCACTGGCGTCGCTCGTGACTGGTGAGAAGAGCTGGTCCTACGGCAGGGTACGCCAATTGACGTGGGCTGGCCCGCCGAAACCTTTTCCCTCCATGTGCGGTTGGCATCCAATTGCGAAACGCCTCAGGAGGAGAGAACCCAATGCAAAAGCGCAGACTTGGAAAGAGCAATTTGGAAGTGTCAGCCATTGGGCTGGGCTGCATGGGACTGAGCTACGGTTATGGGCCTGCCGTGGACAAGAAAGAAGGCATCGCGCTGATTCGAGCGGCGGTGGAACGCGGCGTCACGTTCTTCGATACTGCTGAAGCATACGGCCCGTTCGCCAATGAAGAACTCGTGGGCGAAGCCCTGGCTCCCTTCCGTAATCAAGTGGTGATCGCCACCAAATTCGGCTTCAAGATTGATCCCAAATCGGAACGAGCTTTGAATGGAACTGACAGCCGTCCAGAGCACGTCAAGCAAGTGGCCGAAGCCTCGCTCAAGCGTCTCAAGACCGATGTGATA
>JAICYU010000202.1 GCA_025934025.1 Terriglobales bacterium
ATTGAGTTGGATCGGATGCTCGCGACCGAGCTGCGCTTCAAGTATTCACGCTTCACTAACGTCGAGGTGCTGGAAGGGGACGTCCTCAAAACTGATTTCCGCACAGTTCTCAAACGCACCATCGGGCCGCTTGATGATCTGCGGCCGCTCAAGCCGTCGCGCGCGCGTGTGGTCGGCAACCTGCCCTACTACATCACTTCGGATATCTTGCTGCGCCTGTTTGAATTTCAAGAACAGTTCGATTGCATCGTCATCATGGTGCAGCGCGAGGTCGCAGAGCGCATAGCAGCGAAGCCGGGATCGAGAGACTATGGCTTGCTCTCCGCGACTGCCCAGCTTTACGCCAAAGTGGAAATGCTGTTCACGCTCCCCCCGGGAGCATTCGCGCCACCACCCAAAGTCCATTCCAGCGTGTTGCGGCTGACCATAGCGCCGCGATTTGAGGAACTCCAGGTCCGGCCGCAGGAATTCATTCAGTTTTTGAAGACGGCCTTCGCCATGAAGCGAAAAACTCTGGTCAATAACTTGAAATCCAATTACGCGGGAGAAGGGATCAGAACAAGCCTGATGCAATCGGGAGTACGGCCGGATGTCCGGGCAGAAGCATTGGATCTTGAGAAGATGGCAGCGATTTTCAGGGAGCTGCACCCATGAGGCACCGATAAAGCTATGCCATTAAGGACTTGGCAAGCTTTCTCCTTCTCTGCTCCCACGCCGCTGACGCACCAAACAACTCGGATTTGTTACCCTCATTACAATGGCACTTTATCTGATCACAGGAATTGGCGGATTCATTGGCTCAAATCTTGCTCACGCGCTCCTCTCACGAGGCGAGCAGGTGCGTGGCATAGACAATTTTTGTCATGGCCGGCGAGAAAACCTGGAATCAATCTTGCACAGGATTGATCTACGCGAAGCCGATATTACAGACGATGATGCGGTCCGCTCTGCCTGCACCGGCGTGGACTACGTGCTGCATCAGGCTGCTCTCGGTTCCGTTCCGCGCTCCATGGCCGATCCCGTTGGCAGCAATCAGGCCAACGTGGTTGGAACTCTCAAAGTGTTGCAGGCGGCGCGGGAGGCTGGAGTCAAGCGTGTGGTTTACGCGAGTTCCTCTTCGGTTTATGGCGATACTCCCACTCTCCCCAAACGAGAAGAGATGCCCGGCAGTCCCATCTCGCCCTATGCAGTTTCCAAGTATGCCGGCGAACTTTATGCCCAGAGTTTCGCTCGGGTGCTGGGTCTTGAAACTGTCAGTTTGCGCTACTTCAATGTTTTTGGTCCGCGCCAGCACCCTACTTCGCAGTATGCCGCAGTGATTCCCAAGTTCGTGCGTGCGATGCTGCAAGGAGAGCAGCCCACCATCTTCGGCGATGGCAGCCAAAGCCGTGATTTCACTTACATTGACAATGTGGTCTCAGCCAACCTGCTGGCCTGCGCCGCTCCGGCCAACAAGGTATCAGGCCGGGTCTTTAACGTGGCTGCGGGGCGCGCGTTCAGCTTGCTTCAGACATATCATGAGCTTGCCGAAATCATGGGCTTCAATCAACTTCCGCTGTTCGGTCCCCCTAGAAGTGGAGATATTCGCGATTCTTTGGCTGACACAACTCGCGCGCAACAAGCCATGGGATATCGCACCCTGGTCGAGTTTAAGGACGGCCTCAGCCGCACGGTCCAGTGGTACAAAGAGGCGGAGAAGTTAGACCGCCAAACGCCTGCAACAACAGTCTGAAAAGGGCTTATCAGCGGACTGTCGACCCAGCTTCAAGACGCCCCGCTCCGGTTACTCCCATTCCAGCGCAACTTCAGTACTGCGCCAATTCTCAAGCAATACTGCGCCACTTCTCACGCCTTCGGGAGTCGAAAAATCGTAACCTGCTGCGTCCCCGGAGCATCTTACAAGAGATCCTCGATGATCGGATATGTTCAAGTTCATTATGCCGAGGGAGTAGTATTAACGGACTGCTTTGCCCCCGAGGATAGCGAATGGCATTCAAGTCTGTATTGACATTCCGCTCAAGCCCAGAAAAAGAGGGCCACAGCAGAGCCGAGCTTGCCGCCCGCTATATCGAATGCCGCAAGCAGACCGAGGCTCTGGCAGCGCCCCTTACGGCGGAAGATCAGATGGTGCAGTCTTCCTCCGAGGCGAGTCCGGCCAAGTGGCATCAGGCACATACCACTTGGTTTTTTGAGACTTTCATACTTTCGCCTCATCTTCCCGGATATCGCACGTTTGACCAGCGCTTCCGTGATCTCTTTAATTCTTACTACAACGCGGTGGGACAGCAACCGGAAAAAGCCTTGCGCAGCACCTTCTCGCGCCCCACGCTGGATGACGTCTGTAAGTTTCGCCGGAACGTGGATGAGCAGATTGCAGTGTTGCTCGGTTCCGACCATTCCAGCGAAGTGCTCGAACTCGTCGAACTGGGAATTAACCATGAGCAGCAGCACCAGGAACTGCTCGTAACGGACATCAAGCACGCGTTCTGGAGCAATCCTCTTCGTCCCGCGTATCAGCAGAACCGTTCCGCAACGGATTTAGCCGCCCCCTCTCAAAAAGCTGAGACACATGCGGGCGGGTTGATCGAAGTTGGCGCGAACGGCTCGGCATTTCATTTTGATAACGAAGCGCCTCGGCATAAGGTCTTCGTTCAGCCATTTCGCTTTGCTACCCGACCGGCGACCTGCGGTGAGTATCTGGCCTTCATGGATGATCGCGGATATGAACGGCCGGAGTTGTGGCTTTCTGACGGCTGGAAGGCCGTACTGGCGCATGGATGGAAGGCGCCTCTCTACTGGGAGAAACACGATAAAGAATGGCTTCACTTCACCTGCTCCGGCATGAGGAAAGTGGAAGAGCCTGAACCGGTCTGCCACGTGAGCTACTACGAAGCGGACGCCTTTGCCCGATGGGCGGGAGCGCGACTGACGACGGAGTTCGAATGGGAACTGGTGGCAGCACAGGCGCAAGTGGAAGGCAATCTATTAGAGCAGGGCCGATTTCATCCTGCACCAGCGCAGGGCGGAGATGACCCGCTGCAGCTATTCGGCGATGTATGGGAGTGGACCGCCAGCGCCTATCTGCCCTATCCAGGGTTCAAAGCTGCGGCCGGTGCTCTGGGCGAATACAACGGCAAGTTCATGAGCGGACAGATGGTATTGCGAGGCGGCTCCTGCTCCACCCCGCGCTCCCACATTCGCGCAACCTATCGTAATTTCTTTCCTCCGGAAACACGCTGGCAGTTTTCCGGTATCAGGCTCGCCGATGACAGCCTCTAATCAACTCGCGCTGCCCGCATCCTTGATCGCACCTGACGTACTGGAAGGTCTCAGCGCTGAACCAAAATTCCTTCCGCCTAAGCTGTTTTATGACGCGGAAGGCTCCAGTCTGTTTGAGCAGATCACGGAAACTCGCGAGTACTACCCCACCCGCACTGAACGTGGAATCCTGGAGCAAAATGCGCCTGAAATCGTAGAAGCAGCTGGAAGCAATTTGACCTTGGTCGAGCTCGGAGCAGGCAGCGCCAGCAAGACTAGGGTGCTGATCTCGGCGCTCTTACGTCGTCAACTGCGGCTGGAGTTTCATCCGGTGGACGTCTCGCCTACAGCTCTCAAGCAGGCAATGGCCAGCCTTAATGGCGATTTTCCACGACTGCACGTGCGGCCTATCGTTGCCGATTATTCCCATCAGCTTCCAGAATTGAACGATGTCCCCGGCCGCAAGCTGGTCCTCTTCATTGGCTCGACCATCGGAAACTTCGAACCGGAAGAAGCCAGGACATTTTTGAAGCGCCTCCGAACTTCTCTGCGTTCGGGCGACGCTCTCCTGCTGGGTCTCGACATGGTGAAGGACGCGCACATCTTGCGCAATGCCTATAATGACGCCGCCGGGATGACCGCCCGATTCAATAAGAACCTGCTCGCTCGCATTAACCGGGAACTCGG
The DNA here is from genome assembly GCA_025934025.1 of Terriglobales bacterium. Taxonomy (GTDB): domain Bacteria; phylum Acidobacteriota; class Terriglobia; order Terriglobales; family Acidobacteriaceae; genus Angelobacter. The sequence continues at coordinate 3,946 of JAICYU010000202.1, forward strand.
AGCCGATTTCGATCTTGATGAGTTCCAGCACGTAGCATTCTGGAACCGCCGAAAATCTCGAATCGAGATGCACCTGGAAAGCCGCGTTGACCAGGTAGTCTGTGTGCCCGACCTTGACCGCAGCTTCCATTTCTTCTTCGGCGAACGAATCCACACCGAGAACAGCTATAAATTCACTGTTTCTTCCATTAAGAGCCTGCTGCGCCAGACTGGCCTCAAGCTGGAGCGCTCCTGGACCGATCCCAAAGAATGGTTCTCGGTGGCGCTGGCGAGAGTCTGAGCAGGAGTTTTAAATCACTGTAACCAAACTGCTGATCTCCGGCACTCCGGAAACAAGCGCCAGCAGTTTCCGGTCCAGAGTCGCGAAGGCGCCTCCTTTATGCAGAGCCAGGCCGAGCAAGTAGGCGTCACTGACTTGCTGATGTCCAGTGAGACGCTTGAGGAGCAACCGCACCGCTTCCGGAAAACTGATTTCATCGCCCCAGAAATGATGATGTGGATGCTTTAGATTCGAGACCAAGAGACGTACCGCTTGCTCCGGAGCGAGAGCATTCTGAGCGAAGGCCGGATTCGAGAGGAGTCTCACTACGCCAGCCTGCGTAAACGGGCATGTAGCCCATCCAGCCTTGGAATTGCGCGCCAGCCAGCTCTGCACCTTGGCATGGCTTTCCTGAGCAGGCCACATCATCGCTACCAAGACATTGATATCAAGAAGGTGAATACTCACAGTTCCTGATCTTCGAGAGCGAGTATGTGTTCCGTAGTTACTTTCGGCGCATCTGGCGGAAGATCGGCAATGTAAAACCCATTAACGACCCGAGTAGCTAAAGGAGCATTGATGCCTCTGCGGACGAGGTCGGAGATGGCCTTCCCAAGTGCGACCGAGCGGCTAACGGCATACTGCTTCACTAATGGAACCACGTCATCGTCCAGGTTCACTGTTGTTCTCATATCTTAAATGATGCATCGTGCGTGATTTGATGTCAAGTTGGTTTTTGTAGCATCAGCCTAGAGCGCTGCTCTTCCTGAGTTGTTTCCGGATGAGATTCCGGGCCCGGTGTTGCGGTAGTGCGACCTACGCAACTATCCTTGTTTGCCGAGGAAACACATGCGCAGACTGCTGCTCTTTGTTATGGCAACCATACTGACCTCAGCCGCCCAGACTTTTCCCAACGCCGCCGAACTCAACCGCATGGCCGCACGCTTTGCGCCTACGCAGATCAAAGTGGATACCGCTGAGTTATCAGCCGGAGACAAACAAGCTTTGGTCAAGCTGATTGAGGCCGCCCGCGTTGTGAACACAATTTTTATGGAGCAGCTCTGGAGCGGCGACCTGGCCCTCTACCACCAGCTCCAGCAGGACAAGACGCCGCTGGGCCGGGCGCGCCTTCACTATTTCTGGATCAACAAAGCGCCATGGTCGGAAATTGACGAGCACAAAGCTTTTCTTCCCGGCGTGCCGGAGCACAAACCTGCAGGCGCAAACTTTTATCCCGAGGACATGACCAAAGAGGAGTTCGAGTCCTGGGTAAAGACTCTCTCGCCGCAAGAGAAAGAGCAGGCGGAAGGATTTTTCACCGTCGTTCGCCGTGGTCCCGACAAGAAACTTAAACTTGTGCCATATAGCCAGGAGTACAAGAGCGACCTCGATCAAGCGGCCAAGCTCCTCAAAGAAGCCGCTGGTCTTACGGGAAACGCGAGCCTAAAGAAATTTCTGACCACGCGCGCCGATGCCTTCAGTTCCAACGACTACTACGAAAGCGACATGGCATGGATGGACCTGGATGCGCCGCTCGACATCACCTTTGGTCCTTATGAAACCTACAATGACGAACTGTTCGGTTACAAAGCTGCATTCGAGGCTTACATCAATCTGCGCGATGAGAAGGAATCAGAGCGGCTCGCTTTTCTGGGCCAGCACCTGCAGGAGATCGAGAACAATCTGCCGGAGGATCCGCAATACCGGGTGGCAAAATTAGGGGCGGC
>JAICYU010000118.1 GCA_025934025.1 Terriglobales bacterium
AGATTCGCGGTCGAACACGCTGATGGTCTGCGGAATGCCATCTTCCAGAATGCGGAAGTCATTTTTCTCAAGGTTAGCGACAGGAGCTCCGTGGGAATCGGTGACGGTGGTGAAGACGTTCACCAGGCGCACGGTGACGCGACACGTGGGTTCGTCTTTGCTCTGGTTCTGTGCCGCCGTCGCAAGCAACGGCAGCAGAAACACCATGATGCTGAACCGCTTGGCCACAGCCCAGGTTCGTTTCATAGCTTCAATTCAGAGATTCTGCCCTGCTTAGATGCAAATGATGGTAAAGAGTTATTTACCGGGCCGAATTTCTTCAGGAAACGGCTCACCATCCGCCCAGACGGCGCCATCCTCAAAATATTCTTTCTTCCAGATGGGGACGGTTCGTTTCAAGCTGTCAATGAGCCAGCGGCATGCCTCAAAAGCGGCTGCGCGATGCGCTGAAGCAACGCCGATGGCCACGCTGGTCTCGCCAATTTCGAGCCTGCCGAGGCGATGGACCACAGCCGCATCACGGATTCTGAATTGCTCAAGTGATCCTTGAGCAAGCCGCTCCATTTCACTCAGGGCCATAGCACCGTAAGCTTCGTAATCGAGATACAAAGTGCGCTTCCCGCGAGTGTTGTTACGGACGACTCCTTCAAACATCACTGCGGCTCCATCAGTTGGATGAGCCAGTCTTTTTCGCAGCGCAGAAACATCAATCGGCTCCCGGACGATCGCGCAATGGGCAGAAACCAACTGGCTGGCTTTGCTGGGCGCCTGTGTGCCGCCGCTTACTGGCGGAAGCAACCCAACTTCATCTCCTTCTTTAAGGATCTGAGTTCCCTGCGCGTATTCCTGATTCACCGAGCAGGCAAGCGAGCCAGCCAGCCCTTCGAAAGCCTGGAATTGCCGGCCATAATGCATGAGGACCGCATGCACGTTTGCATCAGGGGCAAGCTCAAGCAGGTCCTCGCCCTTTCCCACGATATCTTTGATTTGGCCAAACAGAAGAACGCGCACGCGCATAGCAACAAGAATACCGGAAACTCAGTCTTTCAGGAGGCGGACAATCTCTAGCGGAGGGTGAGTCCCATTCCGTAAGTGATCCTTGAAGCAACCACAGGAAACTCCTGCGGGCTTTGGATAAATGAGGACTGTCCTCCGGTAGTGGAGGCAAGATTTTCAAGCAGGCTCTTGCCTGATTCGCCGTCCACGTCCAGCCCGATGCAGTCAATTCGCACTCCGCTGATCTGAGCGCTCAGCGGGAGCGACTCTGGGTTCATCTTGGAGCTGCGGCCATCGGAAATCACCAGCAGCACGCGGTTGGCATTCTTGCCGATCCGCTTCAAATGTCCAGCCGCAAACCCGATGCCATCGAGCAGCGCGGAACCGCGACGCGGACGGAGGCCGCCCATGGCCTCAGTGAGCAGTTCTCCGTTGGCGGTGAGGTCTTGCTCGAAGTCGAGCTGGTTGCTGAACACCAGGATAGCGGCTTCATCGCCGGGCCGAAGATGGTGCACGACATCACTCAGCGTAGAGATAATGATGGGCCGGTTGCGGTTGGTGAGCAGCGCCGTTTCAATAAGGATTCCGAGTGAAACCGGAGGATTGGGCGACACGACTTCTGGCTCTTTGGGCGGGGGAGGCGTCAAGGCTGCCCTGCCAATATCGGCGGAAGCAATCTCTGTGGGCGACGCTGGAGGAAGCGCGGGCGGACTCTGCAACTTAGCTGGCGCACTGGTCTGACGCGACGCCACACTAGCTGGAGTCCCCGAGGCTGCTGCGCCAAAGCCTGCGGAGGTTCCAGAGGCTCCGGTACTTTGCTTCGAGTTCGGGGATGGCGCTGGATTTGAGGAAGTCGCAGCGACGGCTGGTGTTCCGGAGTTCGACGCGATTTCAGTATTCGCGGCAATTGCAGTTGGCACAGATCCAGCCACGGCCGGAGCATGTGCCACGACAGGCGGCTCTGGACGCTCTGCGGGCAAAGCCGCGGCGAGAAGGAAGCGGTTCCAATCGGCATCTTTGCCACCCGCTTTGCGATAATGTTTGCGTGCGAATTCGGCAATCTCCTGCCCTTCGGCAGTTCCCTGCGTGAGATTCGCGGCCCGCGCCAAATAGAAGAACGCTCCGCCTTCATCGGAATCTTTGGCCAAAAGCAAAGCCAGGCCAAGCCCGTATGCATACTGCGCATTTCGGGCGTCGCTAGCGACAGCCTGCCGCAATGGCGTTTTCGCTTCCTGATATTGCTCGCGGTTCACGTATGCCAGTCCCAGCATTCCTTCAAGTTTTGCTTCAATGTGGCGGCGCAAAGCGGCAAAGTCGCCGGCCTGCATCCCCTCGGGCTTGCGCAATGTCTCCAGCGCCAGGAGCGCGGAGTTGAGAGATTGAATCTGCTCTCTCGCAGCTTTCGAAGTCACGCTTTGGCGCGAATTGCTTCCCGTTGGGGCTGGTTGCTGATCTGCCAGTTCCGCGAATGCGACCGGATTTCGCGGATCAATTTGCCGTAACTCCTCAGCAAGTTGCTTCACGCGTCCGGCGCTGTCCATCCGTGTATAGTCCCAGATCAGGACCTCGAGTGCGTCTTGTTTGAGAATTCCGCTTTCGGCGACGGCGAGGTACTGCTCCATAGCGCGGATCTGGTCTGCAACTGTGGATTGCCGGATGGCTTGGGCGTATAGTTCAACGCTGTTTTGTCCGGTTTGCGCCGGCAGTATGGTCGTGCTCAGGCACGCCAAGGCAATAGAAAGTGTCCAGCGGCGCCACTCAGCGCGATGTTGTTGCTGAGAAAACATTTCAACACCTCGGGGCCAGGGACTGGGAGTGTTCTGCTGTTGGATGCTCCGCGCCAGAGCTTCTGCTGGCCCAAGCTGTAGGATTAAGGCAATTTCGTTGAATACAGACGGCATGAACTAAATAGGACTAAACGTTCAGAGCGTTTTCAGAGATGGCTTCGCATTCAACATCGAAATTCCTCGCGGGGATGACCATCGTGAACTTGAGCATCAACACGCCCGGACCAGTTGCCGCTTCCCGGCTGACGCGAATGGGAGCAAGCGTTACAAAGGTCGAGCCTCCGTCCGGCGACCCGCTGAGCACGTTCGCGCCTGACTGGTACAAGTCCCTCGCTGCGGGACAACACGTAATTGCTTTGGACTTGAAGGATCCGGGCGGCCGTTCACAGCTCGACAGTTTGCTCAGAGATGCCGACCTTCTGCTCGCCTCCTCTCGACCATCCGCGTTACGGCGGCTGAAACTCGATTGGGAAACGCTGCATGCTCATTACCAGCGTCTCTGTTTTGTAGGCATTACCGGATATCCAGAGCCGCACCAAGAGCGCAGCGGCCACGACCTTACCTATCTGGCGAGCGCTGGCCTGGTGGCTCCGCCCCAGTTGCCGCCGAGTTTATTCGTGGATCTTGCCGGAGCTGAGCGTTGCGTCATCTTGGCGCTGGCTCTACTGCTCCATCGTGAACGTACAGGCGAAGCGAGCTGTGCCACGGTTTCACTCTATGAGTGTGCCGTGGAACTGGCTGCTCCGGTGCGGGCTGGTCTCACATCGCCTGACGGAATGTTGCACGGCGCGCATCCGCTGTACGGATTGTATGAAGCAAAGGATGGCTGGATTGCGATTGCTGCGCTGGAGCCGCATTTCGCCGAGCGTCTTCTGGCCAGCTTGGAGATCCCTCAGCCGGATCGCGAGCAACTCGCGTGTGTCTTTCTCCGGCGCAGTGTGGAGGAATGGGAAAATTGGGCGAGTGAACACGACCTGCCGCTCTCCGCAGTGCGCCGGCTTTGAACTTGTAAACTCAATTTAGAATTTCGCGGTGAAGGAGAATACGGTGTTCGAAAAAGATCTGCTCGCAGGCAAACGAATTCTCATTACAGGCGGCGCAACCGGTCTGGGCAAGAGCATGGGCCGGCGTTTTCTTGAGCTGGGCGCATCGCTTTATATCTGTGGACGCCGCGAGCAGGTGCTGGCGGAAGCGGCGGAGGAACTGCGCTCTGCAACCGGCGGCACGGTCAAGACTTTTTCCTGCGACGTGCGCGACCACGCCCGCGTTGAAGCCATGATCGAAGAATTCTGGCAAGATGGTCCGCTCGACGTTCTCGTAAACAACGCGGCGGGGAATTTTCTTGCTCGCACGGAAGATCTCTCGACGGGCGCTTTTGAGGCGGTGATCGGTATCGTGCTCATGGGAAGCATTCACGCCACGATGGCATGTGGACGCCGCTGGCTCAAAGAAGGCCGACAAGGAAACGTGCTGAACATCTCGACTACCTACGCTGAACTCGGCTCGGGATACGTCGTTCCCTCGGCCGTGGCGAAGGCAGGCGTGCTCGCGCTCACGCGTAGCCTGGCCGTGGAGTGGGGCAGGAAAGGAATTCGCTTCAACTCGATCGCTCCCGGTGCGATTCCTACCGAGGGCGCTTTCTCTCGACTGTTGCCGATGAAAGAACTGGAGTCACTCGCAGCGAAGAAAAATCCGCTTGGGCGCTTCGGCACGCATGAAGAGCTGGCCAATCTCGCAGCGTTCCTGGTGAGTGATCTCTCGGGTTACATCAACGGCGAGCACATCACCATGGATGGAGGCGCGCTGCTGCAAGGCGCCGGCTCATTCAACTACATCGGTGACCGGCTTACGCCCGAGATGTGGGAAGCCATCAAGCCGAAGAAGAAGCCATAAACTCTTCTTCGGCTTGCACTGTGCAGAACGTTCGTAGCGCGCCACCAAAGTCTCAGTGCGTAATCGTCAATGAGAGGTTGACGGAGCTGGTTTGTGTGCCGCTCGTTCCCACGACGACGATTTGCGCATTCGTAGGCGGCCTGACAATTGGGGCAGAGATGCCTCCACCGCAGGAACTCAATCCCACAACAAAGAAGAGGGCGAGTGCGCCGATGATGGCGTGCTTTGGCTTCCGCTTAATGGTCACCAGCACGCCGGCAAACACTGCCGCGAACGCGAAGTTCAAGCCACCGAAGGGCGAGTGGCTTAGCCGCGCGGATAGCGTGGTTGCAACACTCAACGTCACAGGCGCCTGAGTGGCTGTCGAGCTCAGGTTTACTGAGGCGGGATTCAGAGTGCACGTGGTTCCGGCCGGAGCGGTGCAGGAGAGCGCGACTGCTCCCGTGAACGAAGCCGGCGCATTGTTCGTGACGGTCAGACTGAAAGTTGCGGTCTGCCCTGCGGCCACGCTCAATCCAGGTATTGCCGCTCCAACCGCAAACGGTGCGGTAATCGTCAACACCAGCGGCTGCGAAACAGCGGGATTGTAGACCGAGTCACCGGAATAATTGGCTGTGATGTTGTGCGGACCGTCGGAATTCAGGATTACCTGTGCAGAAAACTGGTTTGTCCCGGGTGGAATCGTGGACGGCCCTCCAATCGCCGTTCCGCCGTCAAAGAGTTGAACGGTTCCAGTGGGAAGGATTGGTCCCGTGTTGGCTACGACGACAGTGAGCGACGCCTGCTGTCCTGAAACGACAGTCGTGTTCTGGGAATTTACTGCCACCACAGGATTTCCCTTGGTGACAGTGAGACTAACAGTATTGGACGAACTCTGGTTGAAGCTCGGATCACCGCTGTATGAGGCCGTGATGCTGTGCGAGCCGACAGTCAGGGCCGTGGGAGGCGCAGCGCCGGAGAAGAAGAGATCGCCCTCGCCTTTCTGGTTCACGCCGGCAGAAGCGATGGTTGTGGCTCCATCCTTGAAAGTCACTGTTCCGGTGGCGGTTCCACGGCCTGAAGCGCCGACGATGGCCGCGTGCAGATTCATGAAGTCGCCGTAAGGAAGCGTTGTAATCGCGACAATTGCAGTGCCCGCACTGTTGAAGCCCAGCACCTGCTCGGTGGTGGCACTCGCTTCGGGCGCGATGTTCACCGTGACCGCCGTGGAATCGCTGGCGCGGTTGTTGGCGTCGCCGGGGTAATGCGCGGTCAAAGTGTAGGTCCCGCCCGGAAGATCAAAGATCGAGCCAGAGAAAGCTGAGCCGCTAAGCAACACCGATTCAGCAGGAAGGTTGGTTGCGGAAGGTCCCAGATTGCTTGTAGTAAGAGAGACGGTGCCCGTGGGCGGAGCGGTGCTGCTGCCTGAAACCTGAATGCCAATCGCGACCGGAGCGCCGTGCGTCCCGGTGATGGAACCAGGCGTCAATGTCGTGCTGGTAGCGGCCAGCGAGGGTACCGCCGCAGTCCATGCGTTGATCAGGTTGGAAACATCTACCGAGCCCAAGCCTGTGGATCGGTCGTAGCCGGCGACGGCCGCAAAACCAGCGACTCCCGGGACAGCGTTGGTGCCGGTGGTTACGTCATTAAAAATGCAGTTTGCGGGGGCAGGCGCTGTAGGGTTGGTGCGCGAGCTGGAGTTACAGGCGCTGAAGTTCTCCCCGCCGGCAAGCTTATAGAGCAGATAGTTGGGAAGTCCCTGTCTTGTGCCGACACTCTGATTGATCAACGCCATAATCCCGGCAAACGAAGGCGATGAAGCGGAAGTGCCGCCAAGCGCAAAGAACCCCGGCTGCGGCCCTGAACAGCTTCCGCCGAGACAAATCAGATAAGGATCATGCCCGCCGGAAGCATTCAACGAGACGTCTGGCAAATCGCGCTGTGCATCTCCAGCAAGAGTACCGCCGATGTTCTGCCACGGAGCATCCGTCTTGAGGTAAAGCGCGCTGGAGCCGCCGCTGCTGGCAAATAGGTCAACCGTCACGGGGAATGTGGGCGGGCAGGGCGTGGTTCCCGGACCGCAGCTCTCATTCCAAACAGCTTCCGGAATGTAGCCAATCGCCGATTCAATTCCCGGACCGTTGGTAGCGGACCAGAACGTTGCAGGAGTAGTTCCTTCATTGAACTGCGTGCCGCCCACAGCAGTATTGAAAGGAGTTGACGCCAGCCCGCTGACCGCCTGAATGGTTCCAAGAGCGCCTGCGCTGGGATCATCACAGCCGGCGCTGCCATCGTCACCGGACGACACAAAGACGCTGATTCCCTCCGCTGCCGCCTGCTGCCATAAGCCTTTGATGAACGCATTCTCCGGGCCGCCAAGGTCGCGCTCGCACTCGCCAAAGCTCGCGCTCATGATGCCGGCAACGTTGTTGTCCACGATGTAAGCCGCCGAGAGGTCCACGCCGTCGGTCGTGAGCGTGGGACTGCTGGCCACCACGTTGACGCTTGCCGCGGGAGCCACGGATCCGGCCCATTGCGCATCGAGTGTCGCTTCCACTGAGTCGCCGCTGGTCGGATCGAACCCTGGATCAGGCCCGTTGATGGTGTTGGTAGGGTTCTGGAATGGAACTCCGAATTGCCCCCTGAAATCATTAGTGTCGCTGATACTGACGTCGCTTCTCGCCACAATGGCGATGGTCTGGCCTGCCCCGGTCGCTGTTGGCGGGATGTTGTAAATCTTGCCGAAATCGGCCGGGCCAAGAGCGTGAAGCCCTCGGCTGCTGGTGAAGTTTGGATCAACCTGCGCATACGTTCCGCCGCTCTCACGCTGTAATCTGCCGGCCCTGGCCAGAAGCGGCTTCTTCAAAAAGTTGTGCAGGGAGACAATGCCATTTACAACCGGCGTCAGCGCCTGAGGAACGGAAATCTCCTGTGCATTGGCTACGTGTGTTTGTCCGGCAGCCTGGTACTGCGCCATGAGCGTTTGGAATGTGCGTTCTACCTGGCCGGAAGTTCCGGCGAACTCGATCCACCTGCCGCTCCTGGCCACTGACGTGACGGTAAATCCCTGCTGCTGAAGCCATGCTGTTATGGTCTGGATGTCCTGCGGCGCCGGACCAAACTTCTGCCCAAATTCCTGCGGAGTCAGCCAGTGGTGGAAATTGGGCGAACTGCGGTCATGCTGGCTTTGCAGGAACGCCGCAAGCTCCGTTTCCCGCTCTGCCGGAGGAGTGAGGACGAGCAGCATCCGGTCCAATTGAGTCGCCGGATTGATTTCTCCGAGCTCAAATTCCGGACGAGCGAGCGGATGCTGCGAACCGCTTACGATGACACGCTGCTGATTGTTCACCGCTTGCGTGATCATGACGCGGGCTTGCGTTTGAGCATGAAGCGGGGGCGTAAAGGCAAGGACAAGCAGTAAGTTGAGCCAGGCGAGCCGGGCAGGGGCAACCATGTTTCTTTCCTCCCAGGACCTGCGCGCGCACAAGGCCCTATGGTAAGTCTCTGAAATTCAAGAGATGCTACTCTGGATGGAAAGCCCCGTCAACCAGTCGAATACTTTATTTATCGCGAACCGACCTGCTAGAGTCTCAGAGCTGGCCGGCATGCGCAGCGCGCTCAACCTTTCTTCCGGGACGGCCGAATATTACGGCCATCTTGCCGCGGAATGTGGTCGGTTCATGCAGGTCTCGCCAGATATCTATCCATTCGTGAAAGGCGATTCGCAGAGGATTGTAGCTATTGATGTTCCGCGTAAGCCCGTAGACTACTTGCTCCTGCTCCGGTTCGAAGGTGCCGAACATACGGTCCCAGACAATAAGAATCCCAGCATGATTGCGATCGAGATAACGCTGGTTAGTTCCGTGGTGAACGCGATGGTGCGAAGGCGTGTTCAGCGCCATTTCCAGCGGCCCCATTCTGCCCACCAGTTCGGTGTGGATCCAGAACTGGTAGAGCAGGCTTATAGCTTGCATGGTAAGCACCATCAGAGGAGGAAAGCCAACCAGCGGCATCCATAGCCAGAAGATCCACGACATGAAGCTTCCGGTCCAGGTCTGTCGTAGCGCGGTGCCCAGGTTGTAGCGTTGAGAAGAATGATGGACCACGTGCGATGCCCAGAACAACCGGCACTCATGGCTGGTGCGATGGAATAGCTCAGGTCGTCGGCAAAAACGACCAGCAGCCAGGCCCACCACTGGTAGCCAATGCTGAAGATGGCAAATCTATGGATGAAAGTAAAGATCGCGAAGACCGCTGCCTTGGCCAGTAGCTCGATCAGCACGTTGCCCGTCCCCATAGTCAGGCTCGCGGCGGTGTCCTTGAACTCATACAGATCGCGACGCATCACGGCAGCGGCGACCGCTTCGAGCACCAGCAGCAAAATAAAACCTGGGATGGCGAGATGGATAAGATTGGGAATCTGCGGCATGTTCAGCTCGAGCAGTGTAGCGCAGAAATTGCAGTTGATGAGGCTTCCATCCACGAGGATTTAGCCGTAAATCATCTTCCAAATTTGACCGTCACATGTCCTCCAGGCGAGAGCCTTGCCCCTGCTGGGGGTGACTGCTCGCGCCCTACTCCGCTGCCGCTTGCTTCAAGTTCGAGTCCGGCTGATTCGGCTTCTTCCATTGCGGTGCGCAGCGGTTTGCCGGAGAAGTCCGGGACAGCGACTCCACCTGCGGTATCAAGCACTACGGTCCCCGTACGCGCGTTCGCGGGAGTTTGCGCTGTCACTGGCGATGACGGGTGAGGGGTCGCCAAAGCAGGAAACAGAGGCTTGGTTGCCTCGGAGATCAGGGCCTTGTCAGGCGGAGGTGACTCAGTCTCATCGGCAACATAGTCAGGCGATCCTTCTGCGGTGTCATCATCGCGTGCTTTGGCCCGCAGCAGCAGCCGTTTCGGGTCCTGGAAAGGCACGTCATGAGGCACGTTCATATAGCCGAGCACCTGCTGTGTCACGCGCGCGAAGACGGGTGCGGAAACCTGTCCTCCTTCGTGGCGGCCCACCGGTGAATCCAGCACGACGAGGACAGTAATCGCGGGATTATTCACCGGAGCGAAGCCGCCGAAAGAAGCAATGTAGTGCGATTTGGAATAGCGCCCAGTATTAGGATCAATCTTTTGCGCTGTGCCGGTTTTGCCGGCCGAGCTGTAGCCATCGAGGATGGCTTTCTTTCCTGTTCCTGCGAGCACTACGCCTTCCAGCAGATGCTTCATCTGCGCTGCCGTCAGCGGCGAGATCACACGCCGGCCCAGCGCAGGATGAAATGCAATCAACACCGGCGTGCTGCGCGGCGAGGTCGCCCCAGCGACAATTCTTGCCGGGACCGCGACACCGTCATTTGCAATGGCGGAAATCATGGAAACAAGTTGCAGCGGAGAAACACCAATTTCCTGCCCCATTGAGATCGCGCCAATACTGACTTTGGACCATCGGCTCACCGGTTTGGTGAGCCCGCGGGTTTCGCCCGGCAGTTCAATTCCTGTCTGCGAGCCGAATCCGAAAGCGCGGATGTAGCGGTCGAATCTCTCTTCGCCCAGCCGCAGCGCCAGCTTAATGGCGCCCACGTCGCTGGAGTTGGCGAGCACCTGAGCGACCGTGAGATCGCCGTAAGCTTTGTGGTCATGAATGCGCAGGCCATTCACTACGATCGAGCCCATCTGGCAGTCAATCACATCGTCGGGCCTGGCCAGCTTCTCGTCCAGAGCAGCGGAAAGAGTAACGACTTTGAACGTTGAGCCCGGCTCATAGATATCGCTGACAGCCCGGTCCTTCAGCGACTTGGGATCCGC
>JAICYU010000029.1 GCA_025934025.1 Terriglobales bacterium
AACCGAAGAGCCTGTTTCCACGCTGGTGAGGCTGCTGGCCGGTATGCTTCCGGCGCTGCCGGTCTTTTTGGGCGAGCCGTCATTGCCCTTTGCAGGACGACCAGCGCCGTGTCTGACGGGACTGCGCGACGTCATGTCGAAATCGTGGTTGTCCTCTCCGTCGGATTCTCCCGAGTTGTTCACGCGCGAAGGCGGAACCGGCACGAGAATGCCGCTGCTGTTGATGCGTCCCACCGTGACCTGTCCCATCGCCGTGCTGAACACGCCTTGAGAAGCGGCAACGTCATTCACGTCAGAAATAACGCTGGTGCGATCATTGACGTTGGCGAGCTTGTGAAATGGAAAGTCGCCATCGTGATAGCCGCCGAAACCGGCTCCGGCAGAGCCTGGGTTAGGAATGTAGTTGGGGCCATTCGTGCCGCTCACCTGCGGGCCCAGTTGAAAAGTGTTATCGCCTCCAGGCTGTCCTGGATTCACGATGTTCGCCGGACGGCTGTCCGCGCCGGCATTGAAGTGGCAACTGGCGCAAGCCTGCGTGTCATCGCTACCCGCCTGCATCTCCCAGAAAAGCGCTTTGCCCAAACGGATCGCGGCGCTCTTGTCCGCAACAATGCCTTCAATGCCAAACACCGGCGGTACCTGCACGCCGGAAAGCGGCCCTAACGGTCGCAACGGCAGAACAATCGTTCCTGGATGATTTCCTTCCTGGGCCCGCACACGGCTGTAAAAGCCAAGTGCGGTGATCACCGCCAGCGCCATCGCGCACACCCGCAGCGCAATCGTGATCGGCGGCCGCTTTGAAGTCCTCGCACTCCGGAAAAAAGTGCGCCTTACCGAATTTTTTGCATGCTCATCCCGCGTCATTGAACGAACTCCTTCCCGCACCAGAGAGCGAGTGGGGTTAAAACTTGAAGTTGTGTTGAATCCGGGACGGTCCCACGAAGGGAACGCACCCGTGTAGAGGCGCGACTGGACCAGAAAACTGAAGCTCGATGGACGAATCCCTGTTTTCGAGACAGGAAATTGCCACACAGAGCCGTAACAGCCCAGGGCCTAAATGGAATGTGAGATTACGTTCTTAGAGGAACCAGAAGCTGCGGAGATCCCTTGCCTGGGCCGGGCGCCGCCTCTTCCTGGAAGTTGGAAGCCAGGTGCCGTGATGGCTGGGCGGAATTTCCGAATACCGGAGATCGGTGTGCTTCTGCTTTCGTAAGCTGCACTGCTTTCTTTACCGGAGCCACAAGGTTGAGCTCCACCGTAATCGGCGGAGTATCGTCGTCGCCATCGTTGTCCACCAGAATGGTGAACAGGCTCGCCGTCCCGATCAGGACAAGGGCGAAACCCAGAATGGCCGATACCAGCGATTTGCGGTTGAGAGAAAACATTGCCTGAATGCGGGTTTACGCCGCGAGGCAATGATTCCAATTGAAGATTAGAAAGAGATTAAGCCGTAATTAGAAGTTCTGAGGTGGCCTGGCGGGAGATTGCATTATTAGTGCCAGAGTTCCGTCGTGAAATATAGAGGGCGTTTCTGAGGACGGCTCTTAACCAAGCAGGATCGGGCTCAGGACCTACGGAATCATATTCAGCTTTGTGCGGTTTAGGGGAGCAGGTCAGCGTCATAAGGGTAAATGTGGCCCTGGTGATAGAGGTGATCTGGGATCCGCATTGTCGACAAGTTCTCAGGTTGTCCCCTTCCTCCAAGGAATAACCTGGCAATAGTCCGAGGCGTTCTATTTCGGAAGGACTATCACTTCCAGCGCATCCGGCTTGGGCATTTGCTTGATTGGCGTCCCATCATCTTTATAGATCTCCAGCTCATTTACGAAGCCTTCTCTCGCGTAGAGCAAGAAATGTACATAGACGCCGTCTTCATCGGATGCTTGTGCCTCAACAGGAATCAGTTTCTCAGCGACCGCAACACGAGCAGCACGCGGGGGATGCAACTCCAAACTGCCTTCGTCATCAATGGTTCGAACTTGGACACCGTTGAGCTGCGTTGCTATCTCGTCTTTCCCGGGAAAGGGAACGGTTAACAACCGCTGCATCACTCGTCTTTCAAACTCGGAGGGTTCGCGGAAATTCTCTTCATTTTTCATTGCGTTACGGGACATAATATGTTCCCACATTGACTGTCGTATCGGGTAGTGTGTACGCACGGTACTCAATTGTTTGACCGTTGACAGTTACTCTGCCCCAGAAGTTTGTTGTGGGTTGCGTGGCATTCTTCACCGTCGATTCAATGTCAGATTGAATCGCGGCTTCGACCTCAGCCTGATTCAATCCCGTTCCTTTAAGGTGTCGTGCTCCGTGACCGAAAGTAACGGTAACGCCGAGTAAATTGACCAAGTTCTTATTTGCTCTCGCTGCGGAATTCACGCTCTGCACATAGTCGTATGCTTTGTTGACCTCCTCGTCCGGCGCCTTTGACCAATCAACAGAGGTGGCATTTCCATTTTTGTCAACGCGCTGTATACCATGGGCCTTTAGCCATTCGCGCCTTGCATCCGTGACTTCAGCATTTGTCTTCCAACCATTGCCAGTCAGAAAATTGCCGACCTTCTCAACCTTGCAGAAGATCCCGCAGCCGCTTGCCTTTGCGGACATCGCGGTGCCTTCAGCAGTGAAGATCCCCCATTCTTCATTAAGAACGTGCCCGTCCGCATCGGCCTTCGATACCGGATCATTCCTCACGTAAAGATAAAGGTTGAGCGACTGGGGATCACCAAAGTCTGCAAAAGGAACCGTCATTGGCCGTTCACTCCAGTCCGGCGTTGTCCATCTTCCCATGCTGCTGGAGTAATAGCGCGCGCCGAAATCGTCGAGGTCTGACTCGTTATCGTGCTCTTTTCCGGCGTAACGATAATGGTTCGACGCATTGTCAGGCGAACAGGAGATCTGCTCACCAAAGGCGTTGAAGGTGCAATTGGAGATGACGGTTCCCGAAGCGTCGGTCATCACGCGCGTGGTGCCGAGATGGTCATCCTGGTAATACTGCGCCGCGCTGCCGTTGGTGGACGTGTCTTTGGCGATACGCTTTCCGCCGTAACCGAAGATGTAGTCGGTCCATGCGGCGGTGGCGGGGTTCTTTTCGGCAATGACGTTTCCGGCGAAATAAACATATTCCGTTGCCGTTCCGCCGGCGTCTTTGCGGATGCGGTTTCCGTCCGGGCCGTAGGTGTAGGAGGCTACGGCGCCGTCCACGGTCTTTATACGGGCTTCGGCGTCATAAGTGTAAAGAAATTGGCTTTATTCACTTAGACTTCTTTGGCTCGAACGGGACATAGGGCGACCATCCGTGTACGAGCGTGATATGGCTGATCGTTCCACTATTCAAAGCAGGGCCCTCCGAGCCTTTGGAATGCAGAGACCCCTCAAGCATGACATAGGTATGATTGAGGTCTTTGAACTGCTTCTCTTGCTCTGCCGTCAATTCGAGGGCAAACGAGTTTTTCCATAAAGCGGCCTGAAGGTCTTCTTTATGTAACCAAATTCCATCATTGTCTGATCGAAGGTTCAAAAAGCCCCATGTCCGGATGACCTTGCCGTCATATTTCTGTGGCGCAGCAAGCAAGGCCACCATGCCAACACTAGCAGGCTCCGAGGGTTTCGGCGCAGCCATGGAAATGCTGATTGCCGCAACAAGAAACGATCCGAAACATAAAATTAGCGCCTTCCATTTCGTCACTGAATGATTTCGTATATTCATGATATCTCATGAGCGAGCCCAGCTTCCATCGGCGCCATTCTGCGTCCAGCACTGAATAGGTGCACGTCGTCGGCTACAGTTCCCCTTCGGAAGAGCGACATTAAAACTCGATAAAAGTAAAATCTATTAATCGCTCACCTGACGTGTCAGTGCATTCCCCGTAGATCCAGACTCCTGGGAATGTTTGAGCTATGCGATCTAACCCCTCATAAACAGTGATATTTTTCAGTGTGGTCATGAGATGTGCGCCTTTCGGCATCGGAGCTAATCCATTCATCGCATTCACGAAGTGAATGCGATGACTCTGCATATACGCCTTGACTTGAGGCAGAGTTACGAGATTGGCCATGGCATCTCTCGGATTCTCCTCGGAATGAAAGCTGATTTGAGAAATCCGTAAGTCTAAAAGATCGGTATGGAGGTTCCCTCCTACCACCCTGATTCTGCCCGATGCATCTTCTTTGACTGACAATCTGCGTTCGTTCGCGAACGCATGACGGAGTGCTTGGACTGGAGAATCCGCGGGCTCTGTCGAGCCAACTCTGAAGGAGTCGGTGATTCCTTCGTTAGAAGTACAAACCCCTTCATAAGCGAGGGAGCCAGAACGGCCGCGACCTGCCAAGGTACTTACAACTCGGCGAACGAGGTTCGACGCTGTCATCTCACTTTCCTCATGATCCTTTTGCTGAAGTGGCTTCGGACCTGTACAGCCGAGCATGACAACCAAAATCTCCAAGAAAAGTACCACTTTCATCAAACAGACCTCCAGGCCGGCAGTAGCAGGCACAGCACTCATGGAACAACGATAACGGCACTAGCAGTAACTTTCCAGTTTTGAACTACAATATATTGATTAACCTTAGTTGATATGTCGAATGCGTGGCCGCTTTGGTAAACCGTAAAAGTCTGCTCCGTCTTTAAGTACGAATTTGAATGTTCTGGCCCAAATTTCGGCCCGACTTCATCACGAAACCGCCCGTCAGATGCCTTGACCGCCTTCGGATTCGGGTCGGAGTGTGCATTTATTGCAACGACATCCTTAACATGCTCCTGAACATTCACACCAGTCACCCGGCGCCCATGGGGATCCACTACCACATACGTCACAACTATTCCGCCTAAGGAACGGAATGTAGTGCTTACCGCGACTATGTGATCAGGTGCCCTCTCCTTGCTTTGTTGCTTCTTTTCCCAATCTATTTCGCCGTTCATCGGCGAACCAGAAATGCCATCGTCGCTCCCCGCACCAGGATCCGAGCCTGCCGAGGTCATGAATGATAACCAGCCGGTTGGCTGATTGTCCTTCATGTGCTGCTGGTACTCGTCATAGCATGAAAAATCGTTCAAGCAACTGTTGGGAATCGGCTGATCCGGAGTAGCGTCATTTTCAATATGCCCGTCTGCGTCGGCCTTCGATACCGGATCATTCCTGACATACATATACAAATTCAAGGACTGCGGATCACCGAATTCTGCGTAGGGTACGGCGATCGGCCGCTCGCTCCAGTCCGGCGTTGTCCATCTTCCCATGCTGCTGGAGTAATAGCGCGCGCCGAAATCGCCGAGGTCTGACTCGTTATCGTGCTCTTTTCCGGCATAGCGGTAATGGTTCGACGCATTGTCAGGCGAGCAGGAGATCTGCTCACCAAAGGCGTTGAAGGTGCAGTTGGAGATGACCGTTCCGGCACTGTCGGTCATGATGCGCGTGGTACCGAGGTGGTCATCCTGGTAATACTGTGCAGCGCTGCCGTTTGTGGACGTGTCCTTAGCGATGCGCTTGCCGCCATAGCCGAAAATGTAATCGGTCCAGGCTCCGGTGGTCACATTCTTCTCGGCGATCACGTTGCCGGCGAAATAGATGTACTCCGCGGCTGTACCATTGGTGTCTTTGCGCACGCGTTCCCCGTCCGCTCCGTAGGTGTATGAGGCCGTTGTGCCGTCCACGGTCTTGATGCGGGCTTCTGCGTCATAGGCATAGACGTGGCCCTGGTTGTCTTTCAGCAGATCGCCGGCAATGTCATAGCAGTAAGGCAATAAGTTGGGTGTGCAGCCGCCAGAGGGCACCATGCGATTATTTCCGTCGAATAGCGGCTGGAAACTCGAAGTGCCCGATTCCGTCATGTTGCCCCAGGGATCGTAATGGTGAGTGACATTGAAAGCATTGTCGGCCTGTGCGCCGGAAATGACTCGATTCAGCGTGTCGTAAGTGTAGCTCTGATTTCTGGTGGCGCTGAGGGTATCAACGATGGAAAGGATGTTGCCGTTGTTGTGACCAGCGGAATCGTAATAGCCGTAATTTTTTCCAAAAAGTGCCCCTGACGTGGGATCGCACGTGGAATTGAGTTTTGAATCGCAGATCGAGCTGACCTGAAGGCGATTGTTGAAGCCGGTGGTTTCGATCACACCGTTGCCGTATGTCCCACGATTCATCGCTCCTGTGGGCCAATAGCCCCAAGTGGTTGGATCGCCGCCTTGGGGAACGGTGTAGTAGCTGAACGTGCCGGCCTTAACATTGATCATCTGTCCGGCTGCGTTATAACCGGTGCTGACCGTCCGCCCATCTGGATAAGTCAAAGAGATCAGACTGCCGGCGGCATCGTAGTTCGCGGTTATGGGATTGGCCGTGATGCTCGGCGAACTGGGAGTCCAGTTGTTCTGCGATTTGATCCGGCCCAGAGAATCATAGCTGAAGAACTCCGCCGCATTCACGTTGTTGGTCTGTTGCACCAGCCTGCCAATGGAGTTGTCACTGGTGACGCCGGTGAAAGAATCATAGAAGAAGCCGACCGGCGCAGATCCGTCGGAGTAACTTTTTTGCGTAAGGCGATGCCCTTTGTCATAACCATAACTGATAACGATTCCGCGGGCGTCTGTCTTCGAGAGGGGATTTCCGTCCGGATCGTAGGAATAGCTGATTGTGCCGGATTCAGGATTTTTCGAGGAGAGCAGCCGGGAGAGCGAGTCGTAAGTAAAGCGGCGCACGCGCCAGGGGCTGGATGCATCGAGCGATGGGTCAGACGAGCAACCTGTTCCGGGAACATTCCCGCGCTGCTCCACGCAGATCATGTTTCCCAGAGTGTCATAGGTATAGAGCGTAACGTAGTAGTTGTGGTCGAGCGACGGGCCTTCGGGATTGTCGCCGCCGCCCAGAGCAGATGTGCATTGCGGCCAGCAGAAGGAACCAGCGGAGAAATCGCCAGGATTGCCAGTGCTCGAAGTGATGGTTACCGAAACATCCCCGGCCGTACCTGCTGTGTTGTAGGTGAGCGTGATCGTGGTTCCTGATCCCGTCGCGGTCACCGGCGAGCCTGGACGGTTCAGCCCCGTGCTTCCCGTGCTGACAAGCGCGGAAACCACCGCCGCAGCCGTGCTGTTCGTGCTCTGGCCATACGGCGCACTGGCCGTGAACCCAGGGATGCTGAGAGTCACCGTGCCGGTGTCATAGACAGGCGGGCCATCCGTGCCACCGATCAGGTTTGTGCCGGAGGCACTAGGAATAAATGAATCCGCGTGCGAGGTCTGGCCAACTGAGAGCGTGTAATTCGTGCTGCTGCCCACGCCTTTAGACGCAAACGTGATGGTCGTTCCGGAAAGACTGGCCGTGACCGGCGATGCCGGGTCAGAGTTGAATGAAGAGGCTAGACCGGACGCGACCGATCCCGCTCCATCGCCGTCTCCGAAAAAATAGGTTTCCTTCACGCCATTAACACTTATCCAAACACTCCCGTTGTCGGGCGCTGTGGCACAAACCCTGCGGCCGTTGACAAAGTCGCAATCGCTGGTATCGGTGTAAGTGCGCTCTGTGCCGGAAATCGTTACCGTTCCGCTGGCGCTGGTGCCTCCCTGGGGATGACTTTGCAACGCGCCGGTAACGACGATGCTTCCGGAGGCTTTTATCCCGGAGTAGTTGTCTCCCGGTTCGTCAACTTCAACCAATCTGCCCAAGCCATCAGTTCGCGTGCGGCGTTGCCGCCCGGTCTCGTCGGTTACCGCGGTCGCGTTGCCGGCGTAATCGGTATGAACAGTGTTGCCGTCGGGCTTGATAACGTCGGTCGTCCGGCCGAGCGTGTCATAAACAAAGCGAGTGGCGCCATCTGTAGCTGCGGCAACGGCGCGGTGCGGATTGGTGACGCTCGCCTTGCGGCCGAGCGAGTCGTAAACGGTTTCGGTTGTAACGTTGCCTTCCGGGTCGTTCAGGATGGTTTGCGAGGTGCGGCCCAAGCCGTCCATGGTGATAGTGGAAACGATGTCAGGATCAGGCGCGGCGGTAACCGTTTTGGTGATGCTGAGGGGAAGAACGGAATCATTGTAGGTAAGTGAAGCTTTGCTGAGAAGCTGGCCGTTGCTGTCCAAGAATTGCGTGACCAGCGGGCGATTCATCAGGTCATAGGTGTGGGTAGCCCCAGTCCGGCCTGCTTGGATATCGTTCTCGTCGCGCGTGCTCTGCACCAGGCTGGTGCAGGGATAGTAAGAAGTTTTCACGCGATGGCCGAGCGCATCCGTGACTGTTGTGGGGAACGCCAGCGTGCTTGCAGCGGTGATGCATCCTGTGCCGCCCCAACTATCAGTGTAGTCGAACGTGGTGGGGTGTCCGCCGGGATCGGTGGTGGAGCGCAGGTTGCCCAGATCATCGTAGGTGTTGGTAGTGTTCAGCCAGGTGTTGTTGGTGCTCAGCCACTGGCTGGACTGCGTCAGGTTGCCGCGCAGCAGCATGGTGTACGGGTAATTGCAGTAGTCGTGGTTGGGTACGCCGGGCGCGGTGCAGCTTCCAGTGCTGGTGAGGGTGCCGCCATCATAAGAGTTCTGTGCTTGCGCAACGAGGTTGCCAGAGCCGTCAAAGGTCTGAATTAACGTAGGCAGATCGGCGATGTTGGCGTTCAAGTAGGCTCCGCCATCCGCTTCAAGATGGCGGTAGGAAGAGTGGATGCGCTTCAAAAGCGGCGGTTGGTTGCCGATGCTCGTCCAATCATAAAAACGCTTTTCAATCGGATTTCTCCAAGTTACGGTGCCGACGGCAGAAATGGTCTTTAAATCCCAGTCGGTTTCAGTTTTGGTGACGAGATTTAGCTGGTTCCACGTGGTGGTTTGGCGGATTGGAAGATAATAATTATTTTCGCCCAGCCGGTTGCTTGAGTAATCGGTGGAAATCGTATTTATCAAGGGACTGGAGCCGGCCGGCCCCTCGAAGTGTTCCACTTTGCTAATTGCACCGCAGCCCATGCCGTCGGGCGAAAGGATGCAGGTGTATCTTGTGTCTTTGCCCACCGGATCCGTTACAGTTCCGCCGATACCGAGGTTGTAGATCCAAGTTCCCGTGACGCCATTTGCCGAGATGGTGCGGGTTGCAACATTCCTGCCGCCGGTGTCCCATGCTCCCCACGTGTAGCTGATCTGGCCTCCGGTGGGCAGCGTGATGCTGGATAATTCGCCGCCGCCATTTTGAGCGTAGCTAAAGCTGTAAACATCTCCATTGGGAAGGTTCAGTTGAGCTGGAGCAATCATTGTGCCCGTGTTGGGAACACACGTATCGGCAGTGGCAAACCTGCACAGTGGAGTCGTATCAAGCGCGACTGAAACACTACCAGTGAGTCCGGGCGACTGCAGCGTTCCGGAAGAATCGTAATAAGCTGCGCTTGCAGGTATGGTTCTGCCGAGGGTGTCCATTCCACCTTGCAATTGATTTCCGTTCGTATCGGTGATGCCGGCACGACTGATCTTTTCGCCAGTCTTGCTGATGGCCGCAACCATGGATCCATCGGCAGGATTAATCTGCATAATCCATCCCGATCCATCATCGGCATAAACAGTGGAAGGATACGGGTTGGGTGGCGGCACACAAACCGTCTCCATCAAAGGATCTGGAAAGAAGTGGTGCTTCGTACCGTCGGGCTCGCGTAAAATATATCCGCCGACTCTGGTATAGAACAAATCGAAACCGGCCTGGCACGTGCTGCTCGAGTCATGAAACACGTAATCAGGGGTGCGGTAAAAGGCCGGGACTTGGTTGCCCAATGAGTCGCCCGCCACGTCGTCTTCGCAAAAACCACCGCCGGAAGTAAAGCATCTGGTTCGAAAAGTCCAGTTCTTGCTGTTGTAAATCACCTTTGCGTCGACACCTAAGCCTCTTCCCTTGACCGAATAAATCGGGATGTCGGCGTGCAACCCTCCATTGTTGATCTGCACGTTTTCAATTTCGGTGCCATGAAAGATGCCACCCTCGGGATATCCAGTGTTGAGTTGGTTCGGAATCTGGGAATTAGCATAAGACGCGCCAAACAGGCATACGGAGCAAAGCAACCCAATGCGAGACAGCATGATTTGAGTTCTCTTCATTGTCTTACCTCAAGCTGAAATCAGCAGCGGGCGTGTTGAGTTGAACGGAGTCGAGGAGCAGGTCGAAAACCAGCTTGCCGTCAGAACTCGTCTCCTGAGTAAAGGGAACGGCCAAGCCGTCAATCACCCGATAGTCGGAGTAGTCAATTGTCGACGGTTTGGGTATCGTTTGAGTCCTGCTCGGCGGAGTTGAGATACTGGAGCTTAATCAGGTACCCGGTGCTGCGGCTGATCCATAGAGTCAGTTTGAGCCGATCGGCGAATTGTTTTGGGCCCTGAAAGCTGGGCATAAGCTTAACCACGTCCAGTGAATCTCCGGCAATGGTTTCGGTTCTGAGGTAAGTGGCGGTGAGCCTTCCGGGTGGCGCGGCCAATCCGGCAAGACAGGGGATGTGCATTGGCGGCTGATGCGAGGTGTTGTTCTCCGCCAGGTTCTGCACGCGGCCATCGGCATGCTGAATCTGGCCCTTTCCGTTGTTCACGATGGTTACCTTGCGCTCTTTCGCTGTAGCCAGCTCGGAGCGCCAGGACCGCTCGCCCTGCGATTGAATCGTGACCGGCATGACGGTAACGCTGTCCGCCAGATGCAACGTTCCGGCAACGGAAATGGTGGTGGTTGGCGTGAGGACAGAGCAGCCCATGGACTGGGCGGCCTGACGCAATACAGCAGCAGCATCAACGGATGGCGGTTGCTGCGCGTGAAGGTGAAGAGAACCTAAAAAGAGGAAGACCAGAGCGGCCCTAAGCAGAACGTTTGTCACGCGTACCTCCCGCGAAAACTTTGCAGCACAAGACTTGACTGCTGCGTCCAGCGCCGAAGCCCTGTACGGCTATAAGGGGTGCGGTTTTCCCGGAAGGTGAACCGTGCTTCTTAATCTCTTGGTGCGAGATGATATACAGAGTAGAAGCTGGATGCAAGCGGAATCCGGGCGGAAAATAGGACGATGTACCTTCCCGCCCTCGTACCTGCTTTACAGTACTTATTCGATGGAAAGGATGCTCCGCTGGGCATCGCCGCAAATAACACGCTGCCTCGCTGAATCGCGGTACGACTATCGCGCTGCCGCAGCAACGCCCATGTTCTTCAAGATTTCATCCACCGCGTGGATGGCGAGATCAATCTCTTCCATCGTGTTGTAGAAATGGGGAGAGAAGCGGACGCCCGCATTCGGACGCCAATCCACCAGAACATCCTGCCGCAGCAGTTCTGCGCAGACCTCTTTGGAATTTGGCATGTTGATGGCCACGGTTCCTCCGTGTTGCTCGGGATCGCGCGGAGCATTCACTTTCCATCCGCGCTGGTCTGCCAATTCGATCAACCGCGCGGTCATCTTCTTTGATTTTTCCCGAAT
The DNA here is from genome assembly GCA_025934025.1 of Terriglobales bacterium. Taxonomy (GTDB): domain Bacteria; phylum Acidobacteriota; class Terriglobia; order Terriglobales; family Acidobacteriaceae; genus Angelobacter. Next base: position 11,395 of record JAICYU010000029.1, read on the forward strand.
GCGTTGTACGCCGGCTTCGCGAATAATCTTCAGCCCCGGCATTGCCGTATAAAAGCCGGGAACATTCGATGTGCCCTGCATGAAGCGAAATGGTGCGTCGCCGTACCTGATTTCTCCGGTCTCAAACGCAAACGGATTCTCGTGCGCGAACCAGCCCGTGAGCTTGGGTTCAAGTTTCCTGCCCAGATCGGGCCTGACGTAGAGGTACGAAGTTCCCGGCCCGCCGCACAGCCACTTCAGCACGCCGCCGACTGTGAAATCTACGTTGAGTTCCTGCACGTCCACCGGAACATTTCCCAAAGATTGAAACGTATCCAGCACAACGTGGGCGCCCACGCGGTGGGCTTTTTCGATAATCGCCTTCGCATCGTTGATGTAGGAACTGCGGAAAACTACGTGCGAAATCGGCACCAGAAGCGTCTCTTCATCACTCGCATCCAGTAATCGTTCTGTTGGGACGTGAATTCCGTCATCGGTCGGGACCATCTGTACGCGCGCGCCGCGCGAGCGTTGCGCCTCCCAGAAGTACATAACGGAAGGAAAATTCATGTCGCTATAAACGACTTTTTTGCGTCTGCCGCTGAAATCGAAGCAACTAGCGATAACCGCCTGGCAGCTTGTGACGTTCAACTGCAGGCTGACCGAACCTGCGGGCGCGTTCATGATGGCGCCGATGGAATCGCCCACTTCGCGGGCCATCATCCACCACTTTTCTTCCCAGGCGCGAACTCCACGCGTGGCCCAGGTATCGCAGTACTCCTGCACCGAGTCAGAGACTCCGCGCGGCATGGCGCCGAGCGAGTTGCTGATCATGTAAGTGGTCCGCTCCAGGATGGGAAACTCCGGGCGAAAGCGCAACAGATCGTCAGTCATGAAATGGCTCCGGAGCTACAGTTTACTTGAATCGGGACAATAGGAAACAACAGCGCCGAATGGCGCTTGTCAGCAAAAAAAGAAGCCCGCAGCAATGGCGGGCTTCTTAACGCAATTCTTCGAATTATGCCACGGCTTTCACTTCCGCTTTTTTCTGTGCTCCAATGCGCATGCCGTAGAACGACTGCCACACGAAGAATACAGCAATCAGGAAGAAGAGTATCGCCAGAGCGTAGGTGATTCCCGGCCCGTGGTCCACGCGTAACTTTACCGCAAGCTCGACCGCCAGCAGCCCGAACAGCGTGGTGAACTTGATGACCGGGTTCATGGCGACCGATGAGGTATCTTTGAAGGGGTCGCCGACAGTATCGCCAACAACCGTTGCGTCGTGAAGTGCGGTGCCTTTTTGTTTGAGCTCGACTTCGACGACCTTCTTGGCGTTGTCCCAGGCGCCGCCTGCGTTGGCCATGAAGATCGCCTGGTACAGACCGAAGATTGCGATCGAGATCAGGTAGCCGATGAAGAAGTACGGCTCAGTGAAAGCGAAGGCCAGCGAGGCAAAAAAGATCGTGAGGAAGATGTTGAACATTCCTTTTTGCGCGTACTGGGTGCAGATTTCCACCACCTTCTTGCTGTCGGCGACAGAAGCTTTCTCCACGCCTTCCAATCGGATGTTGCGCTTAATGAACTCGACCGCACGATAAGCGCCGGTAGTAACCGCTTGCATGGAAGCGCCGGTAAACCAGTAAATAATGGCTCCGCCGGTAATCAGTCCCAGCACGAAGGGCGCGTGCAGAAGCGAGAGGTTCACAGTATCGCGGGTAAGCCCGTCAGTGAGCGCCATCATGATCGAGAAAATCATGGTAGTAGCGCCGACCACGGCCGTCCCGATAAGCACGGGCTTCGCTGTGGCCTTAAAGGTATTTCCCGCGCCGTCGTTTTCTTCCAGCAAGTGCTTGGCGCGTTCAAAACGGACTTCAAACCCGTAATCTTTGCGGAGTTCCTGCTGGATGTTGGGCGACTGCTCGATCAGCGAGAGCTCGTAGACCGACTGAGCATTGTCCGTGACCGGCCCATAGGAGTCCACTGCGATCGTGACCGGACCCATACCCAGGAATCCGAACGCGACCAGGCCGAAGGCGAAGACTGCCGGCGCAAGCATCAGCGGCAAGTGAGGATTGGTCGCCAGCGGAGCGCCTAACCCGAGCGTGCTGAAGTAGAAACCCGTTGCCATCAGGATGACCATGCTGATTCCGAGCCAGAAGCCGGAGAAGTTTCCGGCGACAAGTCCGGACAGAATATTGAGCGACGGGCCGCCTTCTTCCGAAGAAATAACGATTTCCTCCACGTGCCGCGAACTGGTTGATGTGAACACCTTCACCAGTTCAGGAATGATGGCTCCGGCCAGCGTGCCGCAGGAAATGATGCAGGAGAGCTTCCACCACAGCGAAGGATCGCCATTGAGATCGGGAATAATCAGCTTGGAAGCGACGAAGGTCAGGATGATGGAAACGAACGACGTCAGCCAGACCAGCGAGGTCAGCGGCGTCTCAAAGTTCATCTCGTCAGAGTCTGCGTAGCGGCTCTTGGCGATGGCTTCGTTCACGAAGTAAGAAACCGCGCTGGCCACAAGCATCAGCACGCGCATGACGAAGATCCATACCAAAAGCTGGATCTGGATGGTGATGGAAGGCACGCCGAGAACGATGAAGGCAATCAGGGCCACGCCGGTCACGCCGTAGGTTTCAAAGCCGTCGGCGCTGGGGCCAACGGAGTCGCCTGCGTTGTCGCCGGTGCAGTCTGCGATCACGCCGGGGTTGCGGGCATCGTCTTCCTTGATCTTGAAGACGATTTTCATCAGGTCAGAGCCGATGTCGGCAATCTTGGTGAAGATGCCGCCGGCAATACGCAGCGCCGCCGCGCCCAGCGATTCGCCGATGGCAAACCCGATGAAGCAGGATCCCGCATAGCTGCGAGGAATAAAGAGCAGGATGCACAGCATGATGAGCAGTTCCACGCTTATCAGCATCATGCCGATGCTCATGCCTGCCTTAAGCGGAATGGTGTAAATCGGATAAGGCTTTCCGCGAAGTCCGGCAAACGCTGTGCGCGAATTGGCGAAGGTGTTTACGCGGATGCCGAACCACGCCACGCCGTAGCTGCCGGCGATTCCGATCAGGCTGAAGGCCAGAATAATGATTACCTTGACCGCGGAAAACTGGAGCAGCAGGCCGAAGTACAACACGATCACCACGGCGATAAAAGCCTCAAGGAGCAGAATGAACTTTCCCTGGGTGATCAGATAGGTCTTGCAAGTTTCGTAGATCAGCTCGGAAATCTCACGCATGGAGCGGTGCACGGGCAGGTTCTTGAGCTGGATGTAAATCATCAAGCCAAAAAGTCCGCCGAACGCGCAGAAGATCAGCCCGATGGAGAGCAGCCTTGTCCCGTTGATGGAGTTGTTGAAAAATGAAACTTGTGCCATGTCCGGCATGGGCAGATTGGCTTCGCCTCCGGCTTCGTGAGTCTTGGCCGTCGCGGGCGGATTCGCCACCTGCTCCTGCGTGATAGTTCCGGGCTGCGGATTGGCAATTGAGCCGGGTTGTTGTGGCGCGGGAGTGGTCTGCGCCTGTTGAGCAAAGGCGGGTACTGCCAATGCGAACAGGGCAAGAATAAGGATGAATGCCAGGCTTCGGCGCGATGCCATTCCGCCCGTCAGGCCCAATGCGAGCCGGGTGTGCATAGTTGCTCCTCCAAAAAGGTCTCTCAGAATTGTGGGTTTTCGGGTTTACTCAATCGCCTATACGGCAATTCCGGAAACGCGCTTCCACATCAAGAACCGTGGTTTGAGGTTTGGCCGCGTCGGAACCACTCTCCCCCAGCAGACAGACACGCGCTGCGGCAGGACAGTGAAACACTTCCTTATAACATTTTGCGGAAAGCGGGGTCAAACCCCGGCCTACGGCGGATTAAGAGAGGGCAGATGACGCTTGGGATTATCTCAACAGCGAGAGCAGTGGATAGCCCAAGATCGCCTGAATGAAAGTTGCGCCGATCACGCCAGCCACCGCGAGACCAGCAACCAGCACGGCTGTCCGGCGCTGGGGCAATGCAGGGCGCGGCGCCATCCGCCACAAGATGAAGGCGAACAGTGGCACAATTTGTATGGCATGGATGGCGATGAAGTGCGAGATTCTGAGGTCGCCGGCAATCGTGCTCCAGCCCACGAAGGGAAGTCCCGGGCCGCCATCGGACGCGCCCACTGTGTGCGTGCCCCGAGCGAGCATGTATCCGCCAATCGAATTACCAAGAAGAAAGATGACGATGCCGAGCCGAATGGCGAACACCTGTGCTGCGTCGGCAATCTTGATCCGTTCGCGATTGCCGCTGAACACTATCAGCAGCCAGATCGTGATGACCGTATTCACAGACACCATTGCCGTGGTGCCCTGAAAGATCAGAAAGTCGGCGAAGCTTCCTCCGCCAGCGGGCGCATTACGCCAGGCTTGGGCAGCAAGGCATAACATCTCGATGGAGACGCTGCCCACAATTGCGCGCCGCACCAGTCGCCGCTTCCAGGCAGGTATCCGGAGAACGCTCAGGAACAGCCCGACGGTCCAAACGAAAGTTGCGAACGAAATAGCAAACTTCATTGGCTTGATCCATGGCGTGCTCGCGGAGAGCGCATTGCCGCGTACAAAGGCACAGCCCAGGAACAGCGGTAGAGCCAGCAGCAGGATCCAGCCGAAGCGGTAGAGCAAGCGGTCCCTGGTACGTAAATCCAGGAAGAATTCGCGGATCGCAGCAGGGGAGAGGAGATTTGCCGCAGCGGCTGCGAAAGCTATCAGCCAGCCGATTCCTGCGGGTCCGGCCCACACCTGCTGGGCAATCTCTTCCGTGATCGTTTGTTCCTGGAAAGTAGTACCCCGAAGATACGTCATGCCGCGACCCGTCCCTTTCGTGAATGGGTCCGATCCACGGAAACCAAGCTATGCCTGAGCAGTACAAAGCGAACCTTGCCCGCGCTCTGGTGAAAAAAGTGGTGATCAACTGCGAACCGGCAGGAACGAAAAGGGGTGAAATTGTCGCGCTCCGCCGGCAGCCATCAAACGCCCTTTAACAACCAGCCTTTATAGCCTGATTGCCCGGAAGTAGGACCTCTCAATGACTTCTGCACGCAAGCTTGAAAGCCACGCCTGCCGCGCAGAGGTACCAAAGTAACCGCCGAACTTAAGCTCGACAATGCAAGAGGAAGATTAGAACTGGATTGAATGCCTATTAAAGTTGCTAAGAAGACCGGCGCGAGACTAGCTTCGCCAGCGGCAGTGAGCCGAAAGGGCACGATCGTGCCTTGCGCTCGTGCCCCTGTATTGTGTAGTTCTGTCCTACTTTGATTCTTTAGTCTACGTAAATATCTCCGGAGCCGGTGTGTACTTCCAGAAGCACGCCGCCGTTTCCAACTTTGCCCTGAATATGGTTGCGGGACATGGTTCCCTGCATGGTCACTGGATGGTTGACTTTGAGGCTACCGGATGAAGTCCTTGCGTCGAGGTCGAACGAAGCCTGGGATGGAACCTTGAGCCGGATATTGCCGGAGCCGGCGCCCAGCCGCCAGTCATGCGAGATCTCGCCTTCCGCTTCGATATCGCCGCTGCCCGTTTCCGCCCGCAAGCTGCCCTTCACTCCGCGGAGCTTCACGTTGCCTGATCCAGTTCCGACGTTGATGTCACCGGCCGCCACCTGGTTCAGTTCGATCTCGCCGCTTCCGCTGTGGGCCACAATGCCGCCGGCGATTCCGTCTGCAACGATATTGCCACTGCCGGTTTCCGCGCTCAAGGAGCCTTTGACCGAGTTGATCCTCAGGTCGCCGGAGCCGGAATTGACGCGTGCCTCGGCAACCTCATCGAGAGTGATGTTTCCTGAGCCAGTTCTGGCCGAAAGCGGAAGCTCAAGGCCGCTGATCTTCTGGTCGCCAGATCCGGTTTGCGCCGCGACTTTGGTTTGCGCGGGGACGGTCAGGTCGTAGTCAATCGAGACGTTTTGTTGCAGCGAGCGGTCTTCAATCCGGCCAATGCGAATGGTGTTGCCCTGTTGCTCGATCGGCGGGTTGGAGGTGATCTTCTGCACCTTTTCCTTTGCGCTCGGCCCCATCAGCCAGGAATCGCGCGCGCGGACTTTGGCGTAAACATGCACCGTGCTGGCCGGTCCGGTGTGGATCGTGATATTTCCGGAGCCGGAGCGGACGTCGAGATCCACCGGGCCGGAGACATTTAGAGTGCGGTCAAAGGTGCCGGTTTCCTCAGCCAGAGCGCGCATTGGCACTGTGGCCATGGCAAACAGCAACAGCAGGAGCAACAAACCAGGTTTCTTCGATGAATTCATTTCTCCTCCTCTGAGTTCACGGCTCATGGATCAATTGGAATTATTGCAAGACTACCTGCTGGCCTTCTTTGAGGCCGCTGAGCAGTTCCGTCTTGGAGCCATTTGAAATTCCTACGGTGACAGCGACCTTCTTCTTTCCATCTTTGCCTGAAGGGTCTGGAACTTCGACAGAAGCTTTCCGATCTTTGTCGTAAAGCAGGGAAGCTTCCGGAATGATGAGCACGCCCTTATGTTCGTCAAGGATGATCTCGGCATTAGCGGTCATCTGCGACTTCAGCTCGCCGCCAGCGTTATCAATCGAGACCCGCACTTCAAAGGTCGTGACATTGTCTTTTTCCACGCCCATCGGCGAAATCTTGGTGACCTTGCCTTGGAAAGTTTTGTCTTTATAGGACTCCACCTTAATGCGCGCCGCCTGGCCGAGATAGACCTTGCCGATATCGCTCTCATCCACTTTGCCTTTTACGTAAACCTGGTGAGTATCGCCCAGGTTCATCACCAGAGTGGCCGATGAGCCAAGGACGAGAATCGAGCTTACCGCGTCGCCGACTTCCACATCGCGCGAAAGCACCGTTCCGTCAATGGGCGAGATGATGGTGGAGTTGCGGTACTCCTCCTCTTTCTCCTCAAGTTCGGCACGGGCCTGCGAAACCTGAGCCTGGGCCTGTTTGAGCTTGGCCGTCGCCGAAACGACGTTGGCTTTTCCCAGTTCCTGCCGGTTCACTGCCATTTCATAATTCTTTTGCGTGTCGTCGAGCGCTGAAGGCGAGACCACGCCATCTTTGGCCATCTGCTGCGCTCGTTCATAAGCGCGTTTCAGCAGGGGAACATCCGGCCCTTCGGCGTCATATTTGGCGTGCTGCAGGTCGGCGTCGGCAGCTCGGGCCGCGGCTTCGGACGCCTCAAGCGACGCTTTCTGCTGGTTTACCTGAGCTAAAATCTGCTGCTTGTCCAGTTCGGCCAGCACCTGGCCTTTCTTGACGCTGTCGCCATAGTCCACCAGGAGCTTCTGGACGATCCCGCTGGCTTTTGACTTCACTTCGACGCTTGTGATCGGCTCGATCTTGCCGGTTGCGACCACGCTTTTGGCGAGGTCATCTTTTTCCACTTTGGCCAGTTTGGAAGGATCAATCTTTGTGCTGCCGCGAGTAGCTGCCACCAGCCCGACCACCACCAGCAGGACGACTGCTACTGAGCCAAGAATGAAGAATAAGCGCTTACGCCGATTTTTAACTTTTGCCACGGCAGACCCCTCTCTCTTTGGGTGCTCCTCTCAGAATACGAAGGACGGTTGAAACAGGTTCCAGGAAAAGAGGTACAACTCGCCTATTTAGACCCCGGCGGCGGGGAAAAGTCAGCAAGGCTTGCTTCCGTGAGTTCCCCGTGCCGAAGACCATTCATTCCGGCCTACCCCCTAAAAGGTCAACATGGTTTCTGTGCTAGAACGAGGCTCTTTTTGTCCGCTTGCAATCGCACCAGGGCCTTAGTTCCTTCCGTATCAGTGTATGATTTTGGGAGTATGGTCACTCTGGTGCTGCTCAGGATCATCCTGGTGGTCCTGCTGGTGGCATTGAACGCGTTCTTTGTAGCGGCTGAGTTTGCGATGGTGAGCGTTCGTGACACCCGCATCCAGCAGCTTATTGAGCAACGCCGGATTGGCGCCCGGACCGTACAGCGCATCCAGCAACATCTGGATGAGTTCCTACCGGCGGTGCAGTTCGGCGTGACCCTAGCCAGTCTGGGCCTGGGCTGGGCCGGAGAGCAGACCTTGGCTGCCATTATTCAGCCGTGGGTCGGCAACATACCTTACGCCGGCGTTTACGCGCACGGGATTGCAGCCCTCCTCGCTTTTATCCTTATTACTTATTTTCTGGTCATCCTGGGCGAACTTGTGCCCAAGTCTCTAGCTTTGGGAAGGGCGGAGCGCGTCGCGTTGGCCGTCTCGGGGCCGATGGACTTCTTCATGACTCTGGCGCACCCGTTTCTCGTGCTGATGAACAAATCCGCCAATCTGGTGCTGCGCGGCTTCGGCTCCAGGCTGAGGGGTGAAGGAGGCGGCCATGGTCCGGAAGAGCTCAAGCTGATTGTCACCGCCAGCCGCCGGCTTGGACTGTTGCCCGAAGCCGAAGAAGAAATGATCCATCACGCGCTGGACCTGGGCAATCTCACCGCGCGGGAAATCATGGTTCCGCGGCAGAACATCTTCTCCCTTCCGGCGGACATGCCGTTGGAAGAAGCCATGGCCAAAGTGGTGGAGGAACAGCATTCGCGGGTGCCGGTTTATGATCCGCAAAAGGGAAAGGAGAACATCATCGGGCTCCTTTATTCCAAAGATGTTTCCCGGATCATGCACATGCGGCTTTCAACCGGGTTGAACTTCACAGAAAAGCCTTCAGGCCTGAAGGTTCGGCACCTGATGCGCGAGGTGCTGTTCGTTCCGGAAGCCAAGCCGCTGGCCGATCTGCTTCTGGAGTTCCAGAAACGGAAGCGGCATCTGGCCATCGTGGTGGATGAGTTCGGTTCCACCAGCGGACTCGTCACTGTGGAAGACGTGCTGGAGCAGCTTGTGGGCGAGCTTGAGGACGAGTTCGACGTGGCGCAACGGCCGGTGGTTTCGCTGGAATCCGGCGCTGTGGTGCTGGATGGCTGGTCAAATATCCGGGATCTGGAAACCCAATATGACATCACGCTGCCGCGCGATGAAGGTTTCGAGACGCTGGCCGGCTTTGTGATGTCGCGCCTGAGCAAGATTCCTCAGGGCGGCGAAAGCTTCGAATACGACGGGCGCCGCTATACCGTGTTGCACATGGAAGGCCATCGCATCGCACGGGTGAAAGTTGAGAACTCCCGCAATGCTTCGTCAGTGGAGAGCGCAAGCTGATGCTGCGGTACATCGCCACCCGGATGCTGTACATGATTCCCGTGCTCTGGCTGGTGGTATCAGTCGTGTTCCTGCTGATCCATCTGGTTCCCGGTGACCCGATTCAGGCCATGCTGGGTGAGGGCGCGTCTTCAACCGATATTCAGGCCGCTCGCCATGCTTACCGACTCGACCTTCCCATTGGCCAGCAATACGTGAGCTATTGGGAAGGCGTACTGCACGGCGACCTGGGGCGCTCGCTTCGATTCGACCAGCCGGTAACTCGCATCATCGTTCAGCGCTATCCCTGGACCCTGCAACTGACAATTGCTTCAATGATTGTCGCTCTGCTGATCTCGATTCCCGCGGGCGTGCGTTCGGCGCGGCGGCGCAATCGGTGGGACGACCGCGTGCTCAGTTTCGTCAGCCTGCTCGGATTGTCATTTCCTAACTTTGCGCTCGGACCGATACTCATCTTGTTTTTTGCCATCAAACTCGGCTGGCTGCCAGTCTCGGGATCGGGAACCCTGGCTCATCTGGTTCTGCCGGCAATCACGATGGGTGGCGCTCTTGCCGCGATTCTCACTCGCATGGTGCGCACTGCGATGCTCGAAGAGCTCAGCCAGGACTACATCCGGACCGCGCGCGCCAAAGGTCTCTCTGAAAACGCTGTTGTCTACAAGCACGCACTACGCAATGCGCTGATCCCGGTGCTTACCGTGGTTGGCTTGCAGTTTGGTGCGCTGCTGGCGGGCGCCATTGTTACGGAAACGATTTTCTCCTGGCCCGGCATTGGGCGGCTGACAATCCAGGCGATTGGAAACCGCGACTACTATCTGGTCCAGGGCGCAATCCTGATCATTGGGTTGACCTATGTTGTGGTGAACTTCTTTACGGATTTTCTCTACTCGCTGGCCAATCCACGAATCAGGCAGTAGCTACGCCGTGGCCGCGTTTTTCTTCTTCTTTACCAGATACTCATCCGCCAGCACCATTACCAGGGCAGCGGTTGGGACTGAGACCAGCGCGCCCATCACTCCTGCCAGCGATCCGCCAAGTGAAAGCGCGATGATCACTGCGACTGGCGAAAGCTTAAGGGTGGAGCGCATGATGCGGGGCGAGAGAAAGCCGGCTTCGAACTGCGCATAGACAGCGTGAAAGATGATGACGCCGAGCACCTTCTGCGGCGAATCCAAAGCGGCGACGGTGGAGGCAAGTATCAGCGCGCTGACCGGGCCGGCTATCGGGATGATGTCCGCAGTCCCCGCAAACAGCGCCAGCAGATAGAAGTAGCGCAACCCTAGTGCGTAATAAACCGCCAGGCTGCAAAGCCCCATCGCCGTCATCATGATGGCCTGTCCGGTGAGCCAGTTGCGCATGCGTTTCTCCGCCCGAAGCAATGTTGCTGACAGCCGCTGCTGCTGGTCAGCAGGGAAGAGAGATACAGCCCATTGGAACGCAAGCTCTCCATCAATGATGAAGTAAGCGGTAAGAATCACAGCCGTGAAGACGCCGAAAATTCCGCCAGCGAGGTTCAGGAAGAGTCCGCCGGCGCCGCCAACGATTTCTCTGGCATATTTCTGCAGTTCCCATGTGTTGATCTTGTTGCCGAAGGGAAGATGCTGGAACTGGTTAGTGAGGGCGGTGAGATGCCCGGGCCAGTCAGCCGCGAACTGGCGCGCATCGCGATAGACGGGCGGAAAAGCAAACACCATGAAGAGCGTGCCCAGAAGCGCGAGCACAAGAATCAGGAACATGATGGCGAAGCCCCGCCCTGCGCGCCATCCGTTGAGCCTGATTTTCTGAATCAGTCCGATCGCTGGCGAGAGCACCACCGCAAACAGCGCGCTCACGTAGATCAGCATCAGTACGTCGCGTACCGTGTATGCCGTCCACAGAGCCAGCAGAACGGCAAAAAAGAACAGAATGTCAGAGCGGCGATTGGGCATGGAAAAAAATTTGGTAATTGAACACCAGCTATTTTCGTGTGATTGACGCCGCGGTAAGGGAAGTAAGTTTTCGGTTCAACGGGGAGCAGGACCGATCGAGAAGAGGTTGCAAGTACTCAATTACCAACTTACCCACTTACCAAATCCTCCTCAGTCTCGTATCACCTCAAAATTACTGGCGGACATTTTCATGACTTTATAGTCGTCATTCACCCATAGCCAGAGAGTAGCTCCGTCAGTATCGAGCTTGAATTTGTTGAGTTCCTGTTCCTGGCCTTTGATCGTGACCTTGTCGCGGCCAATCAAATCCATTACCGCTTCGCCCGCGGTGTGCTGATGCGGAACGAGAATCCCGAAATGGCTCGGTCCGCAGACCAGCCCTTCATTCTGCTTGAAGTAGCACCCGGTGCGAAGATAGCGCCATACCAGCAGTTCGCGCTGAGAAAAAAAGTTGTCGTCAAGGATCACGGTAGAGACCGGCAGAATGTGCGGCACGTCCATTTTCTTCTGGTCGGCAGGAACTACGTGCTCCACCAGAAGCTGGTCCTTCGCTTCCACGCTGGATTCTTCTTTGAGCGGCGACGTCGCGTGCCACACGTAAGAGCGCAACTCGCCCTTTGCAGTGATCTGCATCTCAGCGGTCTGGTCGGCCTTGGTGCTGCCGTCTTCCACCTTGATTTCGGAAGTTGCCACGCTGAAATCGGATTTCTGTTCGATCTGAAATTTCTCCGTGCCGATCCGCTTGCCGTTCATGTAAATGCCAAAGCTGCCGGAATCCCAGACTTTGTTTCCAGTCTTCTTTTCTTTCTGGTCGGCGGCAAAAAGCGAGAGCGTCGTCAGCGCCATGACGGCGCAAATTGCGGCCGTTCTAGACTTCATCATTGCTTTACCTCCGGCCTTGTTGCCGAGAGAATCTCTTGAATTGCGTTAACCACCTGCTCGATGCTCCTGTTTTCCGTCGCCACATGAAATTCGGCCAGCTCGTAAAGCGCTTGTCGTGAGGCAAAAAGTTCGGCGAACCTGTCTCGCTCCTTCGCCAGAGGCCGGATGCGCCGACTCTCATCATTCTGGCATCGCCGCTGCAACTCCGAAAGTGACGCTTGCAGCAGCACTGTTGTTCCAGCCGCGCGCTTGATAGTTTTGCGATTCTCCGGCTGGATGAAAGCCCCTCCACCAAGCGCCACTACCAGATCGCCACCTCCCGCATTTTCTTGCAGCAAACTTAAGAGGACTGCACTTTCAATCCTGCGAAATGCCTGCTCGCCGGCAGAAGCAAAAATCTGTGCGATCGTCTGCCCTTCGCGTTGCTCAATCAGATCATCCAAGTCCACAAATCTGGCGCGGCGGCGTCTCGCCAATTCGCGCCCGACCGTGGTCTTACCCGCGCCCATAAACCCGATAAGAAACACACGCCGGGTTGATTCAGCCTGGGCCATCAATCTGTTCGGAGCCGCGCTGTTACTGCTTCTTTACGCGGATTCTACCACTGAATGACTGGAGCTCAACCGAGGAAGAGCCTGAGTTTGAGGTACCTGCGAAGGAACTCCCTGCGCGGGGCACAAACGTGGTGTGAGTTTTCTTCTGGAGGGGAAAATCGTTTTCGACGGAGCCTTTCACGGACCGCGCACTTAGATCAACCGAAGCCGTTTGCGGCAGCATTAGATCAATGTTTCCGCTGTGCGTGATCAGAACGTAATCGCCCACGCCGGAGCAATCGCCTTTGTAGGTAATATCGCCGCTCGTAGTTCCGACGTTCACCTTAGGGCCGGTGACGTCTAGCAGTTGCACGGCTCCGCTGTTGGCCGTCACGTCCACGTGCCCGGCGCTCACGTTGGTGAGGCTTACCGGCGCTGCAATGCCGCGGACATGGATGTGTGAGCGTGCCACGTTGCGCAGGGTGATCTGTCCGGTATCCGAAGAGAGGGCGATGTCGCCGCTCACTCCTTCCACCGTAATCGGCGCTGTGGCCGTGCTAACGCTGACCGAAACTCCCGCAGGCACGCTGACCTCGTAGGCTACCTGTGCTTCGTTACTCGCGGGCTTGTTATCTCCCAGCACGTGCGTCCGAATTTCAATGCGCCGCTTGTCCGCCGTGCTTTCATGGTCCACTTCAACCTTGTCGGAGTTCGCGGAATACGAAACGAGCACCTGGTTACCGGGAGAAGACTTCAATTCCACGGAGCCATCATTGTTGACGATATTGACCGTCCCGCCGGGCGCAATCTCCAGGCGGATCACTTTGCGGTTTTGTTGGGCGGAAGCATTCAAGAATGCGCAGCAAAGCAACGCGGAAAGCAGCGCCGTTTTATTGATTGATCTCATCTTCAGCCGATGGCCACGACCAATCATCGTCATGAGCATGCTCTCCTAAGGCAGCGAACGCGCCGTTGCCAACTGGTACAACGCTTCCTTCTGTTGATATGCCTGCTGCAACTGCTCTTCCGCCATGGCGTCGCCGGGATCTCGCTGGACCGCTTGGCGTGCGTCAACGATGTAGGCGTTCACCTCGCGCAATCCGTTCTCATAGGCGCGCCTGACCGCCGGGTCTTGCTGCGCCACACCGGAGATCAACTGCTGGTCGTCGCTGCTGAACTGTGCTGTTGAAGCGGAAGTATTTTGCGCCGTTGCCTGCTGTTCTGGCAAATGAGGGCGGTAATTGATGAGGAGGACGCTGAAGGCGATCAGCGCGGCCAGGGTGATTCCCCAGCCTAACGGGGTCGAGCTTTTGATTTGGGTCGGGTATTTCGTTATATGTCCCTGGCGGGACATTCGA